>NZ_JAQNCS010000002.1:0-202980 GCF_049472655.1 Deferribacter abyssi
ATTAAACTCACCTATTTTTTTGTAAAACATAAGTTTGAGAAAAACACATTTTGGTTCACTATAAAGAAACTGTTTACTTAATGCTCAGGCTACGTAAAACTGATATCACCAGCAAAGAGGAAAACAGTGAACCGTAAAGAGAAACTAAGGGAAATTATCTATATTATCTCTAATATCAGTGCCACTTTTTAAACGTAAATTGAATACATCACTACTATTGGCGCAATTTCCTAAAAAATCTTTTCATAATATATTTTATTTCATTTGCCAATAAACCATATTTATATATAATTTTATGATTGTAAGGAATGTCAAAAAGTCTTGCATTAGAAATAACTCCACCAAATTTGGGTTCAATAACCCCAAATATTATTTTATCTAATCTACAATGAAGCAACGCACCTGCGCACATTACACAAGGCTCACACGTAACATACATCTTACAATCTTTTAAACGCCAATCTCCCAACAGTTTAATAGCTTTATTTAAAGCATCAATTTCCGCATGTAATAATGCATTCCTTTTTTCTTCTTTTCTATTCCTTCCGTACGCAATAATTTCATTATTTTTCACAATAACAGCTCCTACAGGCACATCACCTTTCTCACAGGATATAAGTGCCTGAGAAATAGCTTTCTTCATAAAATATATATCCCAATTATTAAACAAATTCATTGCAATCCATCAACGATCTAACCATGCCTGCAAAAACTACTGCAGCCGTTTCAGCCTTAATTACACCTTTTAGTGGTGATATTAAAACAAACCCTTGTTCTTTTAGTGCAGTTACCTCATTATCCGACAAACCGCCTTCAGGACCAATAAATATAGAAACTGTTTTTTCAATTTTGTTAATAAATTTCTTTTTTTCAACTTTTTCATAAAAACATAGCTTCATAGCACTATTATCATTAATATTAAATACTGACTCACACAAACTTAATTTTGGTAAAAAGTTCAAATCTGCCTGCATAGCTCCATTAATCAATAATTTTTTATATCTTAGTAATTTTTTTTCTGTAACATTTTTTATACTGTATTCAGTTAACACTATAATTACCTCATAAACCCCTAATTCACCATACTTCTCAATCACAAAATCCATATATTCACGTTTCATATTTCCTTGATAAACTTTTATTATTTTTTCACTCACCTCATATTGTTTTACTTCAATCCTTTCACAAAGTATAAACTTCTTTTTTATACTTTTTATGTTATATAACCCTTTTTCCAATTTTGAATAAACATATAGATTATCACCAACTTTTTTCCTTAAAACATTTTTTACATAATGTGTATTTTCGTAAGACAACAAAATTTCTTTAGATAGTCTATCGACATCCTCGTAAACAGATGCTAATCCAGACATCGTACTACCTCAAAATCAAACTCTCCGGTTGTTTCATTAAGTATTAAAGCACTTAAATTAAAACCATAAACACAACCAGTATCAATATTAATTGAAACTATCCCTTCTTTATTCCTATTCACAAAAGGCTTATTTTCCTCACTGAATTTTTGTACGGGTGTATGTCCATGAATAATAATCGTATTTTCAATTTTTTTATTAAAACTATCAATCTCTCTGCTCCAAATGTAAGGATAAAATATCTTTTTTTCATTCTCTGTAGCTATATCGTTATGAAACTCAGGTGGGATATTCATTTTTAAACACCCAGCATGACTAAAAAAGTATTTCTCAACCCCCTTCACGATATAATAAATTTTAAAATTTTTTATAATGTTTAAATAATCACCATATTTTCTAACAAAATCTTTTTTTATATCCTGAAAAGAAATCAATCGTAAACACATCTCATCGTCAAAAGATTTTACAGTCATTCTACCTCCATTTTCAAACCAAACATTAACATCATACTTACCTTCAGAAAAAAAATAATCTAACATCATATCTTCATGATTACCTAATAGAAAAATTGAATTGTAATGTTTGGAAAAATTATTAATAAAATCCAATACAACTTTAGAATTACTGCCTCTATCAATCAAATCACCTAAAAAAATAAACGTTTCTACATTATACTTAGCAAACAATCTATCCATAAGTTTATTTAATGTTTTTATACATCCATGAATATCACCAATAGCAGCTAACATCTTTTTAATCTTACTCCCCACCAACCATCAACAATACTTTCCCTATCAATTTGGTAATTATTTAATACTTCGTTAAGAAATATATCTCTCTCCCCATACAATATACCTGAAAATATAATAAATTTAGGATTCAACCCAAAGATTAGGTCTTTAATCGCCAGAAGAACGCTGCTTACAATATTTGCAACCACAATATCCACATAAACAGATGTTTTAAAAGAATCAACTGAACCACACCACATATGAATATTACTAACATTATTCAATTGGCAATTTTCTTTAAAGTTAATAAATGTGTTAATATCATAATCACATGCATAAACTTTTTTAGCACCTTTCATAGCAGCAAATATCGATAGTATTCCACTTCCAGCACCAACTTCTAACACCACACTATCTTTTACTAATGTTTCCAATAGTCTTGCTGCAATTTTCGTAGTGGGGTGTTCACCTGTACCAAAAGCCATTGAGGGATTAATATATATAACATCTCTATCATCAAATTGTTTTAAAGAATGTGTATAATATGTAGTATATGTAAGCCAACCATCTTTTAAATATTCTTTCCATTTTATACTCCAATCTTCATCTTTAATTATTTGTAGATCAAATCTTACATTATATTTTTTTAATTTTTCAGTTAAATCATCTTCTGAATAAATGTTATACTCTTTTTCATCTTTAAAAAATTCTTCCACAACCATTGATGATAAGTCCTCATCCTGCTCTAATAAATAAAAATCATCTTTGTTGATTTTAAATTTGTACATAACACCCTCATATAAAAATCATAATAACAGAAGATAAAAGTGAAATTAATAACATTATTTTTAAAAAATAATTCCCAAGGTATTCATAACTTATCTTAAATTTTAAAATATAATTTTCAATTACTAAATTTTTAATATAACTAAAAAAACCTAAAGATAAAAACAAAATGTAACCCATACCAAAAACATATTTATTAAAATTATATTCATTTATTAAAATGCGATAAAAAGGATAAAGAATAATAAGTACAGCCATAGGATCTATAACCTGCAATAAAATAAAACTCACACATAATAGAAATACAATAATTATATATCTATCAGAAAAAAAAGAAGTAAAAAAATTTGATGTAAGTATATTATATTTACCATAAATAATTACCATATTCATAAAAAAAAGCATAATTAGAATAGAAACTATCACACCACTTCTAAATAAAACATCCCTAACCAACAAAGCATTTTTCACAACATTTAATTTACCTGTAAATAAAAAAAATAAAAATGTAAACATTACAGTAACAGATATAACCTTCATAATTGATTCTGGAATAAAAATATAGTAGTAAAAAAAGATTGTAATAAATATATAAAACAACACATCAAACATATCAGTTTTTTTATTTATAAATCTAAAATTTTTATTTCTCAACAAAAACAGATAACCTACTAAAAAAAAGATATGCGATAACAATATAAACATTATTATAACTGTTTTTATAGGTAACCTTAAAAGATAAGCATATATCAATATAGGAATAGAAATTGGACTTATAAAATTAAATACTGAAAAAAATTGCGCTAAACATATTTTATTTTCATCACTAGCAAAACAATTTATTTTAAGAAACCTAACTATATAACTATTCGCAAATACTGCTGAAGGTAAAAAAGTAGTAGTTAAAAAAAACATCATATAAAACTTAAAAAATTTAGGAATTTTTAACTTCAAAATACAAAACAAAATACTATCAAACACTTTATATTTTATCAAAAACTGTGATAATAACAACAAAAACGGAATCACGAACAACTCATCAGATGCTACAACTCTTTTTAATGAAATGTACATTAGAAACTGCAACTGATCTAAATTTATATTTAAAAAAAAAGCAAACAGCAAGGAAATACTTACCAAATATGTAAAAATGTTAACTCTAAGATATAAAAAAAGCACTGTTAAAACAAAAACAAATATCAAAACCATTTTTTCATTCTGCCATAAATAAAAATCATCATTATACTAATATAAAAATAGAAATATTTTGTATTATAAGTAAATAAAGCAATAAATACTATTAAGAATAAGTTATTCAAGACGTTCTGTTGTTTATTTTTATATTTTTCAAAAGAATACATTTTTCCACTAATCAATGATATGATAGAGATTAAAACTAAGAAATTTATCAAAAAATTATGCAAATTTATATTAATATCAAAATCATTAAAATTATTTACATATACCAAAGAAATAAAAAGCATAAAAGCAAATATTAAGTTGTAAAATATTATTCTAATCGAAACACCTCATCTACAATTTTTTTATCAACAAACTCATAAAATACATTATAATGTTTGTAATAAAAGTTCTCCCAAACTTTTTTCTCTTTATCAGTTAATGGTATAATCTGAATATTGGAATGTAATATAATCCTGTAATAATCATCAAAATTTATTTTTTCAGCCAATTTATATTCATATATAGTTGCCTTCTCTAATGCATCTAAAATTATTTTTTTAGTTTTCAAATTTAGTTCTTTCCAAAATCTCACGCTACTAATAAAAGCATACCCTAAAAAACCATTATTGGTAATAGTTAAATATTTTTGATACCTAAAAAATTGCTGTGTATAAATATTATTGTAAGTGTTTTGCTGACCATCTATCAAACCCGCTTTAAGTAAATCCACTACAATCCTAAACGGTTTTGTAACAGGGACTGCATCAACAATCTCTAGAGATTTATTTATAACTTTACTTCCCTGGGTTCTTATCTTCAGTCCTTTTAAATCTTGTGGATATTTTATTCTTTTTTTATTATTTGTAAAAACTTTAAATCCATTATCCCACATAGCCAATAAAACATAACCTTTTTCATATGATTTATTTCTCAATAAACTACCAATTTTACCAAAATAACTTCTATGAACATGCTGAATATTCTTAAACAAATATGGTATGTCATAAATCTGAAATTCCGGTACTATATCTGCAAATTTTGAAAAACTAGGAACTGCAAATTGTATCAAACCTTTCTTTAAAGCAACTAATGCTTCTCTATCATCAAAGAGAATACCTTCTGGATAAATTTCTATCTTTATTGCACCTTTGCTCTCTTTCTCCACAATTTTTTTAAAGTATACTACAGCTCTTCCTTTAGGACTATTATTTTTGACCACATGACTAATTCTCAACAACAATTGTGACCAAACAATTCCATTGAAGAAAAAAAACAAAAATATTGTTAGTAAAATTTTGTTCTTCATTTCTTTAAATATTTATTAATTTTTCTATGAAGAGTTGAAATATCAATTTTTGCAAACTTGGCAGCTTCAGACATATTGTTACCAGAAATCATTAAAAGTTTTCTAATATAATCCTTTTCAAATTCTTCCTTTGCAATTTTATAAGGTTTAATCCTCTTTATATCTACTTGACTTAACTCATTTGGTAAGTATTTATCTGTTAAAACTTCTCCATCTTCTAATGCAACACACCTTTCAATTACATTTTCCAATTCTCTCACATTCCCGGGCCACTCATACTCATAACAAAACTTATAAAATTCGGATGAAATCTTTTTAATATTTTTACAAAACTCTTTAGAGTATTTTTTCACGAAATACTCCACTAAATATGGGATATCCTCTTTCCTTTCCCTTAATGGTGGGACTTCAATTTTTATCACATTCAGTCGATAATATAAATCTTCCCTAAAACTACCTTTAGCCACCTCTTCTTTCAAATTTTTATTAGTTGCAGCTATAATTCTAACATTCACATTAACTATATTAGAAGACCCCAATCTTTTTATCGTTCTTTCTTGAATTACCCTAAGCAACTTTGCCTGAAAATTAAGCGTTGTTTCAGCAATTTCATCCAAAAATATAGTACCACCATTTGCTTCTTCGAAATACCCCTTTTTATTAGTATATGCACCGGTAAAAGCTCCCTTTTCATATCCAAAAAAAAGACTTTCATATAAATTTTCTGGTATTGCAGCACAGTTTACTGGTAAAAATCGATTATTCCTTCTGTCACTCAAACTATGAATAGCCCTTGCAATCAACTCTTTGCCTGTGCCTGATTCTCCAGTAATTAGCACATTACTATTGATACTAGCAATTTTTTTTATAAGAGACAAAATATCAAGCATTTGTTTACTTTTAGCAATAATATTCTCAATACCATAAACTTCTTTAATATTTTCTTGTAAATTTTTTAACTCAGTTTTTAATTGACTATTTTCGAGGGCTTTTTTTATTCTAACAGTTACTTCTTCCAAATCATCAAACGGCTTTGTTATAAAATCAAAAGCTCCTTTTTTAATAGCTTCTACAGCTTTCTCAATGGAAGCATAAGCTGTAATTAATATAACAGTGATATCTGGATAGTTTTTGATTATATAATCTAATACTCCCAACCCATCTATTTCAGGCATTAAAATATCAGTAATCACTAAATCAGGATAAATCTTATCTATGTCTTCTAATGCTTTTAAGGGAGAATCATATTTATACACCATTATATTTTTATCATCCATCAATAAAGCCTCAAAAAAATCAAGAGTATAACGTTCGTCATCAATAACAAATATTTTATTCATTGCTACTACCTCATGAGATAATTATTTTAAATTCCGTATAAAAATTTTCTTCCGATTTCACAGCAATATTCCATCCATGCTCTTCCACTATGCTCTTAACAATAGCAAGCCCCAAACCAGTACCCTTTCCAACCTCTTTGGTAGTAAAAAAAGGATCAAAAATTTTAGATTTAACATCACTTGATATACCTATACCATTATCTCTCACAGTAAGAACCTTTTTCCCTTCAATATATTCAAATTTTATATCAATATTTCCGCCAATATTTAATGCATCTATAGCATTGGATAAAATATTAATGATTACCTGATGAACTTTGCCTCTATTACCATAAATTATGGAATCACATGAAATTTCTACATTAACATTTATATTTTTCTTTTTTAAAGATGAACCAAGAATTTTTAGAGCAAAATCAATTGACTCCTTTATATCAAAATTACTGTATTCTCCCTCCTTATGTCTTGCAAACAATAATAAATTAGAAACAATATTCTTTGTATCCTTGCTAGCATCTATAATTGTTTTAACAAGTTTTTTTTCATAACTACCCTCAGGAAGTCTCTTATCCAAAAGCTGAGCAAAATTTAAAATTCCTACAAGTGGATTATTGATTTCATGTGCAACTCCCCCGGCAAGCAACCCCAAAGCAGATAATTTCTCTCTTTCGATCAGCTGAGCTTCAAGCGCTCTTATTTTAGACATATCTCTAATTATCATTAGGCTATGTTTATCGCTTTCATTAATTATTTCTAAAGCTGAAATTCTTACTGGTATACTTTTATCATTTTTTTGTATATAAGTATCGTAATGTTCAACAAATCTATTGTCTTTTAAGAGTTCAAATAACTGATTATCATTTATAAATTTCCTTATATCATCATCTTCCAGTTTTTTGCTAAAGAAAAGTTTTTGAGCTTGAATATTTGCTGTTAAAATTTTGTAATTGGCATCAAAAGTAATTATAGCATCAGGAATATTTTCAAGTATATTTCTCAAATAATTCTCGCTCTCCTGCACTTGAATTTGCAAATTAACCAAATCCGTTAAATCCCTTATGAGCTCTACAACAGCTACAACTTCACCTTGACTATTAAGCAATGGAGACAATATAACATCATAATGCCCAGTTTTACCTTTTATAAAATCCTTGTATCTACGAGTTTTAACTTTTTTATCTTTTACCACATCTTTTAAATTGCAATTTTCACAAATATCTTCATTTCCACAAATTGACAAAAAACACTTTTCACCATCGCTCAAATTAACTAAGTTTTTAATAAAGTTATTTGCCCACAAGATATTGTAATTTTTATCAACAAGAACAACACCTTCTCCAATAGCTTCAACTATACTTTCAAACTTCTCATGCTCAAACTCAAATAAATGTTCAAACTTTTCCCTCTCATAATAAAATTTTCCAATATAATATCTAATGAGAATTAGCATGGTTATAAAAATAATACCAATTAAAACGTTTATGAAAGAAATTTTCTTTAATTCATTGAGTATTCTAAAATAGTCTGTTTTATTTGATAAAATGAATACCCTAATATTATCATAAAGTATATCTGAACTAACTATATAATTTAAATTTTCATAACTTACCGTATAATACTTTTTATTTAAAAATTTTAGGCCATACAATGAATCACTTAAAAAATAAGTTTTATCATCTTTTATTAAAGCAAAATAAAAATTATTCGGAACGACTTCGTCCACTATTTTCTTAACTTTTTGATATTTAATAACTAAATAATTATCTTTTTTATAAACGTAAATTATATAAGGAACCTCCCTAATAATTCTAATTAGATATAAATCATTGATTCCACTTAAAAAAGAATATATGTCATTAATATAAACATCAGAATTATCAAGAATAAGCTTTTTATTTTTAAAAATTTGAATCCCATCATTATCTACAGTTCCATTATCCTCAATTAAATCGATTATATTTGCAGCCTTTCTTTGAAATTCAATAAAATTACTTTCAATTTTATTTTTAAATTTTGATATCAATTCATTCTGAAAAGAGTAAGCATAGTTTATCAATTTTGAATTGCTTTTTATGTCTATAAAAACAGCAGAACCAAAAATGAACAGTAAAAAAATGAATAAAAAAAGTAATATTTCATATGTTTCAATATATTTAAAATAATTTTTAACAAAGTCCATCAAAGCCTTTTTTAGCTAAAAGATGATACACAACTATAGCAACAGAATTTGATAAGTTCAAGCTCCTCATCCCTTCTATCATCGGAATCCTATATAAATAATCTTTATATTTTTCCCTTATCCATTCCTGTAAACCATAAGATTCGTTTCCAAAAATTAAAATAGTATCCCTTTCAAAATCCTCTTCTATTTCGGTAAAATAGCTGTTCCCAAATTTTGAAATAAATCTGTAATCATATTCCTTTTGTTTAAAGTTCTCAAAAAATTCATTTATACTTTTTATCCACTCCCAATCCACATAATCCCAGTAATCCATCCCTGCTCTTTTAAGATATTTATTTGAAAGACTAAAACCAAGTCTTCCAACTAATAATAACTTCACACCCGTAGCTGCGCAAAGTCTTGCAATGTTACCTGTATTTTGTGGTATTTCTGGCTCAAAAAGAGCAACAATCATTTTCTAACCGTAAATTCAGGTTCACTAATAAATGTTGATTTGCAAGAAGGACATTTAGAAAGCTTTTTAAAATGCTTTAAATTTGTAAATTTAAAACCACATTTCTTACATTGAGAATTACGAATTTCAATTCTAAAATGACTTTTATTTATTTCCTTCAAGTGTTCTATAATCTCTTTTTCACTCAAAGAAAGTGTTTTGGAAAGTTCCTTTGCAGTGAAATAACCACTAGTTAAAATAGAAATTATTTCCTGTCTAACAGTTCCCATAATACTGCCCTACACAAAAACATTAACTCTATCACAATCACCCCATATAGATTCCAAATCGTAAAAACTTCTACTATCTTCAGTCATAAGATGAACAATCACATCTCCAAAATCAACACAAACCCATTTCGACTTACCTATCCCATCTACCCCAGTTGGAATCACACCTTTTTGTTTCATTTCAAAAAGCAAAGCATCAGTTACGGCATTTAGATGTACTTCTGAATTACAAGTACAAATTACCATATAATCAGCCAAAGAGGAAACAGGTGAAATATTAAAAGCAACAATGTTCTCACCTTTTTTATCATCAAGTATTTTTACAATTTCTTTCAAATTTTCCATCACACCTCCTGATATAATTTATTTTTTTGAATATAATCTCTGACAACCTTAGGTAAACAGTCAAAAATAGTTTTATCTTTAAATTTTTTTCTTATCACAGTACTAGAAATAGGAATCTCATTAATTTTATACAAAATTATTACTCCTTCTTTTTGATCAACATAATCAGATAAATCAATAACTAATGATTTTAATTCTTTAGGTATTTTACTCATCATTTTATCAAAAGGCATTTCTTTTCTATTTGCAACAATAAAATTAGAAAATTTAAACAACTCTTTCCAATTCTGCCAAGTATCTATAGTAGCAAAAATATCACTACCAGTTAAGAAAAAAAGTGTATCTTCAGGATACATCTTTTTAAAATGTTTTAATGTTTTATAAGTAAAAGAAACTCCTTCTTGCTTTAACTCAAAATCTGATACTTCAAAGTTTCCTGTCAAACAATTATCCAAAGCCAGCTTTACCATTTCATACCTCTTCTCAGCAGGCACTAAGCCTAGGTTTTTATGAGGAGGTATTTTTGCAGGAATAAAAAAGAATTTACTTACATTAAAATCTTCATATACCTTCTTAGCTAACTCTATATGACCATTATGTATTGGGTTAAATGTCCCTCCAAAAAGTACTATTCTCAATTAATCAACCCTTCATCACCTTATATGTCCATTACCATAAATAACATATTTTGTTGTTGTTAAATCATAAGCTCCCATGGGACCTCTACAGTGAAGCTTTTGAGTACTGATTCCAATCTCAGCTCCAAGTCCAAATTCTGCACCATCAGTAAACCTTGTAGAAGCATTAACATAAACTGCAGCAGCATCTACTTCGTCTAAAAATTTTTGTGCAATAGAGTAGTTCTCAGTAACAATTGCTTCCGAGTGTGAAGATCCGTATCTATTTATATGATCTATCGCTTCATCAATAGATCCCACTATTTTTATAGACAAAATTAGATCTAGATATTCTGTTTCCCAGTCATCTTCAGTAGCGGGAATAATATCAATTATTTTCATTGTCCGCCAACACCCTCTTAATTCTACACCCACTTTTTCGTACTCATCTTTAAGTATAGGTAAAATCTCTTCAGCCACATCTTTATGAACTAAAAGTGTTTCCATAGCATTACATACTCCAGGACGCTGAACCTTAGCGTTAAAAGCAATCTTTACAGCTTTATCAATATCTGCATCCTTATCGATATACACATGGCACAACCCTTTATCATGCTTAACAATTGGAATTAGACTGTTTTCTGTCACAAACTGAATAAGCCCTTCTCCACCTCTTGGTACAATTAAATCTATGTAATTCTTTGCTTTTAGCATATCATAAATAAGTTTTCTCTCACTGTCTTCTATTACCAAAACAGTCTCTCTCATCAAGCCACAATTAACAATGGTATCTTGGATTATATTACCTAAAATTCTATTTGAGTTAAAAGCCTCTTTACCACCTCTTAAAACAGCAGCATTACCCGACTTTAAACAAAGAGCAGCTGCATCAACAGTAACATTTGGTCTTGACTCAAAGATAATACCTATTACACCAATAGGCACTCTTACTTTATATATTTTCAAACCATTAGGTCTTTTATACCCTTTTTCAACCACTCCTACTGGGTCATCCTGACTTAGTATATCCAAAACCCCTTGTATCATTGAATCTATTCTATTATCATTTAATAGCAATCTATCCATAAGAGCTTTATTTAGCCCCACTTTTTCACCATTAGCTAAATCTTTAGCATTTTCTTCTTTTATCTTGCATCTATTTTTATCCAAATTATCAGCAAGTTGTTTTAAAATATCATTTTTAGTTTCAGTTTTTAAATGCATTAATTTTAGTGAAGCTTCTTTTACCTTTTTTAACTGCTCTAAAAAACTCATCTACTCCTCCAAAAAATCTGATAAAACAAAATCATCTCTATGTACTACCTCATCGCTAAATTTATAACCCAATATATTTACTATCTCAGAAGTCTTTTTTCCTTTAATTTTTTCAATTTCAATATTACTGTATCTCACCTTGCCTCTTCCAAGCTCCTTACCCTTTTGATCAACAATTCTTACTACATCTCCTATATTGAAACGACCATTAACTTTCACTATACCACTTGGTAAAAGAGACTTTTTATCACAAACCACGGCTTTCTTTGCTCCCTCATCCACAACAATCTCCCCTTTTGGAATAGCTGCATATGCAATCCATAGTTTTCTTTTTTTTAGAGGATCTTCAAGATGAGAAAAATATGTACCTATATTATTACCATTTAAAAATCTTTTAATATTTTCAGGGTTTCTTCCATTTACTATACCAACATAACACCCAGCATTCAGTGCTTTTTTTGCAGCTAAAACCTTAGATTTCATCCCACCCGTTCCAACAGATGTAATAGAATCTCCAGCCATACCAAGTAACTTACTATCAAAATATTTTATTTCAGAAATCAAAGTTGCATTACTATCCTGGGAAGGATCAGCTGTAAAAAACCCATCCACATCAGATAAAATCAATAACAATTCAGCACTTATTAAACCAGCCATAAGAGCAGATAAGTTATCATTATCACCAAAGCTGTCAACAAACTTTAACTCTTCCACAACCACAGTATCATTTTCATTTACGATAGGTATTACATTATTATTAAAAAGTTCTCTAATAGTATATTTAGCATTAAGATATCTTCTTCTGTTTGAAAAATCATCTTTCGTTATCAAAATTTGAGCCACTTTTAGACCATAATATTCAAATGCATTTTCATAAATTTGTATTAATTTTGGTTGTCCAACAGCCGCGCAAGCTTGCCGTTTAGAAATCTCTTTTGGCTTCTCTTGTAATCCCAAAACCTGGATTCCTGCTGCTACAGCACCAGAACTAACAATAAGTATGTTTTGTATTTTTGACTTAATTTCAACTATTACTTGAGCAAGACTTTTAATATAATTATGATCGATTATAGAAGATTCATTTGTTAAGATATTACTACCAATTTTGATGACTAAAGTATTAATACGTGGCAATCTTCTCATAAATTTATCAGCTGGGGCGGCAGGATTCGAACCTGCGAATGGCGGATCCAAAGTCCGCTGCCTTGCCAGCTTGGCGACGCCCCAATTAAAATCCGTCGCTCTAAATATATAAATTTCTCAAACTTGTCAAGCGATTTATGTTCTGACGTCTACTCATTTCTTATAAAACCTTGTATTTATAAATTTCCAACCAAAATATTTTTCATAGTTTTCCGACAACAACAAACTTCATTTATTTTTTTTATATCTCAAATATCTATCAATCACTCTTTTTATTTCATCAAGACTAAAAGGTTTTATAAGATAATCGTCAAATCCATATTCCTTATAATTAGAAATTGCATCATTATTCGAATAACCACTAGTAACTACTACATACAAATCAGGATTTTCATTTTTAATTTTTCTTACAGTTTCAACACCACCAATTCCACCAATAATTGTTAAATCTAAAAAAATTATATCAAATTTAGCAACTTTAATTGCTTCAACAACTTCTTCACCACTCTTAGACACCTCAATTTGACAACCAAGAGATCTAATCAACATTTCAAATGAATCTCTTAACATTTTTTCGTCATCCATATAAAGTATTTGAAGATTATATTTAGGCATCATTTCCATTTGAAATGTTTCCGTACAATCATCATCATATACTTCTAACAAAATTATAAACTCAGCACCTTTATCAACTCTTTGATTTAAATATATTATCCCATTATGTTTTTTTATTATTGAATAACATACTGACAATCCAAGACCATGCCCTTTTTCTTTTGTACTAAAATAAGGCTCAAATATTTTATCAGATAATTCATGTGGTATACCAGGACCATTATCCTTAAATCTAATCTCAATATATTTTCCAGGCAATAATCCAAAAAAATTATTTTCATTTAACAATTTTTCTGTTGTGCTTATTACTATTTCACCATCGTTTTTTATAGCATCTCTTGCATTTAAAAGTAAATTTGTAAACACTTGTGCCAGTTGATGTGGATCAGCCTCACAAATAACGGGTTTTTCAAGAAAATTTCTTTTTACTTGAATAGCAGTACCACTTAAAACAATTTCAACACAATCATTAATAATACTAATTATATCAACCTTCTTTTTAACAGGCTCTCCACCTTTAGAAAATGTAAGTAACTGCTTAGTAATCCCAATCGATTGCTCTACTATTTTATCTATACCAACAGCAATATTTTTAACAAAAACATCATCATAATTTGCAAGAAGATTTGCATAATTTCTTATGGCTGCAAGGTAATTATTAAAATCGTGAGCCAACCCCCCAGCAAATTTACCAATTGATTCAAACTGTTTTGCTTGATATAAACGGCTCTCTATCAATCTTTTCTCAGTGATATCACTAAAAACAAAAACAGCTCCAGATATCTTGCTCTTCGCATCATAAAGTGGAGCAAAACTATCACTTATATATATTGGTGAACCATCATGTAATTTTAATATACAATCATTTTCCAACTCACCTTTTATCCCTTTTTTGAAGATTTCATTGAAAGGTATATTAATTCTTGTACCATTTTTATAAATTTTTATTATTTCATTAAAATCTTTTCCATATAAATTAAAACCCCTAAGCTTTAAAATATCCAATGCAGCTTCATTATAAAAAATAATCTTCATATTTTTATCTATACCTATTACACCTTCAGATATTGACTTTAAAATTGCATTTAGTTTTTCTTTTTCTTCAACTACTTTATTTATGGCATTTTTAAGCTCTGTGATATCAATAGCATACCATGCAATTGTTTTTTTAGAATATCCCAAATCAATGGGTATTACTCTTCCTTCAAAATATTCATACCCTTCTTTTACAGATAACTCATATCTAATTATTTGTAATTTATTGGTCTCAATCACTTTTTTTATAATATTCATAAACTCTCTGGATTTCGATTCATCCATTACTTCACTAATCTTTTTACCTAATAGTTTTTCTTTAGAATCATATAGTAAACCTTCATTAGATGTTATAATCTCTAAATAAGTGCCGTCTTCATCAAAAATAAAAATAACATGAGGTGCAGAATTGAGAATTAAGTTTAGTCTTAATTCACTTTCAGATAATTTTCTAAGAGCATTTTTTAACTCTGCAGTTTTAATCTCAATTTTTCTATGTAAGTATTTATTGAAAATAAATAAAAGAAAAGATACTCCTATTAAAATTACTAATATAGTTACAACTAAAAAGTTAAAATGTTTATGGCTATCAACATAATTATTAAAAAATAAATTTAACCTCTTATAATAGTAAGAGTGCCTATTTTCAATTAATTTCCTCAATTCATCATCTATTTTTGAAATTACATTATCGTCAAAATCCTTATTAAAGGCAAAAACAACCTTAACAGGATTAAAAATCAAATTAGTTTTATATAATTTACTATTTTTTAATTGTGTTAAATAAAGCCTACTTACTAAACCAGCCTCCCCTTCTCCTTTGATCAGTCCACTAATTATATGATCATAATCCTCTTTTACAATAATATTCGATTTTACATTAAAACTACTTAAATTACTTGCTAATCCTTGTGAACCTTTAAAAAAAACATCATTATTGACTACAAGAATTGTCTTTCCACTAAGATCCTGCATAGATTTTATGTTATTATCAATAGAAATTATTTGCCCCCAGTTAGTCAATAAAGGAAAATCAGGAGAGGTGAATTTCATAAATTGTAAACGTTCAATAGAATAACCAATAGGTAATAAAATATCTATTTTCCCTTCTACTAGTTCTTTATATAACTTGTCCCAACTCCCTGTTATTATTTCATATTTTATACTCCTCTTTTCAGCAACATATTTGAAAATATCTACAATGAATCCACCTATTTTATTACCTTTCACATACGAAAGTGGGGGATTATGCCAAATACCAACCTTAAAAGTTTCAGCGTAATTTAAATTTGGTAAAAAAAGAATAAATAGAAATACAATGTATAATATAAGCCTTATAAGCATAATAAATTATAACACTTTATAAATTTTTTATCAATATCAATTGACTTTAATAAATTCTATTTTATTTTGTAGTTATGCTTATTAAAGATTAAAATTTGAGGAGATGAACATGATAGAGCTATTAAGAAAAAGAAGAAGCATTAGACAGTTTCAAGACAAACCAATTGAGGCCGAAAAAATTGAAATTTTAAAGGAAGCTATCCTTCGCTCACCATCATCAAGAAACTTAACCCCTTGGGAATTTATCTTCGTTGATGACAAGAATATTCTAAAACAGCTATCAACTGCAAAAGCACACGGATCATCTTTTATTAAAAGTGCATCTTTAGCCGTAGTAATAATAGCAGATACAAACAAATCAGATGTTTGTATTGAAGATTGCTCAATAGCAGCAATTACATTACAGTATACGGCAGAATCTTTGGGACTTGGTAGTTGTTGGGCTCAAATAAGGTTAAGAGAACATAATAATGAAATAAGCGCGGAAGATTATGTAAAAAACGTACTAAATATTCCAAGAAATTATATGATTGAATGTATCATTGGGATTGGCTACCCAGCTGAAAAAAAGGAAGGACACCCTAAAAATAGCTTACAATACAATAAAATTCATTGGGGGAAATATGAATAAAACGTTAATAATTATATTACTTATTTTACTACCTTTTTATCTATTCGCACTTGAAATACCAAGTAATATTGCAGACTATAAATTAGTAGTTTTAAAGAGAGGTAAAGACGCTAAAAATGATATTTATATGCTACATGGAAAACATATAAAACTAGAAGATGCTTACGTTGCTACATATAAATTGAAAAACAATATTGCATATATATGGTTATCAAAATCTTACACTCCAATAGAAGCAAAAGAACAAATTGAAATAATGGCTCAAAAAATACAAAATAGCAAAGTTTATTCACAGCCTAAATTACTAAAAGTAAAAGATGTTGCAATTTATGAAACTTTTGGTTTTAATATGGTAAACTATTTTTACAATATTAAATCATGGAATGTATGGATTGCAATTAAGTCAGATAAACCAAAAATATTCCTTGAATCATTTTTTAAAATATTTAACGGGAAATTTTAGCTATCATGATTGAAAATGTATTGTATAAAGAACATAGTCATTATTTAAAACGACATGCAAACAATCCCGTTGCATGGCAAATTTGGAATAATGAAACACTAGAGCTTGCCAAAAGATTGAATAAACCCATTTTCATAAGTATCGGATACTCATCCTGTCACTGGTGCCACATAATGGCTCACGAATCTTTTGAAGATAATGAAACTGCAAGTATTTTAAATGAAAATTTTATCCCCATAAAAATTGATAAAGAAGAATACCCAGAGATTGATAAAAAGTATCAATTCTATATTCAAATTACAAATAAACAAGGTGGATGGCCTTTATCCGTTTTCGCAACTCCTGAAGGAGAACCTTTTTTTGCTGGTACATATTTTCCAAAAGAGGAAAAATACGGAATAATATCTTTAAAAAATTTATTGAATCAAATGATAAATATCTTCCATAATCAGTCTGAACAAATTGATAAATCTATTAAGAAATATAACCAATTTATTTCAGATTTTTATAAAATCGATAATTTTCCACTTCACTTAATAAACATTTCACAGATTCACGAAAGAATTATATCCCTTTTAGATTTTAAAAAGGGAGGACTAAAAGGCAACAATAAATTCCCAAACATCCCTTATCTTCTATATTTACTGGAAAGTGAAGATGAAAATCTTCTGGACTATCTCTATCTCACTGGTAAAAAGCTAGCTCTTTCAGGATTATATGACCATATAAACGGTGGATTTTTTAGATATTGTGTGGATGAAAACTGGAGTTATCCACATTTTGAAAAAATGCTTTATGACAATGCACTCAATTCACTGTTTTTAATTAAACTTTATGAAAAAACAAAAGAACCGTTATTTTATCACATTGCAAGGAAAACTCTTGACTTCATTTTAGAAGAGTTTAATACCGAAAACGGCCTTATAGCATCGATGAATGCAGATAGCCTAAATGAAGAAGGAAAATTTCAAGAAGGCTATTTTTACCATCTACATGAAGAACAATTATCTATCTTACCTCAAAACTTACAAAACTTTATAATAAATAACAATGGGTTCATATACTTGAAAGATAACGTTGATTATGAAACATATAAAAAACTTGATATTTACTTTGAAAAAATATCAGAAAACCATACCAAAGAAAAACCTGAAAAAGACAATAAAATAATCTGTAGCTGGAATATGCTTTTTGTGGATGCACTGCTGACATTTGCAGAAATTACTAATGATGATTACTATTTCAACCATGCAGTCTCACTATTTAACAAGTTGAAAACCTTTCAAATATCAAAATCTCGTATTTACAGAATCAACTATCACAGTGAAATATTTAAACATGAAACCCTTGAAGATTACTCATTTACCATTATGGCACTCATTCACTTTTTTGAAATGACAAAAGAAAAGGAGTTTTTATCTCTAGCCAACTCAATAACTAAGACAACATTTGAAAAGTTTTACAATGAAAACTACCTTTTTCTCGACATAAACAAAAGTATCTTAGATACCTTTGATGATGCAATCTATTCCCCTGTTGGAATTATGGGGTTAAATCTGCATAAATTAACCAATTATATCAGTAACGATAACTTTAATACTATAAAATCAATTTTTATTGATAGAGGAATAAAATATTCAACAGGTCATCCTACAATATTAAGATTAATAAGGAGGGTTGTTGATGATTGACAAAAATACAACCATTGAAGAACTGGTAAATATAAAACCATCCAGCGTGGATTTTCTAAGAAAAAAGGGAATTATATGTGTCAAGTGTGGCGAACCTATCTGGGGAACAGTTTTTGAGGTGTGTAAAGAAAAAGGCTTTAGTGATGAAGAAATAGAAAATATAATTAAAGAGTTAAATAACCTTCCTTAATCAACTTTAAATCATTATCAAAATAACATATATCCTTTCACCAGTTATTAGATATGAAAAAATCCTTTACATCTAAGCAATCTTACATTAATTTCTGCAGACTTTATGAAGAACTCTTTAAAAATGAAAATAACAAAATACCCGTAACTTACTCAATTCTTTATATTCGGGGTGTTAAGTAATTGACTACTGTAGCAAACAGTAAAAAGAATTTATACGTTGATAAATATTCTTTCATAAAAGATTTTAATTATTATATTAAAGCTGAAACTCCATTCTTATTTTTAATTGACTTTCATATGAAAAATTTTTTCATATCACCGTTAGATCAATTAAAAACAAACGAAATAATGTTTAATTTCAACGGAATTTCAAACTTTCACAATAAGCAGATTGATAAAAAAGTAGAACTTACATCAACGCCTGTGGATTATGAAACATATTTGAAAAGCTTTAATATAGTTCAAAATCACCTGAAACTTGGTAACAGCTATCTTGTTAACCTCACTTTTCCCACTGAAATTTACTCAAACTTAAGCTTTGATGAAATCTTTTGCAAAAGTAAGGCATTATATAAATTGAAATTTTATGATCACTTTATCTTCTTTTCACCTGAAACTTTTATAAAAATAATAGATGGGTTCATATATACCTACCCTATGAAAGGAACAATTGATGCCTCATTACAGGACGCAGAAGAAAAAATCTTAAAAGATGAAAAAGAGCTTGCCGAACATATAACAATTGTGGATTTGCTGAGAAATGACTTAAATATGGTATCAACTGATGTCACTGTAACAAAATTCAGGTTTATCTCAAAAATCAGATCAAACAACAAAGATCTTTTACAGGTAAGCTCAGAAATAATAGGAAAATTACCATTGGATTACAAAAACTATTTAGCAGAAATTTTCTTAAAACTTCTTCCTGCTGGTTCAATATCTGGTGCTCCAAAAAGAAAAACTGTGGAAATAATTAAAAATGCTGAAATCTATGACAGAGGTTTTTATACAGGTATTGCAGGCATTTTTGATGGGAAAAACATTGATTCATGTGTTATAATCCGATTTATTGAAAGGATTGATGGCAAGTTAATTTATAAAAGTGGTGGTGGGATTACAATCTATTCTAATCCTGAAAAAGAATATATGGAGCTTATAAATAAGATTTATGTCCCTACTTGTTGAAACAATTAAATTAAAAAATGGAATATTTTATAATTTAGATTATCATAATAAAAGATTCAATCGTTCTAGATTTGAATTGTTTAGAATAAAAAAAGAAATTGATTTAATAGATATTTTACAAACAACCAATTATCCAACATCAGGTCTTTTCAAAACCAGAATCATTTACGATGAAAAAATAGTAAAAATAGAATTTGAAGAATATCAAATTAAGCATATTGAAAAGTTAAAAATGGTTGTCAATAATAATATAACTTACCCATACAAATTCCTTAACAGACAGGCATTTGATACAATTAAAAAAAATTTATCCAAAAATGAAGAAGCAATTATAGTTAAAAATGGCTTTATAACTGATACAACTTTTTCTAATCTTGCTTTTTATGATGGACAAAATTGGTTTACACCAAAGACTTATCTTTTGAATGGCACAAAAAGACAATTTTATATTGATAAAAAATTACTACTTGAATCCACAATCACATTGCATGATTTAAGAAAATTCTTAAAAGTATCTCTAATAAATACCATGCTTGATATAGCTGAAATAGAAATTTCTACAAAAAACATCTTACTATCAAAACAAAATAGTGTTTGACTTAATTAAAAAATATCTTTAATATATAATTAGTTAATTTAGACTAGCTTGTTTAATTAGTAGTAGTTTATAGAACGGAGTTTTATGTTTTTATAAAAAAATATAAGATCAAATAAAAATTATCTTTTAGTTTAGTTATCTTAATTTCTAATACATTTACATAAAAATGGAGGTTTTATGCAAAAAAGTATTTTGAAAAGCATGATGAATAACTTTCTTGGTAATGCACCAAACTGGTATAAATATACCATCATAATCTTTCTGTTAATCAACCCTGTTCTTTTAAAAGTTTTAGGACCTTTTATAACTGGTTGGATTATTATGATTCAATTTATATTCACATTGTCTATGGCTCTAAAATGTTATCCTTTACCTGCTGGTGGTTTAATAGCTCTTGAAGCCATTATATTAAACATGACATCTCCTAAAACAGTATACAAAGAAGTCGTGGTCAACTTTCCTCTTATTTTACTTATGATATTCATGGTAGCCGGAATATATTTTATGAAAGAAGGGTTACTTTTTATCTTTTCTAAAGTTTTAATTAAAGTAAAATCAAAACTTTACTTATCTCTATTATTTTCATTTTTTGCAGCACTACTTTCGGCTTTTTTAGATGCTTTAACTGTTATGGCAGTTATCATAGCGGTTATATACGGATTTTATCAAATTTACCATAAAGTAGTATCAGAAAGTCATACGGATAAGGAATTTGATTTATCAGATGATAGTCAGTTTAAAGATAATCTCAAAAAAGATTTAGAAAATTTCAGAGGGTTTTTAAGAAACTTATTAATGCATGGAGCTATTGGGACTGCTCTTGGTGGAGCCACCACACTAGTTGGTGAACCACAAAATTTACTTATTGGAAAGATTGTAGGCTGGGACTTTGTAGATTTTTTCATCCATACTGCCCCTGTCTCAATTCCCGTATTAATCACAGGTCTAATTACATGTATCATATTAGAAAAATTTAAAATTTTCGGATATCACTATGAAATACCACAAAGCGTTAGAACTATTTTGGAAAAATATAAAGAAGAACAAAACCTAATGTCAGATAATAAATATAAAGCAAGACTACTGACTCAAGGATTTATAGGGATAATTCTTATTATCTCCCTAGCTTTCCATATTGCAGAAATTGGCCTTATTGGTCTAATGATTATTGTATTACTTACAGCATTTACAGGAATAATCGATGAACACAAAATAGGTAACGCATTTACAGAAGCATTACCTTTTACTGCACTCTTAGTAGTTTTCTTTGCCATTGTTGCTATTATTCATGATCAAAATCTTTTTACACCTATAACCAAACTTGTAATAGGTCTTGATGGGAATACCCAAAAAGTTGCCTATTTTACAGCAAATGGGATATTATCTATGATAAGTGATAATGTCTTTGTTGCAACTGTTTACGCAAGTGAAACATTAGAAGCGTTTAAAGCTGGACTTATATCCAAAGCTCAATTTGAAAAGTTGGCAATTGCTATAAATATGGGAACAAATATCCCCTCGATAGCAACACCTAATGGACAAGCAGCATTCCTATTTTTATTAACTTCTGCTGTTGCACCACTAATCAGATTATCCTATTTTGAAATGATAAAGTTAGCCATTCCATATTTTTTCACAATGACAACTGCGGGCTTAATTGGGATGTATTTCTTATAATTCAAAAAAATATCAAAGTATCTAATTTCAAGCTGTCACTTCTTTAGTGGCAGCTGTTTATATACTCTTTTAATTTTGTAATCACACTTTTGACAGTCGGTAACCCTTTATCAGGAAGTAAATGTTCTAAAAATCTCACACTATCACCTAGTGTAATAAGGTACGGTTCTCTATATCCATTTTTATATACATTTCCATAACCAATATTTGCTAACAAGGCATTGCAAAGACATTTTCTACCTTTGGTATTTTTCACATCTCCGCCTTTTTTCACATATTCATCAACTGGTTCAGCAGGGCACCTATAACCTATTTTACCTTTTTTATCTTTGTAAAGCTCTGCTAAATATCTAAAGTTACATATTCTTTTCCTTTCTAAGTAAATCTTCTCATCAGATAAAGTGCCTTCAACTTGTGCAACTTTAAAAGGAAAACCTGTAGGAGAAGCAAGTGGATCAGCAAATACTTTTATAGTACCACCTTTTATCATTTCTATTAATTTAAGTTTAATATCTTCATTAAAACCAGATTCTTTTGTCAAAGCAAAGATAGTTCCTACCTGAACACCTGTAGCGCCAATTTTTGATAACGCTTCTGATATTTTTTCTTGAGTTACATAGTTTCCTGCTAAATAAAAAGGTACCTCAAGTTTTTTAATTTTTTCAAAATCAATTTTATCCTTTTCACCATAAACAGGAGCTCCGTTTACATCAAAAACCCCTTTTACTCTTGGAGGAGCATTGTGCCCCCCAGCCATATAATTTTCAATAACTAACCCATCAACTTTTCCTGTGGATTTTTTAACAAGCGTTGTTGCCAATACATTTGAAGAAACAATAGCAAAGAAATATGGACGTTTTAGCTCAATTGCTTTTTTCTGCATAAAACTTCTAGGACTAAAAAACATTTTAAATTTTTCATCTTTTGAAGCTCCAGTCACATTCAAAGTAAGTTCAGCATCTAACCCTTTTGAAAATCTATCCAAAATTCCAGGTATTTCCCGTGGAATTCCAGCACCCATAATTACATAATCCACATCAGCTAACATTGCCCCATATAGTGAATAGAGTGTAGTTAATTGAACTTTTTCAAGTAAGTTTATACCAACTGGTGAATTATGCCCTTTTTTAGCTAAAAATACTTCTACAAAATTTGCAGCAACTGTAAGCTCAATCAATTCATCAGAAGGATTTAAGCTAAAAAAAGGGACAGGTAAATAGCTCCCATCCTTTCTTTTTTTTCCAAAAAATCTTGTATAAATTCTTTCTGCAACCTCTTTGATCGGAAAATGTAACAATGCATAAACAACATCTTCATCTTTCTCTTGTAACCTTCTAGCCAAAATTGTTTCTAGAGCCGTTGCTGAAACAACCCCTAATCCTCCTGATGCAGATACTGCTCTAGCCAACCGCCAATTCGATACTCCAACTCCCATACCCCCTTGAATTAAAAATGGATGATTCATACCTTACCTCATTCCTATTTTTCTTAATTTTAAAATAACATTGTGTTCTTTTACAATAAAAATGAGTGAATGAATAATCAACTTATTAAATCATAAATGAACCAATATCGAGATAAATCTTTAAAAACAATTAAAAGATTCCATAAAAATGACAACTAATTAATAACAAATATATTTCTACACTGTTCATTTATATTCATGAAATAACTAATTAACCACTACAAAGTGTAAATTTTACACATTAGTGTGTAATTTTTTCTCAAAACTGACTAATTTTGAAACTTTTACTAAACATAACTTATTCGTTTTTAAATTAAGTTTGTATTACCAAATTAATAATTAACTATATACAACCTATTCTAACACTATACACTACCTTTCAAAAAACAAAAATTAAATGTAACATATTTAATTTGGCACATTTTTTGTTTCTAATTCTACAAAAACGGAGGTCTGTTTATGTTATCTTTAAAGAAAATTACTTCTATTATTCTTCTATTATCTTTTTTAATACTCGCCTATACAGGATCTATGCTTTATATTGCACCACAAGGAAGAGTAGCTTATTGGGCAATATGGAAATTTGCAGGTTTAACAAAAACTGAATATACAAATATTCATATCATGTTTTCACTAATTTTTCTAATTTTTGGAATCCTTCATATTTACTATAACTGGAAAGCTATAATACATTACTTAAAAAACAAACATAAAAAACTTGTTATCCTTACCCCAAACTTCATAATAGCCTTATTAATAACATTGCTCACATTCTTGGGAACTTATTATAATCTGAAACCCTTCAACACAGTAATCATTTTTAGTGATAATATTAAGACATATTGGGAAAAAGTACTTGGAACTCCTCCAATATCCCATGGAGAACTGTTATCTTTAGAAAATTTCTGTACAAAATTTAACATAGATTTACAAAAAGCAGAGTCAATTTTAAAAGAAAACGAAATCAAAATTAACAGTCCTAACGATACCCTTAAAACCATTGCAATAAAAAATAACACAACACCACAAAAAATTTACGAATTAATTAGAAATGCTAAAGAACTATCGCAGAACAAAACCACAAATAGTACAGAAGAAAACACACCAACAGGTCTTGGAAAACTAACATTAAAAGAAATGAGTGAATTATATAATATTAACTTTGAAAAAGCAAAAGATATATTAAAAACAAAAGGATTTAAATTTGATGACAATACAAAGATTAAGGATATAAGTATTCAAAAAGGGATGCTACCCGTTGATATTTACAAAATGCTAAAAAAATAGAAAACAAACTATTAATCTAGATGCCGCTTTCCTGCGGCATCTAGATATAAAGTATATCAAAAACTTTAAAACTTTTTTTTAAAGTTTGAGTTACCACGTTTTTTATATAGTTCATATAAAGTTTTTCTAATCGTTTATCAATATGTGTAGCTTTGTATTTTCTCGCATTTTCTAGCAATTTAAACAAATCTACTATTTTATCTTCAATCACAATACCAGTTCCTGCACAACATTTTTTACATTTTACTGTACCATCATCTTGAAGTAAAAGATCTCTTTTCTTACCACATTCATAACAATTTATTTCAGACAAAAATCCAGAATGTTTTAAAATAAAATATGTTATATAAACCGTAGATTTATAAATATTATCATTTCTTATACCCAAAATCATTTTCCACAATAAATTATTATGCTCATAATCTAATCCAAATTCATCTAATAATTTAAATATTAAGTTAAGTCTCACAAGTATATATGGGTTTTCAATAAAAAAATAATATTTAATATTAGGCTCAAATCCATAAAATTTATGCAGTCCAGAACTTTCTTTTAAAAGAAAATCAACTGTACCTGGCAAAAACTTAAATACTCCACCCTTTTTTCCAAAAGCCCTTGATATAAAAACCTTTATAACCCCATATTCTCTTGTAAAGAGAAAACCAATAGCTGATCTGTCAGAATAAGTTAACAATTTGTATATTATTGCCTCAGTTTTAACTCTGTTCATCAAAGAATTGATAATAATAACATTGAAATGGTAAAATAAATTGTTAAACCTGTAATATCATTTAAAGTTGAGATAAAAGGGCTTGAAGCAACAGCTGGATCAAAGTTAAACCTTATCAAGGTAGCAGGCACAAAAGTCCCCGTAAAAGTAGAAAACGTCACAGCTGCAAACATAGCAGTACCAACTATTATTCCCAATTTAGGATCACCGTGCCAAATAGGAGCAACTAAAGCAAGTAACAATCCCATAATCAATCCCATAATCATACCAACTCTTATCTCTTTAAAAATAATCTTACCTAGATTCTTGCTATCAATTCTACCTAAAGCCATTCCTCTAATTAGTATTGTTGCTGACTGACTTCCCACATTACCACCCATTGCCATAATAAGAGGCATAAAACTAGCCAAAACAACAAATTCCTGAACCCTTCCCTGAAAAAAAGTGATGACAAAACCTGAAACTAATTCTCCTACAAAAGTAATTAATAACCATGGAAGTCTAACTTTTGCAATTTTTAGAGATTTATTACCCATTAAAACTTCATCATCTGTAGTACCAGCCATTTTATAAATATCTTCTGTGGCTTCTTCACGAATAATATCAATAATATCATCAACAGTAATAATACCCACAAGTCTGTTCTGTTCATCCACAACAGGGACTGCAAGTAAATCATACTTTTCAACAACTTTAGCTACATCTTCCCTGTCCATATCGACAGTTACTCGAATAATGTCTTTAGTCATTATTTCTTTTAGTTTCTTCTCAGGCGGGTTTAAAATAAGCTGTCTAAGAGAAATTACTCCCACAAGTCTTCCTTCATCATCAACTACGTAAAGATAAAAAACCATTTCCACATCTTCAGCTTTATGCAAAACTTTAGTAGCTTCCTTAACCGTCGTATCCTCATGGAGGGCAAAAAAGTTTGGATTCATTACAGCCCCTGCACTATCCTCAGGATAGTGTAGAAGCTCTTCTACAGCTTCAACTTCATCTTTTTTCATATATTTTAAAATTTCATTTACCTTTTCCTGCTCAAGTAATCTTAAAATATTCGCAGTATCATCACTTTCCATCTCATTTAAAATCAATGCTATTTCATTAGGTTGCATATCTTCAAAAAATTCAATTATTTGAGAGTCATCTAACTCAAGAATTATACTAGCAAGCTTACTTTTATCGGAAATAGATTCCCATATTTTTTTTCTATCCAAATCACTTAAATGCTTTATTATTAGTGCAATATCAGCAGGATGCAATTTGTTTAAAACCTTTTCAAGGCTAGTCTTTGCATTTTTTCTTACCAACTTTTTTACTGTTTCAATTTTTACTCTCAATGCAGGTGTAATCATCTACAATAACCTTTGAATTTTTAAATATTCATCCTTTTCTTGCCAATTATTTACTACTTTTACCCATAAATCAAGATATACCTTAACACCAAAAAATTTTTCCAAATTTTCCCTAGCTCTTTTACCAATTTCTTTAATAGTTCTTCCATGTTTTCCCAAAAGTATAGCTTTCTGTGAATCTCTAGAAATAATTATCGAACAAGAAGTATAAAGTAAATCACTACTCTTATCTTCCACAAGCTCACATTCAACTACGGTATCATATGGTACTTCATCTTTTAAGAGCTTAAAAATTTGCTCTCTAACAAACTCTGCTATTAAAAACTTCTCAGGTATATCGGTAATATAATCATTATCAAAAATTTTATAGTTCTCAGGTAAATCTCTTATAGTTAAATCAATCAATTTATCAATATTGATCCCTTTAAGAGCTGAAACAGGTAATACATAATCAAACTCCAGATATTTAAAAATTTTATTAGCTGTGATAATCGCTTTTGATTTTGTAGATTTATCAATCTTATTAATCAATAAATATTTTTTCCCTTGGTATTTTTTTAGAACCTCAAGTATAAATAATGTTTCTTTGCCAATAAGTTCACCAGGCTCAACTACAAAGTACACAATATCCACCATATCAAGACTATCCAGTGCATTTTGAACCATAAGTCTGTTTATTTTATCTTTTGCATTATGAATCCCTGGTGTATCAATCAAAATAATCTGATAGTTTTCGCCTGTTTTAACCCCTTTAATGTTTGTTCTTGTAGTATTTGGTTTGTTTGATACAATTGTAATTTTCTCATCTAGCATTTTATTTAATAATGTAGATTTACCTACATTAGGTCTCCCAATAATAGACACAAAACCACATTTAAATCTCATTACTCTTTATCCTCTTCATCTTTTATAACTGTAAGTTGAAGCTTTTCCAATTTTTTACCATCCTTTTCTAAAACTTTAAAAATAAAGTTTTTATATCTGTACTCCTCTCCAATTTCTGGAATTTTTCCTGCTAAAAAATAAATAAGTCCTCCCACTGTTTCATAATCATCCATACTATCATCCCTCTCAAGCTCAAAAAACTCACAAAAATCATCAATATCTAATAAGGGATCAATTAAAAAAATATTATTATCTACCTGTATAATTCTATCTTCCTCTTTATCAAACTCATCCCTTATCTCTCCTACAATTTCTTCGATTATATCTTCAAGTGTCACAAGCCCAGCTACCCCCCCATACTCATCAATAACAATTGCAAGATGGATATGGTTTAATTGAAACTCTTTTAATAAATCATCAATTTTTTTTGTTTCTGGGACAAAATAAGGTTTTCTCAATATTTTTTTCATATCAAAATTTACAAAACCATCTTTCAACTCTTTTAACAAATCCTTTGTGTATAAAATACCTATAATATTATCCATTCTTCCTTCATACACAGGAATTCTAGAATATTCTGTCTCTATTACCACTTTTAAAACATCATCAATCGGTAAATCTACTTTAACAGCTACCATATCAGTTCGAGGAACCATAATTTCTTTCACAAGTGTTTCACTAATTTCAAAAATATTATGCAACATTTCTTTTTTTTGACTCTCTAAAACTCCTTCTTCCCCACCTACATTTATCAGAAATTCTAATTCATCCTCTGTAATTTTTGGCTGATCATTTTCTAGTTTACCACCCATAATTTTTATTAAGAGTTTTACAAGTATATTTAAAGAAAAAGTAAAGGGGTAAAAAAGCTTATAAAAAATTTTAAGTATTTTAATAAAAATTCTTGATATTTTCTCAGCATTATGTTTAGCAAATGTTTTCGGCATCACTTCGCCAAAAACAAGTACTAGAAATGTCATTACTCCAGTAGTAAGCGCTATTTGAGAATTGCCATAATATTTTTCAGCTATATCTGCAGCCATTATCGAACCAAATATATTTACAATGTTATTACCTATTAATATCGTATTTAATACTTTATTAGGATGTAAAAGCCACAATTCCAAATCTTTCGCACGACTCCCATTCTCTTCCAACATATGTTTAACTTTTAATTCATTAAGTGATGTAAGTGCAGTTTCACTCGCAGAAAAAAAACCTGACATAAAAATACATCCTATCACTATAAAAACTTCAGTCATTATACTAATTTCCAACTTTTAACCTCCTACAGAAAAAATTTATACATAAAAAATGTAATAACAGCTCCCAAGATTGCACCAATAACAACTTCTGTTGTATTATGTATCTTCAGCTGAACACGCGATTGACAAACAAGAATCGTAAGCAAAAATACCATAATAATAACCATAACATCCTTTGTTAAATAAATTATGGAAACAAGAATTGAAAACGCTGTTGCAGCATGCCCAGAAGGCATTCCACCATGCAATGGCTTACCTCGGCCAAAGATTGCCTTTAAAATAACCACTAACAATACTGTAATTGATAAAGACATAACCGTCAAATGGTAAGGTAAATCGGGCAACCTTTTTAAAGCAAAACCAGCATATTCTCTAACTTTATCAAATAAAACAAAATAACCGACAAAAATTGCCCCAAAAGCAGTTGTCAATACGGCACCAGCCGCAACATCTTTTATATGTTTTGCATCTTCACACTTTTCCTTACATATATAATCAACAATATATTCAATCGCTGTATTAAAAAGCTCAGCAGCAATAACCAAAGTAACCGTAATAGCAAGTATAATATATTCTAAAAACTTTAACTTAAAAAAAAGAGCAAAAAATAAAATCAATACCGCTAAGATAGTATGAATTTTTAAGTTTCGTTCATGCCTTACTGCATATATTATCCCCTCAATAGCAAAACCTAGAGATTTCCACCAACTGTCAGATTTCATACACTAACTACATATTTTTTCATTTATTAAACTCTTTAAAATATCTTCTTGTAAATCAAACATTTCTTTTTCACTTTCTTTACTTTTTTCATGATCATATCCTAACAAGTGTAGCAATCCATGAATAAATAAAAATGAAACTTCTCTATCTAATGAAAATCCATGTTTATTACTAAATTCTTTTGCTTTATCAATGCATATCACAATATCACCTAAAATTCCATCAGATATTTCATCATCATTCATAGGAAAAGACAAAACATCTGTAGGCTTATCTACCCCTCTAAACTGTTTGTTAATTCCCTTTATTTCCGCATTATCACACAAAACAATTGAAATTTCAGCAAAATCTAGAGAATATCCAACAACATCGAAAACTTTACGTGTGATTTTTTTAAAAAAAATCTCCGAAAAACCAGAATCAACACGATCATCAATAAGTAGATTTATTTCACACATCACTTTCAGACTCATATTTTTCATAGGCTTTAATTATCCTCTGAACAAGAGGATGCCTTACCACATCTTTCTCTGTAAAATTGATAAACTTTATACCATCAACATTTTTTAATATTTTTTTTACCATCACAAGACCTGACTGTTTATCTTTAGGTAAATCTATCTGAGTTATATCACCTGTTATAACTGCTTTTGAATTAAATCCTAGCCTTGTCAAAAACATTTTCATTTGTTCAACGGTAGTATTTTGTGCCTCATCAAGAATAATAAAGGAATCATCCAAGGTTCTTCCTCGCATAAAAGCTAGTGGTGCTAGCTCTATAACACCCTTTTCTATCAGTTTTGCTGCTTTATCAATACTTAACATACTGTAAAGAGCATCATACAATGGTCTCAAATAAGGAGTTATCTTATCAGCTATATCCCCTGGCAAAAACCCCAATCTTTCACCTGCTTCCACTGCTGGACGTGTCAATATAATTCTATTTACTATCTTATTTAGATATAAATTTATTGCCATAGCCATAGCAAGATATGTCTTTCCAGTTCCTGCAGGACCAATACCAAAAACTACATCAAAATTTCTTATTGCATTGATATATTCATGTTGCTTCTTTGTTTTTGGTGTAACTCGTTTTACAAATCCTGCTACCTTAATATGATCGGTAAGTATAGATGAAACTTTCTCGTTTTTATCATCTTTAATCATATTTATAGCATCAGTAACATCTTCTGCACTAACATCCCTAACAAGAGCCACATGCTTTAAGTGATCTAATAGTTTTGCCGTCTTTTCTACATCATCATAATCGCCTTTAATAATAATCTCTGAACCCCGCACCACTATTTTTACATCCATTCGATCTTTTATCCTTTTTAAATTATCATCATTTGCACCTAAAATAATTGGTATTATTGGCTCTTGTATTGTAATAACCTTTTTAATTTCAACAATCTCCTTCACACGCAAGCTCCTCAAAAATCTTTTTTGCCATCATTTTTTCGTCCTCTATATTTTTTACTACTCCATCAAGTTTCATTTCCAATAACCTATCAAACACAATCTTAAATTTACTTGAAGGCTTATATCCTAAAGATATAAGAATATCACCATTAATTTCAAGACAAACATGCTTAATTTTAAGGAAATAATTTTTTATATACTCCTCATAATCTTCTCCTATAATTGCAGCAGTATAGAAAACAAATTCATCTTCAACCTCTTTGAATTGATTATAGACAAAAGAAGGTGTTATTATTTTTTGTTTTTTGAACTTGATAGCAGCATTTCTCGCTTTCAATATTTGAGTTATAATATGTTTTTTATAATTTTTTGTAAATTCAAATCTAGTCATTAATTTCTGCAAAGCAGATACTTTAAGCGGATGAAACAATAGAGAAAACCTTGTTTTCCAGACTTCTATTTCCTTTTTAAACTGTATATTAAACCAATTTAATAATTTTTCCAAATATTCAAAATCCTCTAATCTTTCTTTAGTCAAATATATGTTATCACTGAAAAATTTTAACACTTCATAATTCTGCAACATTTTTAACGCTTTTATGTAATCCTTTTCACTTAATATGTATTTAATTTCTAAAAATAATCTTTGTCCAACTATTCTATCTATAAGCTTTAAATTTACAGCATGTTTTAATAATCTATCTGTATGGGGGCCAATATTAAAATTAAAACGAACCGCAAACCTTATCGCTCTAAATATTCTCGAAGGATCGTCTACAAAGCTTAAATTATGCAACACCCTAATTTTTTTATCCTTAATATCAGACTGGGCACCAAAATAATCTATTAATTGACCAAACTCATCTTTATTTAGTTTTATCGCCATAGTATTAATTGTAAAATCTCTGCGGTATAAATCAGTTTTAATAGAGGAATCTTCTACAACTGGTGCTGCAGCAGGAAAATCATAATATTCTATTCTTGCAGTAGCAAAATCTATTCTAAATCCATCTTTGAATATCACAACAGCAGTCTTAAATTTGTAATGAGCAGATACTTTAGCTCCTTTCACCTTGGCATACTTTTTAGCTAGGATAACAGCGTCACCTTCCACCACTATATCTATATCGTAATTTTCTATCTTCATGATAAGATCCCTTACAAAACCTCCTACAACATAGGCATTCATACCTAACTCTTGAGCCATCTCACCAATTTCTTTTAAAATATTATATATTTTTTCTGGTAGTCTTCCTTTCATCAGATTTTTTACATTTTTAAATCTTCTATTACCCATTTGAGAAATTCTACCTAAAATATATTTAGGGGTTTTACTCAATTCAGACATTGCTCTAATAAAATCGGTTCTAGTGATAACTCCTACAAGCTTTCCATTATCTTCCACAGGGACAAGCTTCTGTCTTTTTTCAAGAATAATATCTTCCACCAAATGAAAAGGTGTATCTGGATTTACTGTATAATACTCTGTCTGCATAATAGAACTCACAGGCTCATCTGATAACCCATGCTTAATACCTTGTAAAATATCTTTCCTCGAAATTAGTCCAACTGTTTTTCCTTTTTTTACAACAGGCATTGTATTAAGATTATATTTCATAAATAACTCTAAAGCTTCCTTAAATTTTTTATCATGTTCAATAAACTTAACAGGAGATGTCATAAATTCCTTAGCAACTTTAATAGGTTTGATATTTTCTTTTATTAAATATTTCAACTTCTCAAGAGATTCATGCAACGTCATATCTTTAATAATAGCACTTGCAGCATAAGAGTGACCACCACCTTTAAACCCTTCTGCAATTTTACTTACATCAATTTCGTCTGTATTGCTTCTACCAATAAAAAGGACTCTATCTTCAACTCTGACAAGAATAAAAAGAGAGTCAAGTCCTTCAATATTTATAATTTTATGTGCAAGAATAGAAACCTCACTAACATATTCATCATAACTAGCAAATGAAACACCAACAGAGAAGTTTGCAATTTTTAAGACAGTCAAGTTCTGTAATAATTGATTTAAAATAAAAACTTGAGATCTGCTTAACTCCCTATTTATATGGATTGGTACGGCAGATAATTCACCTCCATTTTCAATCAAATAAGCAGCTGCATATAAATCTCTTGGAGTTGTATTACTATACGTTAAAAATCCTGTATCTTCATAAATTCCTAAAAGTAGAAGAGTGGCAAGCTCACTATCAATTTCTAGGCTTTTTACTTTTATCCTCTCAGTTATAATAGTAGATGTAGAGCCAAAACTAAAAATAAACTCTTCATCTGCTTCTATATCTTTACCACTTACAGGATGATGATCATAAATAATAACTCTTTTTGCTTTATCTAGTAGTGAAGCAGCATCCCCCAAACGTTCTCTAACTTTACAATCTGTTATAATTATTAGCTCAATATCCTCAGCTTTTATTTCATTGATATGTTTTAAAGGGATGTTAATATCATAGTGTCTTATAAACTTTTTAATATTTTCATCAAAACCTGTTGTATAAACAATAAAGTCACAAGAATGAATTCTAAGAGCAGCATAAGCACTAGCAATTGCATCAAAATCAGGATTCACATGAGTTAAGACAACTTTCAAGATTACCTCTTAAACCTAGGATGATAATTAGTTAGACTTTCACGCATTTTATCATCTGCAACTTGTGTATAAATTTCTGTTGTAGAAATAGATGCATGTCCAAGTAATAACTGAATTATTCTCAAATCAGCTCCATTAGCTAATAAATGAGTAGCAAATGAATGACGAAAACTATGAGGTGAAATATTTTTCTTAATACTTGCTTTTTTTACATACTTTTTAATAATTTTCCAACAATAAACTCTACTCAACCTTTTCCCATTTTTATTCAGAAATAGATAACCTTCATCCCTTCCTTTGACAAAGTAATTATGTCTTACATGAAAATAAGTTTCCAGCATTCCAACAATTTTTCTATTTAAAGGGACAAAACGCTCTTTATTTCCTTTCCCTTTTACTTTGACTACTCCCCTTTTTAAATCACAATCCGATATTTTTATATTTAAAAGCTCCGAAACTCTAACCCCAGAAGAATATAATAACCTAATAATTAAATTATCCCTCAAACCAACTGCAGAACTTGTATCTATAATGTCAAAAATTTTTTTAACCTCATCTTCTGTTAAAAACTCAGGTAACTTAAACCATTTTTTAGGCTTATCTAAAAATAAAATCGGGTTTTTATCAATCTTCTTTTCTTTTATTAAAAAATCAAAAAAAGAAGATAAGCTTGATAACTTCCTCAAAACAGTTTCCACTGCATATTTTTTATTTAAAAGCTCTTTTATATACAAAAGTATAGATTCCAAACTGTCATATTTTATTTTATTTATTTGAACAAACTTAAGATAACCCTTTAAGTCTCTAATATAAGCATCAACACTATTTTTAGTTAAAGACTCCTCATTAATCAAAAAATGCCTATAAAATTCAATTTCTTTCATATTGAGCTATAATATCCTCCACACTACTCATCCCTAACCTATCAGCACCTGCTTTTAAAAACATAACAGCTTGTCCATAAGTTTTTATACCACCAGCTGCCTTTATTTTAATAGTATCACCAAACTTATCTTTAATCAATGCTACATCAGATAATTTTGCACCATAACTTCCAAATCCTGTACTAGTTTTAACATATTCAACATTGGCATCAATTAAAAGTTTAACTGCATCAATTATTTGCTCTTCTGATAAATAACATGTTTCAATGATAACTTTCATAACTTTACTTTTAATTAACCTTCTGATTTTTGTTAACTCATGCAAAACTATCCTATAGTCGTTATCGAGAAATTTAGAGATGTTCATAACCACATCATATTCATCAATTTCTAAATTTTTTCCATAAACTATATCAGTTAATTTATTATCTATAAAATCATACCCAAAAGGGAACCCTATCACAGTTATAATCTCAAAACTTCTATTTTTAAATAACTCTTTATTTTCAAATAGTTTTGTTATAGGTAAACATAATCCATAAAAATTATATTTTTCACAAAGGGCTAAATATTTTTTTATTATTTTATTAGTAATGTTACCCTTTAAATAAGTTATATCAATTTTACCTATAACATCCCTAGGTTCAATATCAATTTTCATAATATTGAATTCCTCCTCACAAAAAATTAGATTTTTTTGTTTACATATCAATTCAGTTGATTTATAGTTTACAATAAATATTATATTTGGTCAATAATAATATATTTGGAGGTCTTTGATGGAAAAAAAAGGCAAAATAACAAGAGAAGAAGCTCTTGAATACCACTCAGGAGCAAGACCAGGTAAAATTGAGGTAGTACCAACTAAACCATGTTACACACAAAGAGAATTATCATTAGCTTACACTCCAGGTGTAGCAATCCCTTGTAAAGAAATTGAAAAAGATCCTAATTTAGCTTTTGAATACACTGCTAAGGGTAATCTTGTTGCTGTAGTATCTAATGGTACTGCGGTTTTGGGGCTTGGAAATATTGGTGCGCTTGCTGGTAAACCAGTCATGGAAGGGAAAGGTGTGTTGTTTAAGAGATTTGCAGATGTTGATGTTTTCGATATAGAAGTAAATTCACAAAACCCTGATGATGTTATAAAAGTCTGCGAACTTTTAGAACCAACCTTTGGCGGGATTAACCTTGAAGATATTAAAGCACCAGATTGTTTCTACATTGAAGAAGAATTAAAAAAGAGATTATCAATACCTGTTTTTCATGATGATCAGCATGGTACTGCTATTATTGCTGCAGCTGCATTAATCAATGCTCTTGAACTTGTTGATAAAAAAATCGAAGAAATAAAGATTGTAATTAACGGTGCAGGAGCTGCAGGAATTGCCATTGGAAAGCTTCTCATTTCACTTGGTGCTAAAAAAGAAAATATTATTATGTGCGACACAAAAGGTGTTATTTATAAAGGTCGCAAAGAAGGAATGAATAAATATAAAGAAGAATTTGCAATAGAAACAGACAAGAGAACATTAGAAGAAGCAATGGATGGTGCTGATGTTTTTATGGGGTTATCTGTTAAAGGTGCTGTTACAAAGAAAATGGTCAAAATGATGTCTAGGAACCCTATTATTATGGCAATGGCTAATCCTGATCCTGAAATCACTCCAGAAGAAGTGGCTGAAGTTAGAGGCGATGCGATTATGGCAACTGGAAGATCGGACTATCCAAACCAAGTTAATAATGTTCTTGGATTTCCATTTATTTTTCGAGGAGCTCTTGATGTTAGGGCAAAAGCCATCAATGAAGAAATGAAACTTGCTGCTGTAAAAGCCTTAGCCGCATTAGCCAAAGAAGATGTACCAGAAAATGTCTGTAAAGCTTATGGTGTTGAAAGAATAGAATTTGGAAAAGATTATATTATACCAAAACCTTTCGACCCAAGAGTGTTAACATGGGTTGCTCCTGCTGTAGCTAAAGCCGCTATGGATTCTGGTGTAGCAAGAAAACCAATAAAAGATTTTGAAAAATACAAAGATTATCTTGAGTCAAGACTTTCCTTTGCAAAAGAATTTACAAGAGAAATCATTCATATAGCAAAACAAACTCCTAAAAGAATTGTAATGCCAGAAGGTGATTTTGAAAAAATACTTCGTGCAGCACAAAAAATTGTTGAAGAAGGGTTTGGAACACCTATTTTACTTGGAGATAAAGCAAACATCCTTTCCCTCGCTGAAAAATATAACATTAACCTAAATGGCTGCGAAATTGTTGAGCCTGCAAAATCTGATAAACTGGACGAATATGCTAAACAGCTCTTTGATATGAGAAAAAGAAAAGGCATGACTTTGGTAGAAGCAAAAAGAAAGTTATCAAAAGTTTATAATTACTATGCTGCTTTAATGGTTTTAAACGGTGAAGCCGATTGTTTACTTACTGGTTATTCAAGAAGTTATGGAGATTCAATAAAACCTCTTCTCGAAACATTATCTCTCCAAAAAGGATACTCAGTTCCTTCAGGTTCATACTTTATGGTATTTAAAAACAAACTAGTGCTCTGTGCAGACACTACCGTTAATATTGATCCAGATGCTGAACAACTTGCTCAAATAGCCATCCAATCAGCTGAAACCTTGGAAAAATTCGGTATCGAACCCAAAATAGCAATGCTTAGCTTTTCAAATTTTGGTAGTGTAAGAATTCCAAGAACTATAAAAGTAGCAGAAGCTATTAAAATCGTTAAAGAAAAATATCCAGAACTTGTTATTGATGGAGATATGCAAGCTGACACTGCTACTTATCCACCTATTGCAGAAGAAGCTTTTCCTTTCTCAGAAATAAAAGGAGATGCTAATATACTTATCTTCCCTAACCTTGAAGCTGGTAATATTGCATACAAACTACTCTACAGACTAGGTAATGGTATCGCAATAGGCCCCATTCTTCAGGGATTTTGCAAATCAGTTCATGTATTACAAAGGGGAAGCGATGTTAACGAAATAGTTAATATGGCAGCAATTGCGGTAGTAGATGCAGAATGGAAAGAAAATAATAAAGATAAAATTTGTTTATAAAAAATAGTCAACTAGTCAAACCATTATATAAAGGGCGCTTTTTAAGCGCCCTTTTCTATTTCTAAACCAATTCTTCTACTATTATGCTTGAAATTATAATTATTTTAATTTATAAAAATATAATATTCAAATTTTTAAGGAGTATTCATATTGAAAAAAGTTGTAATAATCGGAGCAGGTTTTGGTGGACTTAATACAGCTAAGGTTCTCAGTAAAAATAAAAAGTTAAAAATTACTATTATTGACAAAAAAAACCATCACTTATTTCAGCCACTTCTTTATCAAGTTGCCACAGCAGGACTGAATGAATCTGACATAGCCTATCCTATCCGTAGTATTTTCAGAAACTATAAAAATGTCAATGTGTATAAAGAAACAGTTGTTGATTTTGATTTTAACAGCAAAATCGTAATCACAGATTCAAACAAACATAGCTACGATTATCTTATTATATCATGTGGCACCGTCGAAAATTATTTTGGTAAAAACAATTGGGTTAAATATGCTCCGACCTTAAAAAATCTTAGTCATGCACAGCAACTTAGAAATAAAATCTTAAATGCATTTGAATTAGCAGAAAAAACAAATGATGACAATGAAAGAAAAAAATATTTAACATTTGTGATAATAGGTGGTGGCCCCACAGGGGTGGAACTTGCAGGAGCCATAGGTGAAATGACAAGGTTTACTTTAGCGAAAGATTTTAGAAATATTGATCCACGTCTTTCTAGAATTATCCTTATCGAAGCAACCAATAAAATCCTTCCAACATTTGATCATAAACTAATTAATAAAGCAGTAAAAGATCTTGAATCTTTGGGTGTTCAGGTATGGACAAAAAGTATGGTTACAGAAATCGATGATAATGGAGTTCGAATTGGCAACGAAATATTAGAATCTGCAACAATAATCTGGGCTGCAGGAATAAAAGCTAATCCATTAACTGAAAAAATACCAGGTAAAAAAGATAAGATGGGAAGAATCATAGTAAATAAAGATCTTTCACTTGAAAACTATCCAAATGTTTTTGTTATAGGTGACCTTGCTCATTTCGAGCAAAATGGTAAAGTACTACCTGGTATCGCACCTGTTGCCATGCAACAAGGTAAATTTGTAGCAAAACTAATTTTATCTGAAGTTAAAGGTAAAAAAAGAACAACATTTAAATATTTCGATAAAGGTCAGATGGCAACAATAGGTAGAAGTAAAGCCATTGCTGAGATTAAGAATTTAAAATTATCAGGTTTCATAGCATGGGTTACCTGGATTTTGGTACATATTATGTATTTAACTGGATTTAAAAATAGAATATTCGTAATACTTCAATGGGCATGGTCCTACCTCACATTGAAAAAAGGAGCAAGACTTATAATAGACGATTAACAAACTAAAACTCTTTCTTCTCTCCTCGCTTTCTATAATTAACAATTAGCGGAACACCTCTAAATCCAAAACTTTCACGAAGTTGATTAACTATAAATCTTCTATACGAAAAATGAACAGCATCAGGATAATTAACAAAAACAACAAACTCAGGAGGTTTTATTCCAACTTGAGTCATGTAATAAAATTTGACTCTTCTGTTTTTAACAACAGGTGGTTGATGTTTCATCTGTACATCTTCAAGTAGCCTGTTCAATTTCGAAGTTTGAATTCGCATAGTATATTCTTTATATAGCTCATTAATAGCGTCAAAAACCTTATACACATTTTTGCCTGTTACTGCTGAAATAAATAACACAGGGGGAGTATGTAAAAACTTGAATTTCTCTGCTATTTCTCTTCTAAATTTATTACCAAGCTGTTCATCTTTTTCAACAGCATCCCATTTATTTACTGCTATCACTACTGGCCTACCAGATTCATAAGCATCTGCAATCACTTTTACATCTCTTTCAGTAACACCTTGAGTAGCATCAATAAGCCCTACAGCAATATCAGCTCTTTCTATAGCATCATAACTTCTATAATAACCATATTTTTCAATCCTATCTTTAAACATTACAGACTTTTTGCGAAGTCCAGCCGTATCTATAAGAATATATTTTTGTCCTTTATACTCAAAAAAAGTATCTACACTATCTCGTGTCGTTCCTGGAATAGGAGTAACAATTAATCTTTCTTCATTTAACCACTTATTTATTAGACTAGATTTACCTACATTCGGCCTTCCTACTACAACAATCTTTATAATATTTTTTACATCAATTTCATCTTTATCTACAACATACTCAACAACTTTATCTAACAGTTCATCTACATTTTTCCCATGAGTAGCACTAATTGGAATTACTTCTTCAACACCCAAAGAATAAAACTCCCAAATATTACCTTCACTTTTTTCATTATCAATTTTGTTAACCGCTAAAATGAAAGGCTTCTCTTTTTCTCTTAAAATATTACAAACAATTTCATCTAAAGGGTGTACTCCATCCCTTCCATCCACCAAAAAAATAAATAAATCAGATTCATCAAGAGAAGCATAAAACTGTTTTAACATTTCTTTTTTTAAAAGGTCTTCTTTTAAATCATATCCACATGTATCTAAAATCTTAAATTTCTTTCCTTGCCATTCTGCAATATATTCTATCCTGTCTCTAGTAACTCCAGGCACATCATCAACGATTGCAATTCGCTTACCAGCTATTCTATTAAACAAAGTGGATTTTCCTACATTTGGTCGTCCAATTATTCCAACAGTAAACATTAAAACTCCTAAATTAAATCATTTAAAAATCATGATTCCCAATCAATCTTAATATTTCTCTAACCCTCTTCACAACTTCATCTTTACCAAGGTTAACTACTAGCTTATCAAGCTCAGGTCCCTTCGTTAATCCAGAAACACCAATTCTTATAACCATAAAAAGATTTTTCCCTTTAGCACCAGTAGATTTTTGCACACTCTTTACTATAGTTTTATAAATTTTTTCATTTAGTTCATCCACTTTTTCAATCTCTGATAAAAAAGTTCTTAAAACAGGTATTGAGGTATCCTTTACTAGCAATTCTTTTGCTTTTTCATCTAAGATAGTATTGAGTTTAAAATAAACCTCAATATATTGAGCAACATCGGATAGCAACTCTAAATTATCTCTTATAGACTCTATCATATCTGCTAACTTATCAAAATTTTCATTAACATATCTATCAGTTACCAATCCTTCCGATATTAGATATGGCACACATAATTTTGTTAGCTCTTCTTTACTTTTATTTCTAATATATATACCATTCATCCATTTAAGTTTTTCAAAATCAAAAACCGCTGCACTTTTTGATACTCTATCTAGAGAAAATGCTTCTATCAACTCATCTTTTGACAGTATTTCTTTTTCCTCAGGGTGAGACCAGGATAAAAGTGCTAAATAATTAAACAAAGCTTCTGGTAAATATCCTTTTTCCCTAAATTGATTAACACTAGTATCACCATGTCTTTTACTAAGTTTTGAGTGATCAGGACCTAATATCATTGGAATATGAGCAAATTTAGGGACTTTAAAACCTAAAGCATTATAAATTAAAACCTGTTTAGGAGTATTGCTTAAATGGTCATCACCTCTAATTACATGAGTAATTTCCATAAGTGCATCATCTATTACAACAACAAAATTATATACAGGCATCCCATCAGGCCTAACAATAATAAAATCACCAAAAGCATCAGTTTTGAAACTAATTTCTCCTTTAATTATATCACTGATTCGAACTTCTAAATCTTCTACTTTAAAACGAATAGATGCTTTTTTACCTTCTTTTTCAAAAGATTCAATTTCTTGAAGGGTCAAATTACGACATTTTCCATTGTATCTTGGAGGCCTCCCTTCTTTCAACGCTTTTTCTTTCATCTCTTCAAGTTCATCTTTAGAGCAAAAACATTTGTAAGCCTTACCTTCATCAAGTAACTTTTGTATATATTTTTTATATATTTTATAACGTTCAGTTTGTTTATAAGGACCATAATTGCCGCCAATTATCGGCCCCTCATCCCAATCAAGTCCAAGCCATTGTAAATCTTCATAAATAAGTTTCTCACTTTCCAAACTTGATCTTTCAAGATCAGTATCTTCTATTCTTAGAATAAATTTTCCACCTTGATTTCGAGCAAACAAATAATTAAACAGAGCTGTCCTCACATTACCTACATGTATATGACCAGTAGGACTCGGTGCAAATCTTACTCTTACAGACATATTCCCTCCAACTAAATATTGAATATTTATTTTTTTTATAGTAAACTTCTTTAAAGTTTAAGGTTTATTTATTATGAGAAAACACATACTTATAGCAGACACTTCTAAAGTGTCAAGATATGTTTTAGAAAATTACCTGTCTGAAAAGTTTAGAGTAACTTCTGTTTCATCAATATCTGAAGCACTTGAAATAATAAATGATATTCAACCAGATTTAATAATAATGAGTTATGAATTAAGTGATGGCAATGCTTTTCAATTTTGTGAAACACTGAAGGAAAAAAACATTAATATTCCTTTCATTATTATTACTTCTAACAAAGAAGAAATCTCAAAATACGACGCATATGAATATGGTATAATAGAATTTTTAGATAGAGACAATATAGATGAATCCATTGTTGACATTGTTGATGAAATAATCAATTTATACTCAAATATTAATTTATCAGATTCTTATATAGTAGTTGTGGATGACAGCATTACTCAATTAAAATTCATAGAAAACATATTACAACAAACCAACGCAAAATATAAGTTATTTTCTAATCCAGAAAAATTCTTAAAAGAAGTTGAAAAACAAACCCCAGATATATGTATCATTGATATTTTCATGGATAAAATCGATGGTATTGAGCTTACAAAAACCATAAGAAAAAATAAAAAACTTATGAACACCAGAATTATAATACAAACTGGTTCAAGAGAAAGTAGTTTAATTAGAACTCTTATTGTTTTTGGAGCAGATGATTATTTATTAAAACCATACTCTCCTGAGGAGTTAATACTCAGAATCATAAACAACATGAAAATTAAAAAAATTAATGATGAACTTGATGAAATTAATAAAGAACTATTTTTAAAAGCAACTACTGATCCTTTAACAAAACTTTACAATAGAAGATTTATTCTAGAACAGTTAAATATCTTAATTGCAAATTTTAATAGATATCTCACTCCGTTTGCTGTATTAATTTTAGATTTAGATCACTTCAAACACATAAATGACACATATGGACATGATGTAGGGGATGATGTCCTTATTCATTTTTCAGGTATTTTAAGAGCAACATTAAGAAAAACAGATATAATCGGCAGATTTGGTGGTGAAGAATTTTTATGTTTAATCCCAAATGTATCTAATAATTCTATGGCTACGGTCATAAGTAAACTATTACATAACGTTAGAAACCATAAAATTAAAACTAATGAGAGTACAATAACTTTCACGGTAAGCATTGGTTGTTGTATTTTCAACAAAAACTACAAGACTAGTAACGAGATTATAAAATGTGCTGATAAAATGTTATATATGGCTAAAAACAATGGTAGAAACAAAGCTTATTTAAAAATTGATGATGATATAATAGAAATTTCTTAACTTCTCACTAGAAAAGTGAAAACTATGTAATAAAACAATATTATGATTTCCTATCCCTAAATTAGTTTTCGAAGAAAATTTAATTTAATTAATAAAAAATTTTTTACTACTTTTATCCTGTATTTAAAGTAACTTATTGGTAGTATACCTCTTATAGACATAAAAAAATAAATCTCAATCAATACACATCATTATTAAATTTTTATTAAAATTGATTTTGGCTTCCTTTAAAGAGTCTAATAATAAGTTTGGGTTTTCATAAAAATCATTAAAAAATAAAATCTCAGATAACTTAATATATGTGTTAAAAGGTTCATCTTCTGGGTTAGGTATAATTTTTTTCAATGCTTTTAAAATATCACCCTTCTTCAAGAAATCTTTCAAAGTTATAATCCTTTCACACATTTTATTAACATAAAACTTTACCCTCTCTTCAACACTATCTATAAAATCTCTGTGTCCAGGTAGAAGCTGATATTTTTCCTCTAGCTTTTTAATTTTTTGAATCGTTTCGCAAAAATATAGATAATTTTTAAATCTACTATCACTGTTATCAGCATCAATATCAAGAAGAGGTGTTTGAAAAATTCCATTTAAAAATACATCTCCTGTAATAGCCTTATTACCTAATAAATATACAATATCACTTTGGGAATGACCAGGACACCTTAGATATGAAATTTTAAGACTTTCTAAAATATCATCTGCATCTTCTAACACTTGTATGTCACCAGGTACTGGAACTTCTCTTGCAAACATATACAATACACCTATTATCTTTTCAATAGTTGAACTCATCATACCTATCTCTTTTAAAATTCTACTCATGGATTTAATTCTTAAATCCAAATTATAAAGTCTAAATAAATCATATTTTGAGATAAAAATTTCTGCATCACTATTTTCTTTAATATATTTAACAAGACCATAATGATCAGCATGACAATGAGTTATAAAAAGATATTTTAACCTATTCAAATCTATTGATTGCTTTAAAAACTCTTTTGCATGGTTAGTATTTGGACCAGTATCAAAAAGAACAATAAAATCATTATATTCTTCAACATAAAAATGAACAGGACCTACAGGATAAGGAGTATCTACAGTATATTTCTTAACCACCACACCTCCTAATTTATAAAAGAGGGACTATTTAAGCCCCTCTTAAAAAATGTATTTTTCCAATTCAATTGCTGTATCAGCAAGCAACCTTTTTGATTGCAATAATCCAGTTGCATTGTATTTTGTAAATCTTCTAATACCACTCAAAATCATCATAAGATTGTCACCTTCTTCAATATAAAAAGCAGCCTTCCTAGCAGCTTTTGCAATAACTTCAACTGCATCAAATGTAAATACCTTTACAGCAGCTTCCATCAATTTTGCTTTTTTATCACTAACTCTTTCAATATTCTTTTCAGCCCTAAGCATAGCACTTTCTATTGCAAATATCTGAATTGCAATATCAGCAAGTGTGAGTAAAACTTCTTGTTCATTAACAATCTTATCCATATACTTTTGCACAGCAGCACCTGCAATTACAAGATAAAGAGTTTTTAAATTATTTAATGTATATTTTTCTTGAGCAAAAGGAACAGTTTCATCGATTTCATCAAAAGAAGGAGTCATTAAAGCATCTACCGCTTTCATTGCTTCTTGTTGTAATGGAATTTCACCTTTCATAGCTCTCTTAAGCATCATACCAGGGATAAGCAACCTGTTAATCTCATTGGTACCTTCAAATATTCTATTTATTCTTTCATCTCTATAAAATCTTTCTGCAGGATACTCTTGAATAAATCCGTAACCACCATATATTTGAACTACTTCATCCACAACCTTTGCAAGAACTTCACTACAGAATACCTTAGAGATAGAACATTCAATAGCATACTCTTCTATACATTTTTGATAAAGATCATAATAATTTTCTGCTGATTTATCTATTGTCGCTAACTTATCATCAAGTAATCCAGCAAGCCTGTAGATAAGAGATTCAGAAGCATATGTATGTGCAACTAAATCAGCAATTTTTTCTTTTATAGCACCAAAACTGCTTATTTGTTTACCAAACTGTTTCCTTTCGTTAGCATATTTTATACCTTCAACAAGTGCATATTTAGCAGCACCTGTTACCGCTGCACCTAATTTAAATCTTCCAACATTTAAAATATTAAAAGCAATTTTATGCCCCTTACCTATTTCTCCTAACACGTTTTCAACTGGAACCTTACAATTATTTAAAATCACCTGTCTTGTAGAAGAACCTTTGATACCCATCTTTTTTTCTTCTGGGCCAAGCTCAACACCTTCAAAAGTTCTTTCAACTAAAAACGCAGTAAAATGTTCTTTATCTACTTTTGCAAAAACTGTAAAAAGATCAGCAAATCCGGCATTTGTTATAAACTGCTTTGTACCATTTAATATATAATATTTTCCATCCTCACTAAGTGTAGCTGTTGCCTTTGCACCTAGCGCATCACTACCTGAGCCAGGTTCAGTTAAACAGTAAGCAGCAATCCATTCACCTGTAATAATTTTTTCAAGATATTTTTCTTTTTGCTCTTTTGTGCCATAATAAACAAGCGGTAAGGTACCAATACCTGTATGTGCTGAATAGGCTACAGAGAAAGAACCAGCAGGAGCAATTTTTTCAGCAACTAACATACTTGTGGCCTTATCCAAATCCAAACCACCATACTCTTCAGGTGCGTCAATCATCAATAGTCCAAGTTCTCCACATTTTTTCATATGTTTCACAACTTTCTCAAAATCTTGATTATCAATATCTTCAATATCTGGAAGCACTTCATTCAACACAAATTGCTCTGTAGTTTCAGCAATTTGCTTCTGTTCATCTGTAAAATCTTCTGGCGTAAAAACATCATCTTTTGCTACATCAGCAATTAAATATTCAGCACCTTTCAATAATTTTTTCTCCATTTCACACTCCTCAAATATTTATTTTTCAATTCATATTTAAAAATTATCATTATTTAATTATTTCAAAAATACCAGCTGCACCCATACCACCACCAATACACATTGAAACCATACCATATTTAACATCCCTTCTATGCATTTCATGAAGCAAAGTTGCTGTCAATTTTGCTCCAGTACAACCAAGAGGGTGACCAAGCGCAATAGCACCACCATTTACATTCACAATATCTTTGTTTAAACCAAGTTCTTTAATAACCGCTAAAGACTGAGCTGCAAAAGCTTCATTTAATTCTATCAATCCAATATCCTCTAATTGAAGACCTGCTAGTTTAAGAGCAGCAGGTATTGCAGCAACAGGTCCTATCCCCATAATCTCAGGGGCAACACCTTTGGCTGCAAAGGCTACAAATCTTGCAATCGGTTTAAGACCATGCTTTTTCAAATAATCTTCACTTACCACCAATACAGCAGCAGCACCATCAGTCATTTGAGAAGAATTACCAGCTGTCACTGAGCCATTTGCTCTAAAAACAGGTTTTAATTTAGCAAGTCCTTCAATAGTAGTATCAGGCCTAACACCATCATCCACTTCAACAACTTCTTTAATTTTATTAACTTTATTTTTATCATCTATACTTGTATGTTCAACCTCAACAGGGATTATTTCATCTTTAAACTTCTCATTTTTAATAGCTGCAGCAGCCTTCATATGGCTGTTATATGCAAATTCGTCCTGCTCTTCCCTCGAAATTTTATATTTTTCAGCTACAAGTTCAGCAGTAATCCCCATTGATGCATATGTTTCAGGCCAACTTGCTACAAGATCTGGATTTGCACTATATTTATTACCACCCATTGGCACCATAGTCATAGATTCTGTTCCTCCAGCAATTATACAATCCGCAAAACCAGCCATTATCCTTTCAGCTGCTAATGCTATCGTCTGCAAACCACTTGAACAAAACCTATTAACTGTCATAGCAGGTACTTCAATTGGGAGGCCAGCCTTGAAAGACGCAACTCTAGCCACATTCATACCCTGCTCACCTTCAGGAAATGCACATCCTATAATTACATCTTCAACGTCTGCAGAGTTAATACCAGTCTTTTCCACTAGCCCTTTAATAGCTACAGCAGCTAAATCATCTGGTCTCATATCTTTAAATTTACCTTTTTTTGCTTTACACCCTGGTGTTCTATAGGCAGCTAAAATATATGCTTTTCTCATTTTAAAATCCTCCATTATCTATTTTATAAGTTTAGTTTCTTAATGGCTTACCTTTTTTCAACATATGCTGGATTCTCTCTATTGTTTTCTTCTGCGAACAAAGCTTCACAAATGCATCTCTTTCGAGTTTTAACAAATATTCTTCTGTAATAAGAGTTCCAGCATTCACATCACCACCAGTAATCACATCAGCAATAACACTCCCAAGATATTCTTCATATTCAGTAATAAAGTTACCTTTCTTCATATTCCAAAGTTGCGTTTTAATACTTGCAGCAACACTTCTGCCTGGCGCTTTTAAATTAGTAAGCGGTTTTTTAGGCCTATAGTTTTGAGCCAAATCAAGTACCTTCATTTTTGCATCATAAATGAGGTTATCTATATTCATTACAATAGCATCACCATCAGAAAGATAACCAAGATTATAAAGTTCGTAAGCTCCCATAGAAACCTTAGCCATTGCAATGTTCATAAAGTTTTTGAAAACAAATGGTGAAACATCCGTATTATATTTTTCTGCTAATTTTATAGCACGAATAGCCATCTCTTTCGTACCACCACCTGCAGGAAGTAAACCAACTCCAATTTCAACTAATCCCATATATGTTTCAGCATGGGCTACCCTGGCATCTGCATGTAAACAAAACTCACAACCACCACCAAGAGCCATTTGAAACGGAGCTGCTACTACAGGTATTTTAGAATATTTTATTGTCATCGCAGTGTCTTGGAAAGCTTTTACCATCATATGAATATCATCAAATGCACCTTCAGCTATAGCTACAGCAAGCATTGCAAGATTTGCGCCAACACTAAAAGCTTTCCCTTGGTTAGCAATCACAAGTCCCACACCATTTTCTTCAACATATTTGATAGCCTTTTTAGTCATAGAAAGGATATCGCCACTAATAGAGTTCATTTTAGAATGGAATTCTAGACAGTAAACACCATCACCAAGATCAATAAGAGACGCACCTTTATTAGAATCTACAATTTTACCAGCATTTTTAAGAAGAGATAAATTGATTGTTTTCTCATCAACAGGTACTTCTTTGTAATCTCCAGTTAAAATATCATAATAATATTTTTTGCCGTTTTCAACTTTGTAAAACTTCTCTATTTTTTTCAGTTTCTCAGGAATCTGTTTACCTTCTTTCTCTGCCCTTTCTACAAAATATTTAACACCAATGGCATCAAACACCTCAAATGGACCCAGCTCCCAATTATACCCCCATTTCATTGCATTATCAACATTCACTATATCATCAGCAATTTCAGGAATTCTGTTAAAGGTATAAATTAAAGAATCCCTCAATAATCTCCAGGCAAACTCGGCAGCCTTATCTTTACCAGTAACTACAGTTTTAATTCTTGTTGCCACATCATCAATCTGTTTTGCCGTTTGTGTAGATGGAAACTTTGGTTTAGTAGCTTCTTTATACTCACCAATTTTATAATCATAAAAGTATGTTTTTCTGCCTTCTGCTGTTTTTTCTTTTTTATAAAACCCTTGTTTTGCCTTGTTTCCAAGTAAACCTTTTTCAACCATTTTAGATAAAAATTCAGGAACCTTATAAATTTCTCTTTCTTCATCATCTTTCAACAAAGAGTATGAGTTATTACCAATATGAACAATAGTATCTATACCTACAAGATCAGCCAATCTAAAGATAGCTGTTTTCGGCATACCAATAGCAGGACCAGCAGCTACATCTGCTTCTTCCACAGTCATATTCAAATCATTCAAATGTTTAAATGCAGAATAAATTACGTAAACGCCAATTCTGTTACCTATAAAATTAGGAGTATCTTTGGCATAAACTATACCTTTACCTAAACGTTTACTGATAAAGTCAGCCATAAATTTAACAACACCTGGATCAGTGTACTTGGAAGGAACGATTTCCATCAATCTCATATATCTTGGCGGATTAAAAAAGTGCGTTACTAAAAAGTTCTTTTTAATTTCATCAGGAAGCACTTCTGCCATTTCATTTACAGAAAGCCCACTTGTATTAGTGGATAATATTGCACCTTTTTTAAAATTTGGTACTACTTTCTCTGTTAATAACTTTTTCTTAATATCCATATTTTCAACAACAACCTCAATAACCCAATCACAATCTGAAATTTTATGCATATCATCTTCAAAATTTCCCACATCAATCTGATTTGCAAACTCTTTCAAATAAAATGCTGCAGGCTTAATCTTTTTCACATTTTCAAGCCCGTTTCTAGCAATCCTGTCTCTAACAACCTTATCATTTAAAGTTAATCCTTTAGCCTTCTCTTCTTCTGTCAACTCTCTTGGTACAATATCTAAAAGAACAACATCAACACCTGCATTGGCTAAATGTGCAGCAATTGTGGCACCCATAACTCCTGCGCCTAAAACAGCAGCCTTATTAATTTGCCTCATCACTTCCTCCTGATTTAACATTCATTTATTTACAAACCATTTTATAGCACAATTGTACTTTACGTGCAAGTAAAACAATTGCCATTATTTTCATATAAACATTCTATTTTATCTTTATACTTTTCGTAAATTACTCTTCTTTTCAACTTTAATGTCGGAGTAAGTTCTCCACCCTCTATAGTAAAATCTACAGGGACAAGAGAAAACTTTTTAATAGTCTCAAACTTTGCAAACTTTTTGTTAATCTCTTCAACTCTCTCTTCATATAATTTCAAAACCTTCTCATGAGCAACAAGATCATTCATATCAAAATACTCTATATGGTGTTCTTTAGCAAATTCCACCAGTCTTTCAAAGTTTGGAACAAGCAATGCAACTAAATATGGTTTTTTATCACCATATACAAAAGCCTGAGAAATATATTTATCGAGTTTTAATTCATTCTCTATTGGTTGAGGTGCAATGTTTTTACCACCAGCAGTTATAATAAGCTCTTTTTTTCTATCTACAATATAAACAAACCCATTTTCATCTATTTTACCGATATCTCCAGTTTTAAACCAACCATCTTTAAAGACCTCTTTTGTTGCCTCTTCATTTTTATAATACCCTTTCATAATAACTGGACCTTTCAGCAATAACTCTCCATCATCAGCTAACTTAGCATAACAATTATCAAACATCGTCCCCACAGAACCAAATCGAACCTGCTTCAAAGTATTAATACAGATTCCTGGACTTGTTTCTGTAAGCCCGTATCCTTCAAGAATCGGCATCCCAATCACCCAAAAGAACTCATTAATTGTTTTATCAAGCGGAGCACCACCAGAAACAAAAGCTTTAACCCTACCACCAAATCGCTCCCTAATCTTTGAAAAAATTAATTTATCAAAAATTTTATATTTAAATCCTAAAAAACCTGTATTTTCTCCCTTTAAGTATTTCTTTTCTATATAAATTTTACCTACTTCAATCGCCTTGTGAAAAAGCGTCTTTTTTAACCCACTCATAGCATGCACGTTTTCATATATTCTAGAATACATTTTCTCAAAAAGCCTAGGTACACTTACCATACACGTTGGCTTAACTTCTAAAATATTTTCAGGAACTTTATCTATACTTTCAGCAAAAACTATCTGAGCACCCACATATACAGGAATATAGTACCCTACTGCTCTTTCGAGAGCATGACTCAAAGGCAAAAAACTTAAAAAAATATCATTAGGCTCTAACATATCAACTTTTCGTGCACCTAAAATTATCTCAGACACAAGGTTATAATGTGTAAGCATAACACCTTTAGGCACGCCAGTAGTTCCTGAAGTATATATCAGCGTTGCAGTATCATCTGGGCTAATAGATTCTATAATTTTTTCTATTTCTTTCTTTTCATCATCACCTAAGGGAACAGAAATTTCAGCTAACTGAAGATGTGTATTAACAGGAAATCCTTTATGCCCTAAAAACCTATCAAAAGATATTATGTGTTCTATATGCGGAATCTCATCTTTTATTTCCAATAACTTTTCATATTGAAACCTATTTGAAATAAATATTACCTTTGACTCTGAATGATTTAAAACATATTTCACTTGTTCTGGTGTATTTGTAGCATAAATTGGTACTGTAACTGCTCCTGCAGAAAGAATACCCATATCAGCAATAACCCATCCTGGGCGATTTTCAGAAAGAATAGCTACTTTATCACCAGGTTTAATTCCAAGTTTTCTTAAACCACGAGCAACCATCAACGCAAGCTCATAAAATCTTGCATAACTAACATCAACAAACTTTCCACCCTTCTTATAACCAAGTGCTGGTTTATCAGAAAATTTTTCAGCATTATGTTTTAAAATCTGCGGAACCGATTTAAATGGCCATTTTTCCATAATTCCTCCCATTGAATAACTATTCATTAGATACATAAACTCATTTAACGTTAATGTCAAGTGTTTTAAAATACCATTTTAATTTAACTGCGCTTAAGATTCATAACAACAGTACTTTTAACACCCCAACAATCAAAACAACTATTCACTAAACAAAGATCATATCATTAATCACCTTACCAACAAAATAATAAATCATTATTAACCGCGAAAAAACAATTTAACATATTATTCAAACTTTTATTAAACTTTATCTTAGTAAAACCTATTTTTGTATTTTTAACACATTTCACACCCACCTTTTTCTTTATCTAACCGACAGTTATACTTATAACAAAACAAAAATTGTTTAAAAAAATATTATTTTCAATTGACTATTCAATAATAATATAATAATGTTTGTATATAAAACACTTAAAGGAGGTTTTATGAAAAAGTATTTTATAATCTTACTTCTATTAGTCTTTTCAATCTCGTTTTCCTATGCAGGAAATGTTGATACTTTCGGTATTGGTTCAAAAGCCACAGCTCTAGGTGGTGCCTTTTCAGCTTACGCTGACGATCCATTTGCCGCTTACTACAACCCAGCTGGTCTTGTACAAATGAAAAGTTTTACAGCAAGTGCAGGTGTACACATTTTAAACCCCAATTTAAAAATTTATGATTACTCTGCAACAGACGGTGTAGGTAATAATGTATCTCCATATGGGCAAGATTTTGGTGATAAATCACCTACATTAATTGTACCACATATCGGTTTTGCAACGCCTATTAACGATAGGATTGCCTTTGGTTTGGCTGCTTATGTACCATATGGACTTCATGTTAAATGGGAAGATAATCCAGCACAAAATGCTGGTGCATACAACTCATATGAATCATACTATTACAGATTGGTAGTTTCTCCTACCATTGCTTATAAGGTAAATGACAAATTCTCAATAGGTTTTGGCATATCTGTTGGTAGAAGTGAAAGTGGTGTATATAGAAGAATATATAATGACGCAACAATAAATACTTTAAATAATTTAATAACAACATACTCAATTAATTGTAATAGTAACCCAACAAATATATATTGCCAAAAATTAGCCGTAGCACAAGCAACTAACGGGAAAAAAATTGAAACAGACGTGACAGACAGTGTAAACTGGTCATATAATGTAGGTATTATGTACAAACCTATGGATCAACTGACACTCGGCCTTACCTACAGAAGTAGAACTCACACAAAATTTAAAGGTGAAACTGAAATAAAAGGGTTGGACCCAATAACTGAAACAACTTTAAATAAAGCAAGAGTTTATACCAGCGTAGATGTTAACTTTTCGGTTGACCACCCAGAGCAAATTCAGCTTGGTATTAGATATCAACCTCATAAAAGAGTTTCTATTGAAGCAGATGTGGTTTGGACAAATTGGAGTATCATAGATCAATACACAGCTAATTTTGAAGATCCTCTCCTCAGTTCTACGGAAAAAGAAACATTTCCAAGAAAATGGGAGGATACAAAACAAGTTAGAGTAGGTATAGAATGGATGGTCACAGATTTGTTGACTCTTAGAGCTGGTTATTTCTATGATCCATCTCCAATCCCTGATGATACATTTGATCTAGTTTGGCCTGATGCTGATAAAAAGGTCTACTCACTTGGTGCCGGTTTAAATTTTGGAAGACTCAGTATTGATTTAGTACTACAATATATTGTTGCTGAATATCAAAGACAAATTGGTGGTGAAAGTGAAAATTTAAATGATACATATGCTGATGATGTAACGGGGAATGAAGGTGAAGTTTCAATGAAAGCTGATGGTAACCTGTGGGGTTATGGTGTCACACTAAATTATAAATTTTAATTCGTAAGCGGCTCGAATGAGCCGCTTTTTTTATTTGATTTCATTTATTTTTTCTAATATAAAATCAATATGATTGACTTGCATATGCATTCCACATATTCTGACGGCACATTAACACCCCAAGAATTACTAAATTATGCAAAAGAAAAAAAATTGAAAGCCATTGCACTTACCGATCACGATACTGTGAATGGTATTGAATCTTTTTTATCAGTAGAAACAGATATTTTGCAAATCTCAGGTGTTGAAATAAGTATCGATTTTGATCCAGGAACCTTTCACTTAGTTGGCCTTTTTATCAATCACAACGACAAAAACCTAAAAACAAAACTTGAAAAACTAAAAAAATACAGACGTAAAAGAAACATTAAACTAGTTGAATTAATAAAAAATCATTTCGGAATTGAAATATCACTATCGGATCTGCAAAAAGATATAGATGGTGAAATTGGAAGACCTCACATTGCAAAATTCCTAATAGACCAAGGTATCGTATCCTCTACTCAAGAAGCCTTTGACAAATATTTAGGTAAAGGTAAACCTCTTTACATAGCTAAAAAAAGGTATTCGGCCATCGAAGGAATAGACATGATTAAAAAAGCAGGTGGTATCTCAATTATTGCTCACCCTATCACTCTTGATTTAGAAAATGAACAATTCGATAAATTTACAAAAGAGTTAATAGAATATGGATTGGGTGGTATAGAAGTTTTCTGCTCACTTCATACAAAAAATGATAGCAAATTTTATCTTGAAATTGCTAAAAAATATAATCTATTCATTTCAGCAGGAAGCGATTTTCACGGATTAAATAAAACTGATGTTGATCTTGGAATAACAAACTGTCCTGAAAAATACCAAAAAACAATTTACACTAATCTGTTAACATACTACGAAAAAAAAACAAAAATAATCCTCTCATAAACTTCTACCAACTCCCAAAAAGGGTAACTCCAGTTATTAAATTCATTGAAATTATTTCATAATTCTTGTAAATCATATTTATATGAGTGAATTAGTTTTAGACCGTTATAAAAAAATAGATTTTTTAGCTACTACACCAACTGGTGACTCTTATCAAGCAATCGACACAAATTTTAATCGAAAAGTTCTTTTAAAAACAATTCCTAAAACATCAAAAGATCTAAACAAGCGTTTTCGTAATTTAATCAGTACAGCAGGCCAAATCATTCATCCAAATGTACTCACTATCCTAGATTATGGTGAAGATGATATGTGTTTTTATTTAATCCAAGAGTTTGTTAATACAAAAAATGATTCATTAACTTTATCTAAAATAAATCAATTGGATGATAAAAATAAAATCACCATTTTAACAGATCTTATTGATGCACTTCAATTTGCAAAAGAAAGTCATATTATCCATAAAAATCTCTACCTTGATTCATTATTCCTCACAAAATCCCTAAAAATTAAAATAGACAATTTTAACTTAGAAAGAGTAATCACAAAAAACCACCTGATTAGTGAATTAGGCTTTTCAACATTTTCTCCACCATTTATACCACCAGAAAAAATCAAAGGAAAACAATCTACATACCTATCAGATATTTTTCAACTCGGATGTATTATTTACACCCTATATACCGGGCTATATCCTTTTGGAGAAAAAATAAATGATGAAAATATACAAAAAATAAAATTTTTAAAATATCCTGACTTGAAGCTGTTTCCAAAGATAAATAAAAATATTAGGCAAGCAATTCTCGCCTGTTTAAAATTACAACCTGAACAAAGAATTAATAGTTACACAGAAATTCTAAAGCTATTAACCGAAACAAACAAAAAATCAGTATTAATTGCTAAAGAACCATACAATATTCTTGAGCTTGATAATAAACTTTATTTAATCATTAATGATAATAAGATATCATTTGATACAATTGAAAATGCTCTTATACATGAAGGTTTTATTGTAAAAAATAAGAATAAAATTTTAGAAGCTATTAATTTATCAAATGGTTCTCCTTATCTTATATCTGATTACACTCAGAAAATTGATTTAAAAAAATTTAAAGATGTCACAATTGAAATTACTCCGGATAAAATTAATGCATTTATTACCCTCCCACAAACATTGGATTTTACAAAGGATGAAATCATATATTTTTTAAAAAGAAACAACATTAAATACGGTATAGATGAAGTTGCAATAGAAAAATTAATTCAAGAAAAAGGGAAAATACACATACCTGTCGCAAAAGGTAAACCTCCAATAAATGGAAATGATGCATTTATTATCTACTTTTTTGAAAAAGATAATATTTTAAAACCAAAACATGGTGATTCAGACAGAGTCGATTATAAAGAAACCAACTTCATTCAGCCAGTTAGAAAAAATGATATTTTATGCATTAAAATTCCATATACAGAGGGGATAGATGGAATAGATATTTACGGTAACAGGATAAAAGCAAAACCTGGAAAAGATATTAAGCTGCCAGTTGGTAAAAATACTTATATTAGTTCTGACGGATTAAAATTAATTTCTACAGTTGATGGACAAATTACTTTCGATGGAAAACATGTTAATGTAATAGAAGTGATTATTATTCATCAAGACGTCGACTATTCTGTGGGAAATATCAATTATCATGGTGATGTCATAATAAATGGTGACGTTTTAAGCGGATTCAATATTATTGCTGGTGGAAATATCAAAATTAACGGTATAGTAGAAGGATGCAATATTATTTCAGAAAAAGGAACAATCACTATTAAAGGTGGTATTTTTGGTAAAGAAAAAGCTGAGATTAAAGCACTAAAAAAAATTACAGCTGAATTCGTGCAAGATGCTACATTGATATGTGAAGGTGATATCGAAGTTCTCGATTACGTTAGAAATAGTGATGTTATTTGTGGTGGATATTTTAAATGCACAAAAAAAACTGGAACAGTTCATACATGCTCAATTACTTCATCTGATTTCATAGAGGTAGACATTGCAGGTACAATTCCATACACTAAAACTTTTTTGAAAATAACCCCATTTCATAAGGTTATAATAAAAAATAAAATTAATACTCTAGTTGATAAAAAGAAAAAATTAACAGAATCGTTTAATTACCTAAAAGAACAATTAAAGAAAATCATTATTAAATACGGCAATATTGAAGATGCTCTTTTAGATAAAGAATATAAATTATATATTGAGAGAATGAAAGCTGTAGAAGATAAACTTCATTTTATAAATGAAAATCTACTTTTATTAGAAAATTTATATGAAAGATCAATTAAACACATACCGTTTATTAAAATTAACAAGTTATTATACACAGATGTTACACTAAAAATTGGTAACTATTCTATTAAAACAACAAATGATCATAATGGACAACATATCATAAAAATAGAAAACGGACAATTATCAGTACCAGAAGAGGATATATTATGAATAAAATAAAAGTAAACTTAATACAAGATAAGATTAATATCCAAAGCTTATACGATGAATTTTATAATAAACTGAACGATTCTACTGGCACAATACTCATCCATCATGGAAAAGCAAAGTATCCAGGAAAATACAAAAAAAATTATAGTAAGATAAAGCTCTATATCAAAGATGAGAAAGCCTATGAAAAAATTTATGAATTTACAGAGCATGTATCTAAAAAATACAACTTAAACAAAATATTTGTATATCATCAAATAGGCACGATTGATAAAAATGACACTATCCTTTTTTTAGCAGTTGAAGCAAAAGACAGAAATAGCGCTTTTAACGCAGTAAGAACAATTCTGGAATTCATTAAATCTGAAACATTAATCGGTTTAGAAGAGGTTTAACTAACTGACACTGAATACGCTTACGTATTGATAGTGTTTAACTAGAAAAAACTACAAATAAAACACGGCGCAACCTTTATAATGTTTTGAAAATTCTATCTGAAACACTAGAAAATAAATTTGAGAAAAAAACACCTTTATCCTTCTCATATTTAGGAGAAAAATGAAAGAATTTAACATAAGTAGAGTTACTTGACATAAAAATTTCTTTTGCAAGATCAATAGTTAAATGTTTTTTATAAATTGCATCCGTAATATCTCTTTTTAAAAACATAGCCTCTATAAGTAATATAAATGTATCCTTAGCGAAATTCACTGCTTTCACAAAGTTTTCATAAGTAGGTGCTATATCTGTAATATATGTAATATCTTGAGGTTTTTTATAGATAACCAGCTCACTTTCTAATTGCTCAAGCTTAATTTCTTTAACACCACATTTAGTTTCAACAGGTATCTTTTCATTTAAATCGGTACAGTTTCTGAGTTTAGTCTTTAAATTGCTAAGCCAAGGTCCCGGAACATAACCATACTTATCAAATACATCCTTTTTTATGTTTACGTGTTTATCTTCTTTTATTCTATAGCCCACAGAAATTATATCATGGTCAAAAAATTCATATTCTAATACAAAACCATCTTCAAGTTCAATTCTATCTATAAAACTTTCTTCAAAATAAGGGTTAAAACCATCCTCAGCATTAAAAAAAGCGTGTTTTACTTTGCCATCTCTACATAATTCGACTACTTCAATTTTAAATGTATAATTTTTTATCAAATTCCATGTATATCCCTGTATTTTGCCCCTTACATTATTTATAATGCCAGGAGGCCCAAATATTCTTATTTTTTTATCAGATCTTAAAGACCCCCTTAATATCCTATCAAATCCATAAAAATGATCGATATGTGTATGTGATACAAAAACATCAGATATACTAAGAATTTCAGAGTTTTCTATATTACCTAATCTACCACAATCCAGCAAAAATGCCTGTCTTTTATAAACATTTCTAACAAAAAATGCTGTATCTTCAAAAGGAGAATTTATCTGTTTTATTATAAAGTTATGCCTCATTATCTAATATAAAACCAACTATCCTTTTTAAGTTTTTTTCAACAGGTCCTGTTGTCTCCACCACTAAATCGGCTAAATGTTCAGTTTCAAAACTTTCCACTTGCTTGTTTAAAAGCTCTAACCTTCCATCCGAAACAGATATCTTTTCATCTCTTTCAATAAGCCTTTCTTTAAGAGTTTCCACAGGAGCCATAAATAAAATCTTGTAATAATTTAAATTTTGCTCATTTAACAAAGAAAAATATTCTTTTTTTGAAAAACTTCCGTCAATAACAATAGCTCGCCCAACTCTATTTAATCGGCTAACTTTTTTTGCAATATGCTTATAAGTTTTTATACTGCTTTCATAACTATATAACCCTTTATTAAAATCAACTCTCACCGGCTCTTCAGGGTTATATCCAAAAAGCAATTTTCTTTCCACATCCGTATTTAAATGTCTAAAAGGGTATTTTTTTACAAAAAACTTTGAATTTTTTGTTTTACCTGACCCCATAACCCCATAAAAAACACAATTTTTAATTTTTTCCATATTTAAAGCATAAGTAACGGAAGCATCTAACAATTTATCTAGATCTTGTTTAATAACATTATAGGCATCCCATTCTTTCCCCTTTTCTTCAAGAAGAAAACATGTAACTTTAGCTCTCACATAAGCCCTATAACATCTGTAAAAGTTTATCAATCTTCTACTATCATCATCATCAAAAATAGAAAAGAATCCTTCTAATATATTATCAGAAATCTCATAATAACCTTTTGTGTCCAACTCCATACTTAAAAAAGCAATTTCAGAAACAACATCATTAAATCTAAACCTTCTGTTAAACTCAATACAGTCAAGAAGTCCTATCTTCTTCTCTCCATCAAAAAAAACATGATCAATACGTAAGTCACCATGACCATCTTTAACAAAACCATCCTCGACTCTTTTATCAAAAAGCTCCTTATTATCATTTATAAAACTTAAAGTTTTACTCTTAATAAATTCAAAAACTTCTTTATCTATTAAGCTGCCTACATATTTTTCGGTTTGAGTAAAATTTTCGTCACAATTAAACTTTATCACTTCACAAGAACCATTCTCCATTGCATGGTTAATAGGTGTTTCAATCTTTTTAAAAAGGGTTGCAATTTGCTTGCCTATTTCATATGCAGTTTTACCATCAATCTCTCCATTTTTTAATTTTGTCATAAAAAAATCTTTTTCCTTAATCCTTTTCATCTTTAAAACATAGTCAATTGCATACATAGTGTTGGTATGAGGTACTAATTTGAACTCTTTCCCTGTTTTTATTATTTTTAGTACATCTATATAAACATTTTTGCAAAATCTAGAATTTAACTCTTTTTCTAATATACAATACTTTCTCCTATTTTTTGAAAGTCTGTAATCCAAAAAACCAAAATCAACTGATTTTTTTAATTTGTACACATACTCATCTGTTATCATTGCATAAGAAATATGTGTTTCTTCAATTCTCTCTGGATTTACAATCTCTTTTAAAATAATAGCTTCTGGAGATAGTTCCTTCATCAAATCAGCTCCACATTATGAACTTTTTCCAACTGATACATACCAAATTCATGGGTTTTTTCATCAAGGCCCACAATACAATCTTTCGGCACTAAAACTTTATAACCATAACTAACTGCATCGGCTACAGTATACATAACACAAATATTTGTAACTAATCCTGTGACAATTATTGTATCTATTTTTAGATCTTTAAGTATATTTTCCAAGTTTGTGTTGAAAAAACCGGAATATCTTGTCTTTTCCACAATATAATCATCTTTACTAGGAGATAGTTCATCAACTATCATAGCTCCCTTGGTATTTTTAACACAGTGTTTAGGCCAAATTTCAAATTCAACATCATCTTCATCATGCGCATCACATATATAAATTATCGGATACCCAACTTTTCTTGCCTTTTCAATTTCTCTTTTTATATTAGGAATAATTTTTTTCGCATTAGGTACTTGCAATGGAGCTCCTTCTAGAATAAAATCATTTAGCATATCAATTATTAAAAGTGCCTTCTTCATTAATCCCTCCTAAGGGACTTTAAAATATTTATTTGTTCTTTATAAGTTTCCTCTTTATTAATAGGCGTTTCTAAAATGCCTAGCACTCCTCTCAACCTTTTATCATTAACCACTTTTTCAAAAAATTCCAAACCCAAAATACCTCTACCTATGTACTCATGTCTATCTACTCTTGAACCACAACTTTTATTAGTATCATTAAGATGAAAAACCTTTATTTTGTTACCAAATTTACTCAGAAAAAGCTCTAACACATCATCATAATTATTTTTCAAATCATATCCTGCAGCATAAAGATGTGCCGAATCAAGACATATTCCTATTTTTTCAGAGAATTTTGAATGTTCAATGACATAATGTATATGCTCCCATTTATATCCAAGATTTGTACCTTGTCCAGCCGTTGTTTCGAGTAGCAACATAGTATTAAAACAATACTCAGAATATACTCTATCAATATTGTTTACAAGTTTTTTTAAACCATAATCCTCTCCTTTGCCTAAATGGGAACCTGGGTGCATTATATAAAATGGTATTTTAAGCTGTTCACATCTTAACAATTCATCAATAAAACATTTAATTGATTTTACCTCAGTTTCTTTTTTTGGAGAACAAAGATTAATTAAATACGAACTATGGGCACATATTTTGTCAAAACCAAATTTCATCGCTTTTTCAATAAACAAGTTTACAAAATCTTTTAAAAGAGGCTTTGATTCCCATCTATTCGCATTTTTTACAAAAATTTGTAAACACTCACCACCATTAGAATTTGCAAAATCTATACTTTTAAAAATACCACCTGATATTGATTCATGTGCTCCAATAAGAAGGAAGCCCGTCATTAGGCCTCATCTCTCATAAACTTCAAAAATGTCTCTACTTCCCACTCAGAACCAATGATTAATGGTGTTTTCTGATGTAAATTCTCAGGCTGAATATCAAGAATCATTTCCTTGCCATCTGTTGCAAGTCCACCGGCCTGCTCAATTATATAAGCCAAAGGATTTGCTTCGTACAATAACCTGAGTTTTCCTTTAGGATTCTTTGAATCTCCAGGATAAAGAAATACGCCTCCTTTTAAAAGGTTTCTATGAAAATCAGCCACAAGAGAACCTATATATCTCGATGTATATTGTCTATCTTTAAAATTTTTTATATATTCCACATACTTTCTGACTCTATCATCCCACCTATGATAATTAGCCTCATTGATGGAATATATTTTACCATATTCTGGAATTTTTATATTTGGATGTGAAAGTAAAAACTCACCAACACTTGGATCTAAAGTAAAACCGTTAACACCATTTCCTGTGGAATAAACAAACATTGTACTAGAACCATAAATTACATAACCAGCACCAACAAGTTTCCTACCTTTCTGTAAAAAATCTTTTTCACAACCATCATCACCATCATGAACTTTTTTGTAAATTCCAAAAATAGTACCAATACTAATATTCACATCTATGTTACTAGATCCATCAAGAGGATCAAAAACAACTACATATTTTCCTTTAGGATATTTTTGAGGCACATGTATCACTTCATCTACCTCTTCACTAGCCATAGCACATACCTTACCTATATGATCAAGGGCCTGTATCATTTTATTGTTTGCATATACATCAAGTTTCTGTTGTTCTTCACCATGAACATTTACAGAATCAGTTTTACCAAGGATATTAATCAAACCAGCTTTATTTACCTCTCTACTGATTATTTTAGCTGCAAAGGCTATTTGCTCAAGAATAATAGTAAAATCACCTGTTGCTTCAGGATATTTTCTCTGTTCTTCAATTAAAAACCTACCTAGACTTGTAACTCCTTTTTGCATCTTTTACCCTCACCACATTTTTTTTAAAACAGCACCTTCATAATAAAATTTTAGTATTTCGTCAAATCTTTTTCCCATATCACCAAGAGCTTTACCTCCCCATTGAGAATAACCAATACCATGTCCAAAACCACCACCAGTAAAAGTTATATTATTGCCTTGCTGGCTTATCTTAAATAGAATATCATATAATCCCACAGCTCTCCTAACTGTGGTATAAGTTCTTAAAACTTTGCTACCTCTTGAATGAATTATTTTTACTTTGATTACCCTGCCGGCAGGAGTTACTTTGTAAGGTTGTATTGAGTAAATAGTACCTATGTTTACACCTTTTTTCTTTAAATAAATCTCAATTTGACTTAACGTTGCTTTCTTTACCCATTTCCCCATTTTCTCTTTAGCACTATAAGGATCTGGTTTAGCGCGTAAATAAGGATATCCAGAGCCAAAAATATATTTGGGATCATCAATATACCAACCTGTACTCGCAGTAAAAAAAGATAATATTGGTCTATCACGATAAGTTAACACCAAACCTGTAGTTTCAACTACCGATTTGATCCCTTTACTTGTTTCATTCTTTACCCCTTTGTAAGCCTGGTCCCCCTCATTATCAACAACATCGTAACTCCAATCTTCCCTATGCAATTTTTGATACAATGCATAGGTTCTGGCTGCCACTGCTTGAGCTTTCAAGGTTTCTAAAGGCCAGCTTGAAGGAGATTCACTTGTCACAACACTCTTTAAATAATCTTCAATATTTAAAATATTTATAACATATAAATTCCCCTTTTTAATAAAAACTTTAAAATAACCTCGATATTTATTAAAATTATTCTTTTTGTATAAAAATAAAAAATTGTTATTACTGTAAATAAATAACGTTCGTGTATTAATTGGTCTAAGATTAACCATCAAAGTTTGACCTTTTACAGCAATGTTGATTACACCGTTATATTGATAAAGTATTCTCCCTACATTATCTTTTAAAATCACATTACCCTTCAATTTTGCAGATTTACCTTTATATAACCTAACCCTAATATTAGGAGCATTTTTAATTGTAATTGGAGGTAACAAAAATTTTTGTTTTGGAGTATACAACTGCTTTTTCGTAAATCTTTCTATAAAGAAAGAAGCTGTAAACCTAAATCTTCCCATTGGATAATATTTTAAATACAATTTGAAATAATCCAAGGCTTTTTTCTCATCCTGAAAATCATTGTAAAGCAATGCTAACTTATAAAGGGCTGTCTCTCCCTGAGGTAAATCTGGATACTCTTTAAAAAGCTTTTCATAAATTTTAGCTGCTTCTTCAGGTTTATCAAGATAATGTGCAAAAAGTGTAGCTTTTTGCAAAAGGGCATCAGCCACAATATATTTATTATTTGTTGATTCAAGAGCTGTCTCAAAATATTCTAAAGCATCAAGATATTTTCCCACTTCAATATAATACTTTCCTTCAGCTATTGATTGACGAGCAAAAAGAATATCTAATACCTCACTATTACTATTTGCCGCTAAATTATCAGCATAAACAACAGAACAAAAAAATAATAAACTAATTAAGAACTTGTACATCGATCTCATATTCACTAAACTTTATTACTTTATAATTTGGTCTGCTATTTATAGCAGAAGCTAAATATAAGGCCTTTTCTGGATATTCAACTAATAATGCATTCATTCCCTGATCTTGCACAGATAACACCCAACTAACATATTGAATAAAATTTTTAAATTCCATCATCTTTTGCATATCATTCACATTTTTTAAAACTACTCTGATTTTCTTAGCAGATCCTTTAATCTTACTCACTATAGTGCTTACCAATTGATTAGCCACTTTCTCACTCATATCTTCTAACATTTTGTATGTAGCATCATCAACTGACGGTCCCATACCACGGCCAGATATATAACCACTAGCAAGTATCACTCTCTCCCCTCTTTTTACTGTAATCAAACGATAAACTAATCGACCTGTTACAATATTATAAGGCAAACTAACACCATAACCTATGTTTTTACCTTCTTTTGCAGTCATTGTGGTAGTCACTTTCCCTACCAACATTACATTTGATAAATACTGATATGCTAAGTTTCTAATCATTAAGAAATCATTTGTTTTCAATGCTTGATCAAGCTGATAAACAGATACATTAGTACCACCAGCTATATCCACAACATCATAGCCTTGAACAGACAATTCATTTATCAATCTTTCACTCAAAGGATTAGATTCTTCCACCCTTCCATCAGGAAAAATTAAAGGCATAATCACAGAAATAGTAGTATTTCTTGAAACTACTCCTAAAGCATCTTTAGCTTTACTTGGTACTACAAATGCATTTATTTGAACCCAATAAACTCCTTGATTTTGCCCTTCTTTAATAATCTGAAACCCTTTAATAACCCCCTGAACTTCAGACTTTATTGCCTCATCTACTAGGATAGCATTTTGTACTACACTTTGCGCTTTAACTTTAACACCAGCTGCTTGCTCTAAAGCAGACCATTTCGCTCTTGCCACAGCTTGTAATTTTGCTGTCTGAACATCATTATTAATAATATCAGCTTCACCATAGGCCTGAACAAATATCCCTTGTTCCCCCATCGAAAAAACAACTAAAGGACACAACATTATGATAAAAAATAACAGTTTTTTCATACCACCCCCTTTTTGAAAAATAAGGGGAATTCCCCCTTACCTAAGAACAAATACTACTTTTGCACCCTCTAAAAAATTTGTTTTCTGGTTTGACGCAAAAACTGCAGTAGCATCATCAGCAGAAATTTTAACATCAGTATATTTCACAACCCCAATTGCTTTTACAATTAATGGGTTATTTACACCTCTTTCAGAAAGAATTGCTTTAGCTTTACCTATTTCATTTGTGTAATCTCCACATCCTCTTTGTGCTAAAATATCCTCAGCAATTTTAGTAGGATCATATAATATTTCCCCTTTATCATTTAGAATTCTATTGATCAAAGCAGGTCTAAAATTTGTACCAGTTGTATCTACAATTAAACCATCATAAACTTGAGGCGTTGGCGGAACAACCTGAGGTTGAAATGAAGGAGCAGGTGAAACAGCTTGGAATATTGCCTGTCTTGCATTCTGATCCCTAAACATTGCTGTAACAAATGATTTTGTACCCACTTCAAGGCATACGTATCCAACTCCTTGAGTCATATCATAATATCTACCGCACTCTCTAGCTCCTTGCAAAAATCCTTGAACAGTTGATCTTATAACATCATTCACTAACAAGCCATTTTGAACAGTTGTATCACCTGAAACAGTTACACCTTGAATCACCTCAAGTAAATCCCTTTGGGCAACAACCTTTGCTGCTCTCAAAGCTGCATACCTTCTCTGACCAGCCTCAGATTCCCCTATAACCCTCATATACCCAAGAGAAAATGCTGCTGAAGGATTAGTTATTGGTTGAGGAAGAGGTGGCATACCACCCTGTATCATTGGTTGCCCCATTGGCTGATTTTGCATCATTGGCTGTCTCATCTGAGGATTATAAGGCATATTCCCATATGGAGGTTGGTTATATGGTTGAGGCTGTTGGTATCCAGGGGTATATGGTTGTTGATATCCAGGATTATATGGCTGTGGTTGATTATATTGTTGCGCAAAAACAAATGTAGAACACAAAGTAAAAATCAAAATTATTAATAATCTAGAAAACTTCATTTTATCCTCCTAAATTCTAATACACATTCAAAGTCTGTCTAAGGACCCTAATAGCTAACAATGCCTCTGCACCATCCACATAATCATTAGGCCTAAATTCACCTGATAGCTCTGTCTCCATAAGTCCTCTAGTCACAACGTTCATCACTGCATTAAACCATGGTGCTGTAGGACTAACATCAGGATATGGTGAATTTTCTTGTCCAAAATATTTTCTTGGTAACGATTCATCTCCAGTAAGTTTTACTAGTACATCTTCTAATATCAAAGCAAACTCTTTTCGTGTTAAAGGCTTATTTGGGAAAAAAAGATATGCCTTAGTTGTTTCATCATATATTGGGGATAATCCCCTTATATTCCATTTCAAAATGATTTCAATTTCAGGCCTAAATGGATTATTTAAAATATCAGCTGGTATAAATTCGGGCTTCATGTTGGCAATTTTAGACTTCACTGGTATTCTACCCTCCATAATCTTTTCTATTCTAAGTTCATCCACAAGCAAAGCTGCAAAATCTGCCCTAGAAACCGAATCTTTTACCGCAATTTTTTTACCTACATCACCAATAGTTATACCAGCCATTGCTCGAACAATTTTATCAACTTTTTTCCACATTTTATTAGCTGGAGCATGCCATTTACTCTGTCTAGACATATTTAATACATTTGCAAAAGAATCTCTCGATTTTTGAAAATTTTCTCCTTTAAGGTAAGCTACACCCATAAAATATTCTAATGCCTCTGGACCTTGATAATAAGGGAGCTCATTATAATTAACTTTTTTCTCAATAGACTTAGCATCATCGTAAAAATCTTTTGTTTTATCAAGCCAGTCTTCTACTCTCAATTCTGTATAAGTTCTTATTGCAGTAATATAATAAATATATTTCTCCGATTTATTTTTTGCATATTTTTTTGCCTTTTTAAGAGTATCAAGACTTCTTTCAACCCAAACCTCTTTTTCTCCCATATCTTTTTTTGCATTTGCAATCTTCGCAAGCACTAACGATTCTCCTGCATAACCAGGAGAAAACTTAGGATCACACTGAATCGATCTTTCAAATTTCATCTTAGCATTATTCACATCACCTTTTTCTAACAATTCCATACCAGTAAAATAGTTATGTTGAGGATTATCTGTAGGCGAGTTGCATACAGTTTTAGGTTTTGAACAACTAACAAAAAGGAATGCAGCAATTATAGTTAATAATAAAATACTTTTTTTCATAACTTAATCCTCCTAAAACAATTTTTCCATAACACCCTGACCATGGAGCTTTGCCCTCTTAACAAGGGTCCCAATCTTTAATCTCTGCTTATTTCTTTCATCACCTTCAATTTTTACCCAACATTGATTTTCATCCACCTGATCTGATACAATCATTTTTACAGGTATTCTAGCTTTACTACATGACACAGTCCCTTTAAAAGGATCTTTGATTTCTAAGAATTCGTATGCTTCAAGCTCTTGTCCAGGCTGAATTCCATTTACTTTTCCAAGATTAACTAAAGCAACTTCTTTGTTTCCTCTAAGCTGAATAATATACCCTTTAACCGCAAATAAGTCTGACAATTCAGGTTTTATATCTTCAGCAGCCTCTCCCATAGCTTTTTTAGCCGCAGTGATTATCAACTCAGGATTGAAATTTGGTTGAGTCCCAGCTAATTCACGTCCCTTTACCTTTTTCGAAGCAATAATCCTACCCGTTGACACATCAATAACCTGAACTGTCATTTCCACATTTACATTCCAACCCTCAGTTGCTGCCTTCACAACTGTTTTTGTCAATGTAAGAGCTAAATTTGCTAAAGCATTACCAGTATCAGAATTTTCACTTTTCTTTGGTGGAACATAATAAGCCTTAATATTATCAACTGTACCTGTAATAATATAACTTACTCCAGCAATCTTTCCAAACTTAACAAGTGTGTTTTGATCAGCCACATTAATCTGAAATCCTTGCTCCTGCATTACTTTCTTCATATTAGCCCTTGTAAAAACATCCACTCCACCCATATTGACTAGTATATCTTCCACTGCACTTTGTGCATAATTACCAATATTTGGAGCAATTTGACGCATAAAAGTATTAATATTTTTTGAATATTTATACTTAGTTTTACTCGCTTCTGCATATCCAATACCTGCTGCCCCTGGTGCAACAACAATACCTGCCACCCCTGCAGAAGTATGTGTTGTTGTCCCTTGCCCTTTTATACTTGTGTTAACACCTGTCATCTTTCCAAAAGTTGTATTATTAGCAAAATCCACTACAGCGACTCTCAACTTTCTAGATTCATATTGTACTCTACAAACATCAGGAACCTTGACCTGCTCTGTGTCAGCAGGAATAACGGATAAAGACATAGGATCTAACTTCGGCGGTCCACAAGAAATTAATGTCAATATAATAATTACTACACCAGATAGTACAAAAAACTTTTTCATAAACTCCCTCCATTTTCATTACATTCGTTCAATATTATATTATATCATAAAAAGGAACATTGTAAAAAAAATTTTGATACATTTTGTCTTAACTAATTAATAACAACACTATCGATTTTTAATATAAAATAATTATCGGAATATTAACAAACCTGATATAAAAAGGAATTAGTAGAAATGTTTAATTAATTGAAAAAACACTCACAAATTTTCTACTGATAAAATTAACAGTAGTCGCCAGTAATTAACATTAAATTTTGGTTTTTCAAAAATTAACCACATCATCATTTATACATAAAAAATACATGTAAGGAATAAACATTCCTTACATGTTGTATGCATTCTCTCCATGTTGTGATAAATCAAGGCCTTCTACCTCTTCATCTTGTTCAACTCTCAGACCAATAATATTATCTACAACTTTTGCAATAATTAGTGTACTTATTGCAGTAAAAAACACTGTAACAAAAATACCCACTATTTGATAAAAGAATTGACTTACATTTCCTAAAAATAATCCTTTTCCGTTAATAGAGGCAAATAATCCTGTCATTATAGCACCTATTAAACCACCAACACCATGAACACCCACAACATCTAAAGAGTCATCATAGTTAAATTTAAATTTTAATTGAATTGCATAAAAACATATAAAACCTCCCATAAGACCTATCAAAATGGCAACAGGAGGAGTTACAAACCCTGCTGCATTTGTAACAGATGCTAAACCAGCAATGATTCCAGAACAAATTCCTAGAAAACTTGGTTTTGCGCTCCTCATCTCAAGAATCATCCACATAAAACCACCAGCTGCACCTGCAATAAATGTATTAACAAAGGCATAAAAAGAAGTAGGGTTAACTGCTAAGGCACTACCAGCATTAAAGCCAAACCAGCCAAACCAAAGTAACCCTGTCCCTATACCTGTAAGAACAAGATTGTGAGGTAAAAATTGTTTAGTCTGAAAACCTTTACGATTCCCAACAAGTAAAATCAATGTCATTGCTGCAACAGCAGACGATAAATGTACCACCAATCCACCAGCAAAATCTAAAACTCCTAAGCTTGCAAGCCATCCATTATTTCCCCACACCCAATGTGCAAGAGGAGCATATACAAATACAGACCATAAAGCAATAACGATAATATAAGCAGAAAACTTCATCCTCTCAACAATAGCTCCACTAAATAAAGCAACCGTTATAATTGCAAACATCCCCTGAAAAAAAGCAAATACAGACTCTGGAATAGTCCCATGAATACCATTCATAAACTCTTTATTCATAAACAAATACTTCATGCTACCAATAAACGGAGATCCATCAGGACCAAACGCAATAGTATGTCCAAACAAAAACCACAAAACACCAACGACAGTCATTGAAACAAAACTATAAGACATAGTTGATAAAATATTTTTTGCCCTTACCATACCACCATAAAATATTGAAAGAGCAGGTGTCATAACCAACACCAATATTGCAGATAAAATTACCCATAGAGTATCAGTCTTATCAATTTTACCATTAGCAGCAAAAAGATTAACTGAAAAACACATTAATATAATAATGTTCAACCATTTTCTCATTAAAACCTCCATTGTTGAATATACAATCTTTTTTTTTCAAAAAACATGCCACAATCAAAAACTATCAAAAATCCATTATTTTACTTATTTATATTTAACTTAATCAAACATAATGAGAAAATTTTGAGCAATCACCGATAAAATTTTAATCAAACAAGATTAAAAATTATAAACTGCTTAAACAATGCAATAAAAATCTGGAAACTCCATATTTTTTGTTACAAATAAAAAATATTTTTATACACAAATATATTACACCTTGTTGTTTAAGAAAAAACACAATTAAACAAGGTTTTTCAAAAAAATTGTTAACTCAAAAAATATATCGAAACAATTTCCAGTTAATCGTAAGAATACGTTTTTTGGTATTAAAAAACTTTTCTCATACTTTTCGTTAGCCTATAACTAATTCAAACCTCTTTCTTCAGTAAAAAAGTAGAATACTCTTCACCAAAGAAACCTTTTATAACTGAATACCCCCTATTTCCATAGTTTTTTCTAATCTCAAAATTCTCCTCTATTGGTATTCCTGATAAAATTAAATATCCACCTTTTTTAGAAATCCAATTATCAATTTTATCCACTAATTTCAGAATAATATCAAAATATATATTAGCCATGATAACATCATAGCTACCATTAATTGCATTTTCATCACCACAAATCACAAAGCAATTTTTTACACTATTCAAAGAAATGTTTTCCATAAACACCTTACAAGCATTAAAAGAAATATCGTATCCAACCACTCGTCGAGCCCCTAAAATAGACGCATATATACTTAAAATCCCTGTGCCACACCCAACATCGAGAACATTTTTCATCTCTAAAGGAATAAGTTCAAGAAAATTTAAACAACTTAATGTGGTCTCATGGTCACCATTCCCAAAAGCTCCAATCTTTATTTTAAAAGCTTTTTTCCGCTTAATTTCTTTCCAATACATCATATCAATATACTATTTAACTATTAAAAAGATTTCAACCTAAGAAAATAAAACTTTTTTTTAATTCAAACTTATTTTATTAAAAAATTGACTTAATAACTAAATAATAATATTAAATCTAAAAATTATCGGGGGGTTTAAAATGACATTAACCAAAAAAGAAAAGTATAATGTAGCAGTTGTTGGAGCAACAGGCGCCGTTGGCCAAGTTTTTCTTGATATCTTAGCAGAAAGAGATTTTCCAATTAATGAACTAAAACTTCTAGCATCCAAACGTTCCGCTGGAAAAAAGGTAAAATTTAAAAATATAGAATATATTGTTGAAGAATTAACACATGACAGTTTCAAAGGAATAGATATAGCTCTTTTTTCTGCTGGTGGAGGTAGAAGTAAAGAATTTGCACCTTCAGCAGTAAAAGCCGGTGCAATTGTAATTGATAACAGTTCTGCTTTCAGAATGGATAAAGATGTACCATTAGTAGTTCCTGAAGTAAACCCTGAGGATGCTTTCAAGCATAATGGTATCATTGCTAATCCTAATTGTACTACAATTATTATGGTAGTGGCTCTCAAACCATTACACGATTATGGAAAAATAAAACGTGTTATAGTTTCTTCATATCAATCAGCTTCCGGAGCAGGGGCTAAAGCAATGCAAGAACTTATGGATCAGGCAAAAGATTGGTCAAATGGAAAGCCATTAAAAACAGAAGCATTTCAACACCAAATACTTTTTAATGTTATCCCACATATCGATGTATTTATGGATAATGGATACACTAGAGAAGAAATGAAAATGTACAATGAAACTAAAAAAATAATGGGAGATGATTCTATCGAAGTTACAGCGACATGTGTAAGAGTCCCAGTTTTAACAGCACATTCTGAAGCTGTCACTGTGGAAACTGAGAAAAAAATCACATCTAATAAAGCAAGAGAACTGTTTAATAATGCTCCTGGCATTCAAGTATTAGATAACCCAAAAGAAAATGAATATCCAATGCCACTTTTTGTATCAGGAAAAGATGATTGTTATGTAGGAAGAATAAGAGAAGATATTTCAAAAGAAAACTCTTTAAATTTTTGGGTTGTAGGTGACCAGCTTAGAAAAGGTGCAGCATTAAATGCTATCCAAATTGCAGAACTTCTAATTTATCAATAAAAATCTAGGTGGCATTTTTGCCACCATCTTTTTATAAAACTCAAGCTTTTACAAATGCATTCATTTTGCGTTCATAACCAATAGATGTCGAAGGTCCATGCCCAGGAAAAACTTTTGTTTCTGAATTTAAAGAGTACAGTTTTTGCTGAATACTTTTTTTAAGTTTATTAAAATCAGCATAAGAAAAATCTGTCCTACCAACCGACTCATAAAAAAGAGTATCACCTGTAAATACTGAATTTAACTCTTTAATATAAAAACATACTCCTCCTGGTGAATGCCCAGGTGTGTGAATAACTTCAATTTTTATATCTCCAAATGTTAATTTCTCTCCATTGTCAATATAATAATCTATATTAGATGTTTTTACTTCATTCAAACCAAACATCATAGCATGTTGCGAAGCATTTCTTAATAAAAATTCATCATCTTTATGCATATAAAGTGAAATCTTAAACTCATTTTTAATATCTTCGATTGCACCCACATGGTCAAAATGACCATGGGTATTCAAGATAGCTAGCGGTTTTAAAGAATTTGATATTATAAACTCTTTTATCTTATCAAAATCACTTCCTGGATCAATAATAATTGCTTCATTATTTTTACTTATAATATAACAATTTACAAATAAAGCACCGACAGTTATAATATCAACTCTCATAAAGCACCTCACTAAGAATTTTTTAATGGATGTTCTAAAATAATTGTTACAGGACCATTATTTACTAAACTCAGTTTCATGTTTGCACCAAAAATTCCTGTTTTAACTTTACTATCACCTAACATCTTTTTACATTCTAAAACAAATTGTTCATAAAATTTTTTTGCTACATCTGGTCTCATTGCTAATGTAAAATCTGGACGACGTCCTTTTTTTAACGTACCAGCCAATGTAAATTGACTCACAATCATCACTTCTCCATCTATATCAACAACACTCAAACTCATTTTGCCGTTATCATCGCTAAATATTCTTAAATTACAAGATTTATCAGCTAACCAAGTTATTGAATCTTCAACATCCCCTTTCTCCACTCCAAAAAGAATTAAAAGTCCCTTACCAATCTGCGAGTAAAAAGTATCATTCACATCGACTCGACAACTATCAACCCTTTGTATTACACATTTCATCTCAATACCCTCCATATATTAATTCTAAGTAAAATTAAAATTACATAGTAGATAATTATAGTAAGAAAAATAATTAATAAAATATGCAGTTTAATTTTAATTAGCATTATTATTAAAAATACTAAAATCACATTTGCAAAAACAATTTTTATAAGTAGTAAAAATTTGTTTTTAATAAAATCTATAAAATCAAAAAGCTTCCGCTTTTTTAATAGATAAATATAAATTATGCTACCAATAAAAGCAGAAATGGTTGCACTCAAAGCAATACCTGAGTGTTTAAAATTTTTTAATAGTAATATTGAAAACACTAAATTTGATATCAACAAGATAAATGAAATTCTTACTGGGGTTTTTGTATCAAGTACAGAATGAAATATTTTTGTAAAAGTCATATTCATAGAAAAAAAAACCAACCCAATTGAATACATAATCAAAGCAGAAGATGTATTTAAAACATCAGTATAAGTAAAAGCTTTCCTTTGAAAGATCAGTTTTATAATATCATCTGATAAAAGAACTATACCTATGGTTGATGGTATAATTATCAAAAAAATAGAAATTAAAGCTTTTGAAACTATATCATTTCTTTTCATTTCATCGCTTTTACTTAGCTCTGTTAACGAAACGGTACCAATAGTAACAGAAAATAACCCAAACGGAAATTGAAACAATCTATTAGCATAATACAAGTAAGAAATACTTCCATACTGTAAAAAAGATGCAAGAATCCTACCAATAAGAAAATTTAGCTGATTAACTCCAACACCTAATACTGAAGGTACTATTAATAAAAATGTTTTTTTAACATCAGGGTCTTTGTTATACACTTTTGTAAAATAAAAGCCTTTTGCTTTTGCATAAAAGAAAACAAACAACAGTTGTAATACTCCTCCAAAAAACACTCCCCATGCTAAAAAATAAATATTTTTATAAAACAAATACGATAAACCAACTGATATAATCATTGCAGAATTCAGCAACGCTGTAGAAGCATAAGGAACAAAATAACTTCCTTTCAAATTAAGGTATCCTGCAAAAAGAGCTGAAACACTTACAAAAAACAAATATGGCATTACAATAATTAGAATTGTAGACGCAGTCTTCACCAATGTAATATCATTTGAATAACCTGGCATAAAAATCAAAATAGTTTGCTTTGAGAAAATTGATATAATTATAATTACACCAACAATTAAAACAGATAGATATAACATTATATTAGTCAAATATATATTACCAGTTTCATTCTCCTGCTTTAGCTTATTGCCTAAAATCGGTACAAAAGCAGAAGATAAAGCTCCTTCGGCAAATAACGCCCTAAATAAATTTGGAATAGCAAACGCAACAAAAAAGATATCAGTAATTGCATTTGCACCAAAGACCGCAGCAATTGAAACATCTCTAATTAAGCCTAATATCCTACTTGTCAAAACTCCAAAAGACGATCTTAAAACATAAGAGAGAAAACCTTTCACACCCAAACTACCTCTAAATTTTGGATTCAATATATTTCAAATATCCTTTTTAATAAAGCTAAAAGTTTATTAAAAAATTTCACAATTTGACTTTACTATAATTTATCATTAGGTTATAATCTTGTAGAATAAGATGCAGTTTAATATCTAAATTTTACGGAGGTTATAAAATGACCAAATCTCAACTTATTGAGAAAATTTCTGAGAAGTATCCTAAGCTAACAAAGAAGCAGATAGAATTTATTGTTAATGGTGTTTTTAACACAATAAAAGAGGCATTAAAAGAGGGAGAACCTGTTGAAATTAGAGGTTTTGGGAGTTTTAAAATAAGAGAAAAAGAGGCAAAAATAGGTAGAAATCCTAAAACAGGAGAAAAAGTTCAAATTCCTGCCAAAAAAGTTCCTTATTTCAAACCTGGAAAAGAAATAAAAGAACAGCTTATTGAAAAACCAGCTGAATAGTTTTCAAATTTAAATTAACAATTTTAAATTTTATAAAAATTTGAGGTAAGGAAAACCTTACCTCCAATCCTAAGTTTATTGTTACATATCGGGGAAATTGTGTGGTATTGTAGTAATCTATTAAATTTTTTCTCATTATTTTCTACATGTAACACCGGTAAGGGTGTAATCGTCATTAAAACATATAACTTAACAGCTTATCATAGATATCCATACTTTTAACGATTTTTTTGTACTATCCATTTTTTAATGGAAAAATAAATCTAATGCATGCTCTTCGATAAATTTTTGCAATTTCTCTTCTGCAATCCTTGCTACCTTACACCTTTTTAAACTTCTAACCAATTTTTCACAATCAGAAATATTAACACGCCTAATTATCATTTTTGCTTTCAATATAGAAGCAGGAGACATGCTTAAATTTCTATATCCCAATCCCAAAAGTACAGGAATATACTTAGGATCTCCAGCCATCTCACCACAGACAGTTGCCTCTATCCCTGCTCTATTTGCATCCTTTAATATTTTCTTAAGTAAATGTAATACTGCTGGATGCGTTGGTCTATAAAGATATGCAACGTATTCATTATTTCTATCAATACCAATTGTATATTGAATAAGATCGTTTGTCCCTACACTGAAAAAGTCAACTTCTTTATTAACAAGATGAGTAATAAGAGCTAGAGACGGTAATTCAACCATAACACCAACAGGAACATCTTTTCTAAATTCCTTCCCCTCTGCCTCAAGCTCTCTAATTGCATCATCTAAAACAGATTTTGCAAGTATTATCTCTTCCATTCCAGATATCATTGGGAACATAATCTTAACATCACCATAAATTGCAACTCTAAGTATAGCCTTTATTTGTGACATAAAAAAATCTTTAAACCTTAAAGAGTATCTTATTGCCCTTAAACCCATAACTGGATTTTGTTCATCTGGATGAGGTAACAGGTCAGAAAGCTTTTCACCTCCAAGGTCAAATGTTCTTATTACAATTGGCTTATCACCATTTTTTATAACTGCATCTTTTAAAATCTCAAACTGTTCATCTTCAGACACATTCCCATTTTCTAAATATATAAATTCAGTTCTATACAATCCAATCCCTTTAGAATTATAACTGTTCGATATTTCTATCTCATCATTTATTTCAACATTAGAAAAAATATTAACCTCAACCCCATCGTTAGTTTTAACTTCTACATCAATAAGTTTTTCTAATTCTTCAATATACTTAATATACTGTTTTTCTTTTTCCTCATACTCTCTCAATACTTCCTCATTAGGATCTATTATTACAACCCCATTAAACCCATCCACTATAACAACTTCATCACTAGAAACAATATTATCTGTTATTTTTTCTAATCCTACAACAGCAGGAATCCCCATAGCTCTAGCTATTATTGATGTATGAGATGTTTTGCTACCCAAATCTGTTGCAAAAGCTATTATATTTTGTCTCAATAAAGAAGCAGTTTCTGAAGGTGATAAATCATGAGCAATAGCAATTCTTTTTTCTCCAGTTGTCTCATTAAAAACAAAACCATCATTAGTCATAAATCTCATTAATTTATCTACAATGTGCTTTATATCATTTTTCCTTTCTCTAATATATGGATCTTCAGTTCTATCAAAAACATCCATCAAGCTTTTTGCCACTTTTTTTAAAGCATACTCTGCATTAATTTTCTCATTTCTAATAACTCTTTCAGTTTCCCCAATCAACATATCATCCTTTAATAAAAGTAAATAAACATCAAATATAAAAGTATGTTCTTCACCAATATCACTTAGACTTATCTCTTTTATATGTTTTATATAATCCTCACATTTTTTCACAGCATCTTTAAACTTTCTCAATTCTATCGCAATTCTATCATCAGATATTTGATATTTTTTAACCTTAATTATTCTTCTATCAATAAAAAAAGCCTTACCAATTGCAATACCATCACTTACACCAATCCCTTTTAAAATAATCACCTATCCTCTCCAAATTTATTTTTAATCAAATTACTAAGTGCATCTAGTGCCTCATCAGCATCATCACCAGCAGCTTTAATTAAAAGCTTTGAACCCTTCGGAGCAACAAGCATTAAAATCCCCATAATACTTTTACCATTAACCTCCAACCCATCCTTTTCAACTAAAATTTCTGAATTGTACTTTGATGCTTCCTGAACGAATGAAGCCGCAGCCCTCGCATGCATTCCTAACTCATTAATAATTTCAACTTCAATCTGCTTTTTCCCTTTCATAGTTAAATACCTACCGATATTTTTAATACTAAAGTTATTATTATGACCATTATTAGACTAAACATCACATCAACCTTTTTAGCTAAAGTAGTCCCTACTAAAAAATACCCCAAGCACATTATATAAAAATTAAAATTATTTTCAAATCCAGTCTTGTGCAACATTACAACCAAAAATAAACCCATAAAAAAAGATGTTATAATATCAAAATAACTTGCCCATTTATTGAAGAAAATCTTATTAAACCAGCTTATAGTTTCCTTACCATATGTAAAACCAATATCAAATCCCTTATATAAAAAGAAAAAATGAAAGAAATTAAAAAATAATAAATAAAATATTAATGCAATCATAGGATTATAAAACGCAATTATAGCAGCAAACACAAAAGAAGCTGGTCGTAAAGCGTGCCAAAAAAAACTATCTCCCAAAGCACCAAATGCTGAAGAATAAATTCTTTTATATGATTCTGGATCACCTTGATTCAAAAATTCCTTAAACCATACACCAACAACGAACATAAATAAAAAAGGATGTGTATTAAAATAGCTAAGTTCCCTTTTTATTATTTTATCAGGTACATTAAATTCCTTTTCTTTATTTATTTCATCCAACAAATAAACAAATCCTGTACCTTGCATATTCTCGTAATTCCAGTTAGCTTGATAAAACAAACTTTTAATAAATCTTTTAAATTTACTCATATAACCAACCACCCTAAAATGACACCTATAATAAAAACTATATATTTGGTTAAGCTTTTAAAACTTAAGAATCTAATTAAATACCCTGATAAGAAAAAAATCAGTAATATCAAATAATCTGTTACATATTTATTAAATATAAAATTAAAATTAATAACTACAAGTTGGTTATATACAAAATATATAACAAAAAACAAAAAATTATAAACTATAACACCTCTAAAAAATGAGATTAATACTCCCCAAGCTAACACTCTTGTAACAGGGAAATCATTCCACTTAACTTTGTTTTTTAAAAAAATACCTTGATTTAACCGACGAGTAAGAGTATCAGTAAAAGTTACAGGATAAGAGGAAATAATTAGCAATAACAACAGTATAAACAACTTGAATACATTATCAATACTAACAAAATTTATCATAAAACATCCAACATAACACATAAAAGAATCATCTCGTGGAACATGAGTCCCTACAGGTAAATCTATTAAACCAATAAGCTCAAAAACTACACCGAGTAATAAACACATTGTTAAATTACCCAATATCAATCCAATTATAAGAGCAATCAATATTGGGCGCGACACCATAATATTAAAAGCACTGTTTCTATCAACTGAAATTAATCCTGATAAAAAAAATAAAAACAGATACTTCATTTTACCAATTTATGGAAATTTTTAATATCTACATTTGTTTCCCATGGCAATTTTTTAGTAAAAATCATATACTTATCCCGAAGAGTACATAATGCTAAAATCTCTTCTTTGGTTAAATAAACAGTATCAGAAACTTCTATCTTATGCTTCCTGTTTGCAACACAACCTATATTAATATATATTTCATCTGATAAAAGATCTGAAACCTGCATAAAAGTATTTACATCTTCAAAAAGTACTAAAAGATCATTTTTAATCTTTTTAATATCAAATTTTTTCTTAAAATCAGATACTGAGTAAAAATTCAGACTAACACTATTTGGTATAATACTCTTATATATTGTTTTTTTAAGCTCATCTTTAACAATATTATCACTAACAATAATTACATCATTAATTTTATAGTATTTAATCCAGCCTTCAATAACTTGCCCATGTATTAATCTATCATCCACGCGAAAAATTATGCGTTTATCCATTTAACAAATCTCCAGGTCTTTTAATACTCTGCTTACCTCTTTCTACAACCTTTCTTGCAATTTCCTCCACATCATTAGTTTCCTCTCTTAAAGTCAAAGCTTTTATTAACATCGGTAAATTAACACCCGTTACAACATCTACTTTTTCTTCACCTAAATACGCCATTGCTATATTGGATGGACTCCCACCAAACATATCAGTAAATATTAATAAACCATCCTTTTTGTACTTAATTATGTATTCTTCTAATACCCCAGCAATATCATTTAAAGACGATCCAGTTTGCACAGCTAAAATCTCAACTCTATCTTTTTTCCCTAAAATCATTTCTGCTGTTTTTAACAATGCAAGTCCCAAAGAACCATGAGTTAAAATTACAATTCCAACCATATAACCTCACCTTTCCATATCTCTATGTTTAATTTTAACATTTAAATCAGTTTTTTCTAGCATATATTTATAAATAAAATCTGCTATTGCCACTGACCTATGCTTTCCTCCTGTACAACCTATTGAAATTGTAAGATATTTTTTCCCTTCTCTCATATAATTTGGAATTAAAAAATCTAGTAAATTCTTCAATTTACGTAAAAAAATTCTACTTCTTTTATCCGAAAAAATATAATCTTTCACTTCATTATCTAACCCAGTCAACGGCCTATACTTATCAACATAATGAGGGTTTTTTAAGAATCTCACATCAAAAACCATATCAGACTCAGGAGGAATTCCATATTTAAAGCCGAAAGATTGAACCGTTAAAACCAAATTAGTTTGTATTTTTTTAGAGAATAACTCACTTATTTTTGTAGACAATTCATTCACATTAAGATTAGAGGTATCTATTATAAAATCAGCTAAATCCCTTATTTTGCTTAACAACGAAACCTCTTTTTCTATAGCTTTAATAAGATCATCCCCTAAAGGATGCTTTCTTCTTGTTTCTTTATACCTATTAAGCAAAACATTTTCATTAGCTTCAAGAAACAAAATATCTGCTTCATAATTATTTTTTATTTCCTTTATAAAATTATATGCTTTATCAAACTCCTTATTCCTAACATCAATAACAAATGCTATTTTTGAAATTTCTACATTAAAATCATAGGTAAATTGAAAAAATTTTTCAGCTAAAAATAAAGGGATATTATCTATAGTATAATATCCTTGATCTTCCAGAGATTTGGCTGCAGTAGATTTTCCTGCCCCAGAAAGTCCTGTTACAATAACAATTGACAAATCTTTTTTCATTCAATCCCTTTTTTAAACATAACATTCTTTATTACTTTCTCTTCATTCCTTTTAATAATCCTATTTAACCTCTCACTAAACTCATGTGCTGCATCAAATCCCATCAGTTTTAAAAGATGATTTCTTGCAGCAGCTTCAATTATGATCGCAATATTTCTTCCAGGAGAAACAGGTATGTTAAGCAAAGGTAGTTCTACTCCTAAAATATCCACTGTGTTCTTATTCAACCCTGTTCTATCATAATTGTCCTCTTTGTCCCAATCCAAAAGTTTCACAACCATTTCCACTTTTTTTCTAAGCCTTATAGATCCAATCCCATACATTTCTTTAATATTCAAAATCCCCAATCCGCGTACTTCTATATGGTTTCTTAAAATATCATCACTGTTACCAACTAAATATCCCTGCTTCCTTTTTACGATTACCACATCATCAGCAACAAGTCTATGTCCTCTCTTAACAAGCTCTAACGCACACTCACTTTTACCAATACCGCTTCGTCCCATAATCAATACACCGACTCCATGCACATCGACTAAAACACCATGTAAATTTGTCATAGGTGCAAGTTTTTCTTCTAAATATGAAGATATTTCACTGATAGCCGCAGAGCTAACTAGTTCAGTTCTAAAGATTGGGACATAATTCTCTTTACAAGCTTGAATCACAATTTTAGGAATATGTAAGTTTTTAGTAACAACAAAGCATGAAATATTTTTCTGACATAATTTAGTTATAGATTTATACTTTTCTGTAAAAGGTAATGTCTTTAAATAAGAAATTTCTGTATTACCCAATATCTGAACTCTTCCCTCATGAATATGCTCTGTATAACCAGCCAACCCCAAACCAGGCTTTTGAATCCTATGATTGTTTATAAATTTTTTATCTAATAGCTTTCTACCATAAATCAGTTTTAATTTAAGACTTGCAGCTTCAGGAGCTAATAGCTCTGAAACTGGTATTTTCTTCATTACAAATTACTTTCCTCTTCTTTCAAAATATTTAATACTTCAGATGGAGTATTTACAGATAAAACTCTACTTTTGAAATTAGTCATCTTCATCAATCTAGAAATCCTTGCAAGTGTCTTCAGATGTAATTGCATTTGATTAGCTGGTGCAATAACAACAAAGAATAACTTTACAGGCAACCTGTCTGCTGCATCAAAATCTTGTCCTTCTTTTGAAATTGCTATCAATATCTTAATTTCATCTAAATCAGTAATTTTAGCGTGGGGAATTGCAACTTCTTCCCCCACTGCAGTAGAACTTAACTTTTCTCTTTCGATAAGAGAATTATAAACCAGACTCTCATCTTCAATAAGATCAATCTCTTTAAATTTCCTAGCAAAATATTCTAACAACTCTTCTTTAGCATATTTACCATCTAAAAATATGATATGATTTTCATCAATATAATCAGCAATTTTCATCATAATTTCCCTTATGGTTCAATTAATCCAATATTACCATCATCTCTATGATAAACAACATTTACCTCGCCAGTATCAGCATTTCTAAACACAAAAAAGTTCTTGTTTAATAACTCCATTTGCATTACAGCCTCATCTATAGTCATCGGTTTTGCTGGTATTTGTTTAGAAATAATTGTTTTAGGCTTTTCAGTCTCAAAAATAGAATCAACATCAATAACATTAAGTCTTAATGAAGAACCAGGAGTATTTTCCATAATTTTCTTGTTTTTAAGTTTTTCTTTATATTTTACCAGCTGTTTTTCAATTTTATCAACAGCCAAGTCAATTGATGCATAAAGATCTTCAGATTTCTCCAGTCCCTTCAAAAAAACACCTTTTGCATCCACCAAGATTTCAGCAATATGCACATTCTTCTGAACTTCTAGAAGAACATGCACATCTATAATTTGATTAAAATACCTCTTTATCTTGGATACTTTCTTTTCCACATAATTTCTAATTGGATCTGTTAAGTCAATATTTCTTGCAGTTATTTGAATATTCATAAAACCTCCTATCTTTGTTTTCTTTTACTTGTAGATGGTATTCCTAATTCATCTCTATATTTTGCAACAGTCCGCCTTGCAATTTTTATACCTTTTTTTGACAAAATTTCCACAATTTTTTCATCACTAAAAGGTTTCTTCTTATCTTCACTATCTATTATTTCTTTAATTAACGTTTTGATTGCATCAACACTTATTGTTCCATCAATAGTTTCAATCCCTTTTACAAAAAAACTTTTAATCTCATAAACACCATATTCACATGCTAAGTACTTATTAGACGTAACCCTACTTATTGTAGATTCATGAAGTTTAGTTTCAGCTGACACATCCTTTAACTTAAGTGGTTTTAAGTTCCTATCACCATAAAGAAAAAAATGCTTTTGGTGCTTTACAATAGTTTCCACTACTTTTAAAATTGCTTTTTTCCTCTGATTTAAACTTTTCAATATCCATAACGCATTTTTTACTTTCTCTTCTACATACTCTTTAGTCTTTTCGTCAAGCTCCTTACTCTTAAATAATTTAACATAATAACTATTTAATTTTATCGAAGGAATATATTCTTCGTTTAATCGAACTTCCAAATCATCACCTTTCTTGATAACATAAACATCTGGGATAATATAAACTGTCTCACTATTAAACTTTAACCCAGGCTTAGGATCAACTTTTTTAATTAACCCCATAAGATAATCAAAATAATCCTTATCAATACCCAAATCAGCTATAATATACTCGTAATTTCCACTTATCAGTTCAGTCTCATACTTATCAAGAATAACATTAATATAGTTAAGATCTTCTTCTTTAACTTTAAAATCTTTCAACTGAATATTCAAACATTCTTTTAAGTTTCTACTCGCAATGCCAGAAGGATCAAATTCCTGAATCTTTCTAAGAACCCGTAAAAAGCGCTCTTTTGTAACCCCCAGTTCTTTAGCTGATGAATCAATATCTAGTCTAAAATAACCATTTTCAGTCAAATTACCTATTATATACTCCCCTATTCTGTAATCATCACCTTTTAATGAAGAAATATCTAATTGAAAAAGTAAATGTTGATACAAATTGGGTTTCTTACTAACAAATTTTTCAAAATTGATATCATCATCTTCTTTTATATAATATTTAAATTCATCATCTTCATCAAAGAAAAACTCCATATCTACTTTTTTCAATTCTTCAATATAAGAGTCAACATTAATATCGTCTTCTACCAAATCTTCTTTTTTCTCAATTTCTTCTAAAACTGGATTTTCTTCCAGAATACTATTGATCTCTTGCGACAATTCAAACATTGGAAGCTGAAGAATATTTAATGACTGTTTCATTTGAGGAGTAATAAGAAGTTTTTGAGACAGTTTATTCTTTAGGGTGATGTTTAATTTGCTCATTTTATAATCTATACCCTTCTCCGAGATACGTTTCTCTCACTTTTTCATTTTCAATAATCTCTTCAGGTGTGCCATGTGTTAATATTTTTCCATTATGCATAATATATGCTCTATCAGTAATTTGCAATGTTTCCCTAACATTATGATCAGTTATTAAAATTCCAATATTCATTTTTTTCAGTCTTTCAATCATACATTGTATTTCCTGAACAGAAATTGGATCAATCCCAGCAAAAGGCTCATCAAGCAAAATTATTTCTGGTTCAATGGAAAGACATCTAGCAATTTCAGCTCTTCTTTTTTCTCCTCCACTAAGTGAATATCCTATCGTATCTTTCACTTTCTCTAATCCAAAATCCTTCAACAATTGATTTATTCTTTCTTCTATAAATCCTACATCTTTATATTTAAGCTCCATCGCTGCATATAAGTTTTCATATACTGTAAGCTTTCTAAAAATAGATACTTCTTGAGGAAGATACCCAATCCCTTTTTCTGCTCTTTTATAAATAGGCATTTCAGTTATTTCATCACCTTTATAAAAAATTTTCCCTTCATCAGGCTTTATTATTCCAACTAACATATAAAATGTAGTAGTTTTGCCTGCACCATTCGGACCAAGAAGCCCAACTACCTCACCTTTATTCAAAACTAAATTAACACCATCAACCACATTCCTGTTTTTATACCTTTTTATTAATCCTTTAGCTTCTAAAGTCATCTATTTTACCTTTTCATCAGGATAAAAAATAATCTTAACCTTTTTATCCTTAATATTCTTCACTTCCAGCCTTTTTTCTTTATTATAAATGTATACTTCGTCTCCTTCTAAATAATTTTTATTCTGCCAAATTTTTACATTCCCTTTTAAAACAGTTAAATCTTTAATTATATCCATCTCGGCTCTATCAGATAAAGATAATATATTATCCCTTACAACTTTAACATTTCCTATGCAAATAATTTTTACAGGTCTATTATTTTCATTTATATAAACTATCATCTTATCACTATTAACTGTAGTATTATCATAAACTGCTTCTACATTACCTTCAAAAAGAGATTCCCTTTTCTCTCCATCATAAATCAACTTATCAGATTTTATTTTTATAGCATTTGAAGCATGTATATTAAAAGAAAATAAAAAAATAACAAATAAACTAATTAACCACTTCATAATTTACCTCAACATTTCCTATAAAAATAATCTTATTAGTTTTGATAAAAAAAAGTACATTATCTGCCTTAATATAATTTGTTTTTTGATGAAATACAACCCTACCATTAATATTACCACTTCCATTATCAAAACCGTATTCACAATTTGCCATATCACTAACCGTACTAAACTTAATATCATTATAAAAACCAAAAATATTTCCTGAAAGAATCACTTTTTTATCAACAACATACTCACAACTATCTGCATTCAACTCTAACTCATTCTTTCCATTCTTGTATACAACATTACAACCTTCCATCTTTATTTTATTAAGATCTTTACTATACTCAGCTTTAGAAGACTTTATATTATAGAATTCATCTTTAGAAATCCTCTTAGACATATCAAAGTCACTAACTGTGATACTATTTTTTCTAATTTTTACACTTTCAAATCTAACTTTATTTTTATAATAAAAAAGAAAAAAAATCAGTAGAAGCAAAGTAGTAATCAATAAATACTTAAAACTTTTTCCCACTGTCCATTTCTCTTTATAATTTCCTCAATAAATATCCTTACAGCTCCTTTTCCTCCATCCACAGGTACTATAAAATCAACAACATCTTTAACGTAATCTGGTGCATTATTTACAGTGGCAGAAAAACCCACTTTTTTCAGTAAAGCTATATCGTTTATATCATCACCAATATAAGCTGCCTCACTATCACTAAAACCTAAATCATTTTTTATTTTTTCATATGCTTTTACTTTGTTATTAAGCCCTTGAAATATATTTTCAATCCCAAGATCCTTGCATCTTTGAATAGTAACAATAGAACTTCTACCTGTTAAAATAAAAAACTCATATCCAAGGGTCATTGCAAGTCTAATACCCAAGCCATCCCTTACATTAAAATTTTTTATCTCACCACATTGTTCACTATATATTATTGCCCCATCAGTTAAAACACCATCAACATCTAAAAAAATATATTTAATCATATAACTCCTGCCTTCAAAATATCATGCAAGTGAATAATACCATAAGGTCTTTCTTTATCATCTACTACCAACAAACTAGTAATAGAGTGTTTTTCCATTATCTGCAATGCCTTTGCAGCTAAGGCATCTTCTTCTATAGTTTTTGGATTTTTAGACGCTATATCCATTATGTTTCTTGTAAAAAGGTTGTTGAATTTTTCAAGTCCTCTTCTTAAATCCCCATCTGTTACAATCCCTACCAACCTACCATCATCATCCACAATAGCTGTACAACCAAAACCTTTAGAGCTCATCTCAAGGATTGCATCAGTTACAGTAACATTTTTATTAACAACTGGTACTCTATTACCTATATGATATATATCGCTAACTTTTAATAAAAGTTTTTTACCAAGACTTCCAGAAGGATGAAACATTGCAAAATCTTCTTCCTTAAATCCTCTTTTTTCTAATAAAGCTACTGCCAAAGCATCACCCATAGCAAGAGCAGCAGTAGTACTAGCTGTTGGGGCCAAATTTAACGGACAAGCCTCCTTTTCAACTGAAGCATCCAAAACACAATCACTTTTTTTAGCAAGAGTTGAATCTAGTTTACCAACAATGGAAATCAGAAGTATATCTAGCCTTTTAATTATAGGTAATATAGATACAATTTCCTCAGTCTCTCCACTATTAGATATTGCTAAAACCACATCACCTTTTACCAACATACCCAGATCACCATGCACTCCCTCGGCAGGATGCATAAAAAGCGAAGGTGTACCTGTTGAAGCAAAAGTAGAAGCAATTTTTTTACCAATCAAGCCGGATTTTCCCATACCTGTAACAACTAATCTACCTTTACAATTAAATATTATATCCACAGCCTTTACAAAATTATCATCTATTTTATTAAGCAACTTATAAATTGCATCAGCTTCTATTTTCAATGCTCTTCTAGCAATTTCCCTTACATCCATAAAACATCCCTAATTTTTTTAACTTCATCCAATAACTTTTCTGTCATTTTGAAATCTAACATATTAGCCCCATCGCAAAGTGCAATATCAGGATTAGGATGAATTTCCATGAATAAACCATCCACACCACAAGCCACTGCACTTCTAGCTAAGTATGGTGCAAACCTTTTTTCACCACCAGATACATCCCCTCTACCACCCGGCAATTGTACTGAATGAGTAACATCAAATATTACAGAATCACAAAATTCTCTCATAATAGGAAAACTTCTAAAATCTACCACTAAATTATTATATCCAAAACTGTAACCCCTTTCTGTCAACATAATATCTCTTGCACCAAAGAACTTTAGTTTTTCCACAACATTTCTCATATCCCAAGGTGCCATAAACTGACCTTTTTTCACATTTACTACTTTTCCAGTTTTAGCAGCTGCCCTCAAAATATCAGTTTGTCTACAAAGAAAAGCTGGAACTTGTAATATATCAACATAATCTTTTATAATTTCTGCTTCTTTCTCAGAATGAAAATCTGTTAAAATCTTAACATTATATTCTTTTTTTAACTTTTCAAAAAACTTTATTCCTTTTTCAATTCCAGGCCCTCTATAAGAATGTACAGAACTTCTATTGGCTTTATCATATGATGTTTTATAAACATAACCAAATCCATACTTTTCGCACAAATTCATCAAAAAATCACATGTCTTGAATGCAATATCATCATTTTCATAAACACATGGACCTGCAATTACTATCATCATCAACTCTCAGCATTCATTTTTTTATCAAGTTTATACTTATAAGCAGCCTTTACAAAATCTCTAAATAACGGATGTGGCTCTAAAGGCCTTGACTTAAATTCCGGGTGAAATTGACACCCAAGAAACCATCTATGAGCTTTTAATTCAATAATCTCCACTAAATCTCTATCTGGATTTACTCCAGAAATATTTAAACCTGCTTTAATAAAATCTTCTTTATATCTATTGTTAAACTCCAATCGATGTCTGTGTCTTTCGCTTATTTGATCTATTTTGTATGCTTCATAAGCAATTGAACCTTCTTTGAGCTTACATTTATAAGCACCAAGTCTCATGGTTCCACCTAATTGCTTTATATTTTTTTGTTCTTCCATATAATCAATCACAGGATATGGAGTTTTATCATCAAACTCAACACTATGTGCACCCTCCAATTTCATCACGTTTCTTGCAAATTCAATTACTGCACACTGCATTCCTAAGCAAATCCCAAAAAAAGGTATATCTTTGTTCCTTGCAAAATTCACTGCATTAATTTTCCCTTCTATTCCTCTATCACCAAATCCACCAGGGACTAAAATACCATCCAATTCTTCAAGATACCTTCCAACATTACCATCTTCAAGATCTTCTGCATCTATCCATTTTATATCAACCTTTAATTTATTAGCAATACCACCATGAATTAATGCCTCATTCAAACTTATATAAGCATCTTTCAAATTCACATATTTACCAACAACACCAATAATTACAGTATCATCAGGATTTTTCAGTCTATATACCACATCTTCCCATTTTGAAAGATCTATATCACTTTCTTCCAAATCAAGTTTTTTAAGAATTATTCTATCTATGCCCTCTTTATGTAAAAGCAAAGGTACTTGATAAATAGTAGAGGCATCAATTGCATTGATAACTGAATTTTTAGAAACATTACAAAATAATGCTATTTTCTTACGAATACTATCATCTAAAGGATACTCAGATCTACAAACCAACACATCAGGTTGAATACCAATTGCCCTCAGCTCTTTCACTGAATGCTGTGTCGGTTTTGTTTTTAATTCACCAGCACTTTTAATATAAGGGACTAAAGTTACATGAACATACGCAACATCCTTATCATCCATATCATATTTCATCTGCCTAATCGCTTCTAAAAACGGTAAACTCTCTATATCCCCTACTGTACCACCAATCTCTGTTATGACTATATCATAATCTTCAGACAACTTAAAAATACTATCTTTAATTTCATCTGTTACATGTGGTATTACTTGAACAGTTGCTCCTAAATAATCCCCTTTTCTTTCTTTGTTTATAACATTATAATAAATTTTACCTGTTGTAACATTACACTCTCTGCTTGTCCTTGTTGTTAGGAATCTTTCATAATGACCTAAATCAAGATCTGTTTCTGCGCCATCATCAGTTACATATACTTCACCATGCTGAAATGGACTCATTGTACCAGGATCAACATTCAGATAAGGATCAAATTTTTTAATAATTACTCTATAACCACGATTCTCAAGTAAGGTACCCAAAGATGCAGCAGTTATCCCTTTACCTAACGAAGAAAGAACTCCACCGGTTACAAAAATAAATTTAGCCATTTTCCATCTCCCTAATAATTTCTTCTACTACTTGCAAATCATCTTTTGTATCTACTGACAATGAGTTGTATGTTGTATGTATTACTTTTATTTTATAACCATTTTCAATAACTCTCAACTGCTCAAGTTTTTCTAGGTTTTCTAGTTCACTTTCAGACAACTCTGTAAATTTCAACAAGAAATCTCTTTTAAATCCATAAATTCCAACATGTTTCTTATATTTTATATCTCTACTTTCTCTTACATAAGGTATCAACGATCTTGAAAAATATATTGCATAATTGTTTCTATCTACAACGACCTTAACATTGTTTGGATTCATAGCATCTTCTTTATCCATATCACAATAAGCAGTTATCATGTCAGCATTCTCATCTTTCCTTAACTCATCGATTAAGCTGTTTATCAATTCAGGTTCAATTAAAGGTTCGTCACCTTGAACATTTATTATTATCTCTTCATCCAAATATTTTGCTACTTTAGCTACCCTATCAGTTCCAGATTTAATGTTTTTATCACTCATTACACACTCAAGTCCGTCTATTTTGTTACACTCATCTAAAATCTTCTCACTGTCAGTTACAACAATCACTCTATCAGCTTTTGATTTCAAACATCTTGTTGCTACCCTATTTATCATGGCAATTCCATTTATTTTCAATAATGGTTTACCTGGTAATCTAGTTGACTCATATCTGGCAGGAATCACTACAGCAGACATATAAACTCCTTTATTTATCCTTTAATAAACTAACAGCCATAGCGTAATCTTTTGTATGTGAAATAGATAATTCCAAATTCTCTAATATTTTTCCCATTATCTTTACAACAGGCTTTCCTGAGTTACTTCTCAAAATTTCAATATCTCTAAACGATACAACAGTTTTATCCAGTGATTTAATTATCGATTCTTTAGCAGCAAATCTACCAGCAAGAAACTCAGCTTTTCTATTACCACTAAACTCATTAAAAAGCTTTATCTCATTATCAGTTAAAATTCTTTTTATAGCTTTTTCACCAAACTTATCAAGAAACTTTCTAATCCTATCAATCTCAATTAAATCACACCCAAGCATAAACTAACATTCCATAGAATGTTTGCAAATAATTTCTTTCATTTCTCTGACAGCCTCTTTCATACCCACATAAATTGACCTTGCTACAATAGAATGTCCTATATTCACTTCATATATATGTGGTATCTTAATTATATCTATTATATTAACATAATCCAAACCATGACCTGCATTTACTACAAATCCTAGATTATTTGCAACTTTAGCAGATAATTTTAATCTTTTTAATTCATTTATTTTATTTTCTCCTTTTGCATCAGCATACCTACCAGTATGCAATTCCACGCATTTAGCACCAGTATATATTGCTTTTTCTAACTGAGATTCATCAGGATCTATAAATATAGATACATCAATACCTGCAGCATTTAATTTCTCTACATATTCTTTAACTAAATCAAAATTATATATCACATCCAAACCACCCTCAGTAGTTAATTCTTCTCTTTTTTCTGGAACAAGAGTACACATGTCAGGTTTTATATCAAGAGCAAGTTTTAGAATTTCTTCATTACAAGCCATTTCAAGATTCAATCTTGTTTTTATAATTTCTCTTAATAGCCTTAAATCCCTTTCCTGTATATGACGTCTGTCTTCTCTAAGATGAATCGTAATACCATCGGCACCACCTAGTTCAGCTAAAACAGCTGCTTTAACAGGATCAGGCTCATTTGACAACCTTGCCTGTCTCACAGTAGCAACATGGTCAACATTTACACCAAGCTTAATCATAAATTACTCCTTTTACTTGCTATTTCTGCTATTGCTTTTTCAGCAATAAGTTCAATATATTTATCTATAATTTCTTCATTAGTAGCTTCTACCATAATTCTAAGTTTATTCTCAGTACCAGAATACCTAACAAGAATACGTCCATCATCTTTCAGTTCATTTTCAAGTTCACTTATAAGCTTATTTAAACCTTTTAATTTCTCCAAAGGAACTTTTTCATCAACAGGTAAATTTTTAAGTTTTTGAGGATATACTTCAATAAATCTTTTAATTTCACTTAACGGTTTATCCTTTCTAACCATCACTTTAAGTAATTGCAAAGCACTAATCAATCCATCTCCTGTTGTATTAAAATCACTAAAAATAATATGTCCAGACTGTTCACCACCTAAGTTATACTTACCTTTTAGCATCTCATCTAGGACATATCTATCACCAACCTGACTTCTCACCAAAGATATTCCCTTTCTTCTAAGTGAGTTTTCAAACCCCAAATTACTCATTACTGTGGCAACTATAGTTGAATAATTTAGCAACCCTTTTTCATTCATATAATCCGCACAAATCCCCATTATAAAATCTCCATCAACAATCTCCCCCTTTTCATCCACAAAAATAACCCTATCACCATCTCCATCAAAACTTATTCCAACATCAGCATTATTTTTAATAACTTCACCAGAAAGAGTTTCAGGATTAACAGCACCACATCCATCATTTATATTAAAACCATTAGGTTTATCATTGATTACAATTACATCTGCCCCTAACTCTGATATAGCCATAGGTGCCACTTTGTAAGTAGCTCCATTTGCACAATCAATTACTATTTTCAAACCCTTCAAATCAATATCTTTATCAAAAGTAGCTTTAACATACTCAACATATCTTCCAATGGCGGTCTCAATCCTATATGCTTTACCAATATTGGTTGGTGAAACATCAAAATCATCCTTTTCTATTAATGATTCAATCTTTTTTTCTATATCATCACTTAACTTATACCCATTTGGATCAAAAAACTTTATTCCATTATCATAATAAGGATTATGAGAAGCTGAAATTACAACTCCTGCATCCGCTCTTAGACTCTTAGTAATAAAAGCAATCGCAGGAGTTGGCAAAACACCTAATAGTATTGCATCAACCCCCACTGAACAAATACCTGATACAATAGCATTTTCAAACATATATCCTGATATTCTTGTATCTTTACCAATTACTATTTTATGTCTTTTTCTACCGTTTTTATAAATAGTTGCAATCGCTTTTCCAAGTTTTAAGGCAAAATCAGAAACCATAGGAAAAACATTTGCTCTACCTCTTATTCCATCAGTCCCAAAATACTTCCTCATTTTATCACCTCTACCCTCACTTTATCTGGAATTATTTTCAAAACTTCTACTTTTTTCGCATTATTATATTGAACTTCTTTTAAATATCTGCCAGGTTCCAATACATCTGAAACATCAATAAAAAATCTAACTGTATTTTTAATTTTTTCATCATCAATCACATCTTTTCTCCCCTTCAGTTTAACTTTTACTTTTTCATTTAAAAGTTTTACCTTAAAGTTTCTTTTACCAATTACCACAACAGGAAGCTCAACTGTTTTAGTAACTATATCCTCGGTAAATTCTATATACACCTCAACATTTGGTGGTGTTATTTTCCTAATACCTGTCTCTTTTTTAACTGATATGTTATATGTTAAGTCCCTATATCTGTTGGTTATATCGATTGGCAAAGTTTCTATCAACTTAATATTATTAATGCTTTTTTTAGCTCCTTTCACTGTTACTATATTAGGCAGTATCCGTACTTTTTTTATTTTAAATCCAATCTTTGGCGAACCAATAAAAACCGGCACAACTTTAACCTTTTTTTCAATCATTTCATCTATGGTAATTGTAATAAATTTTGGTTCTACTTTTACAACCTCAAGGCCTTTAGGAGTTAAAACATCATTAAATGAAATAGTATATCTGTTCTTTCCATACCTTAAAACACTAGCATCAATTTTAATTCTAACATCATTATAAGAAATAGTTTTCAAAAGATAACTAGGGCCTTTTAAAGTAACTCTTATTATATTAGTGTCATAAACTGCTATTAACCCTTTATTAAGATTATCTAATACAATAGGCACATCAAATGTAAATTCCTGATAATCGGAAGTAACCACTATAAACCACAAAAATAAAGCAAGTAAAACACTTATTATTTTTAGCTCAATATTTTTAAGAAACATTTTTGCTTTCCATTCCAAGCAATGTCTTCAATGCATTTCTCAGCATTTCTGCATCAAGCTCTGTGGAAATTCTTCCATTTGCAGCCACTGCGATAGTCCCTCTCTCTTCACTTACTACAACGCTCACAGCATCTGTTTCTTCAGTTATCCCTATTGCTGCTCTATGTCTTGTACCAAAAGATTTATCGAGATCTTCTCTTTTAGATAGTGGTAAAATTGCACCAGCATACACCATTCTATCTTCTTTTATAATCACTGCCCCATCATGCAAAGGAGAGTATGGGATAAAAATACTTAACAAAAGTTCTTTTGACACAATGGAATCTATTTTTTGCAATGTTTGAACATAATGAGTCAGGTCTGTTTTGCGCTCTATAACAATTAACGCACCAATTTGTCTATTTGCTAATATTGTGCAAGCTTTAACTACTTCATCTATTACTGCTGCTCTTTTCTCAACAAAATTTCCAAAAACTCCAGTTTCACCTATTGCTGCAAGAGCTCTCCTAATCTCAGGTTGAAATAATATAATAATTGTCAAAAACAAATAACCAGAAAAGTTACTAAGCATCCAACTTGTAGTTTTTAGCCCAAAATATCTAGCGACAAAGGAAAATACAACAAGAAACACTATACCAAAAAACATGTAAAAAGCTCTTGTCCCCTTAATCAATAAAAGAAGTCTATAAATCACAAAACTAATAATTGTAATATCGATCAAATCAATAACAGAAAAATCTTTAATTATTTCTAGCATACAACTCTACCTTATTATAAAAATCACAAAGCTTAATAACATCATTAAGTTCAGCTACATCATGAGTTCTAATGATATCAGCACCATTACTAATTGCTATTGCTTCTATTACTTTAGAACCTATTATTCTCTCACCCACATCTTTACCCAAAATATTTCCAATCATAGATTTTCTTGAAACACCAGCCAACAAAGGGAAACCAAGGTTCTTAAACTCTTTCAAATATTTTAAAATTATATAATTATCTTCCAAGGTCTTACCAAAACCAAAACCAGGGTCTATAATTATACTTTCATCACTAATCCCAGCATCTAATGCCAATTCAACAGAATTCTCTAAATAAATTTTTATCTCTTCAAGGATATTCTCATATATGGGGCTTATCTGCATATTTTTGGGAGTACCTTTTATATGCATAAGGCAAACAGCAGATTCATAATCAGCACAAATTCTTGGCATTTCTGAATCAAACTTAAATCCGCTAATATCATTGATAAGATGGACCCCCATATCAAGACACTTTTTAGCAACTAACGATTTATAAGTATCAACAGATACAATAAAGCCCATTTTTAATGCTTCTTTAACAGCAAATTTAATTCTTTTTAATTCTTCTTCAGCATCAACAGGATCAGAACCAGGCCTTGTAGACTCACCACCTATATCAACAATGGTAACATTGTGTTCGTAAAAATACTTTAATCGTTCTATAATCTCGCTTTCTTTTACATATTTACCACCATCACTAAAGGAATCCGGTGTTACATTCAAAATCCCCATAACAACAGGTCTATCAAGTTTTAAATTCTTATCTCTTAATTTTAAATATTTTCTATTTTTAGCTACAATCTGTTTCCGAAGACATTGCGCAAGTTCTTTTAGACCAAAAGGTTGTTTTTTTAGTTTACTGATTAGTTTTTTTAAATTATTCTTGTTGGATAATATTAAAATATCTGTTTTATTCACCTTACAATTAATAGTACCTTTACAAACGGCAACATCAGCTCCTACAGATATAGCCTCCTGTTTTATAATATTTGCCTGTCCAGGGGATAAGTCTTTTACTTTAATACAAAAATCTATCCCTTTTTCATACATATATAGTGCATAACTGTCTACGCCGATTTTAGATAACTCAAACAATATCCTACTTTTATCATTTTTTATTCTATACAGTCTGAACTTCTGCTTCACTTTCACCCTTTAACTTTTTTATTATCTCTTCAATTTCTCTACCTTCTATAGTTTCTTTCTCCAGTAATAAATTCGCAGTCTCATGAAGAACCTCAATATTGTCTTCTAAAATCTGCAAGGCTCTCTTATAATTATTCATAACAATAGATTTTATTTCCTCATCAATCATAATAGCAGTTTTTTCACTAAAATCCCTATGAGTTGCGATCTCTTTTCCTAAGAAAATAGCATCATCCTTTTTTCCTAAGGCTAAAGGGCCCAGTTTTTCACTCATTCCCCAAATACAAACCATTTTTCTTGCAATCTCAGTAGCTCTTTCTATATCGTTCCCAGCTCCTGTTGTATATCTTTTAAAAATAATCTGCTCAGCAGCTCTACCACCCATAAGCACACTTATCATACCTTCAAGATACTCCTTAGAATACATATGTTTATCATCTTGTGGTAACTGTTGAGTTACACCAAGAGCCATACCTCTTGGTATAATACTTACTTTGTGAACAGGATCACTACCTGGTATAAATTTTGCCACAATGGCATGACCAGCTTCATGAAATGCGGTAATTTTTTTCTCCTCTTCACTTATTGTCATACTTTTACGTTCTTTACCCATTGTAATTTTGTCTTTGGCCTCTTCAAAATCATCCATTTCAACCTTTTCTTTATCTTTCCTTGCAGCAATCAAAGCAGCCTCATTTACAAGATTTGCTAAATCAGCACCAGCAAATCCAGGAGTACCCTTTGCAATAATTTCTAACTTAACATTATCTCCAAGAGGTACTTTTTTCGTATGTACTTTCAATATTTCCAATCTTCCTCTTACATCTGGCCTGGGTACAACCACCTGTCGATCAAAACGACCCGGTCTTAACAAAGCTGGATCTAAAACATCTGGCCTATTGGTAGCAGCTATGAGTATAACTCCTTCATTAGATTCAAAACCATCCATTTCTACTAACAACTGATTTAATGTTTGCTCTCTCTCATCATGACCTCCACCTAAGCCGGCTCCTCTGTGTCTACCAACTGCATCTATCTCATCAATAAAAATTATACATGGAGCATTTTTCTTCCCTTGGTCAAAAAGATCTCTCACCCTTGCAGCACCAACACCTACAAACATTTCCACAAAATCAGAACCAGAAATACTAAAAAATGGTACACCAGCTTCACCAGCTACAGCTTTTGCCAATAAAGTTTTTCCTGTTCCAGGAGGTCCCACCAAGAGAACCCCTTTAGGAATTTTTCCACCAAGTCGTTGGAATTTATGAGGATCCTTTAAAAAATCGATTATCTCTTGTAATTCTTCCTTAGCCTCTTCTACTCCAGCCACATCTTTAAAAGTAACTTTTTGCTGATCTTGTGTAAGCAGTTTTGCACGACTTTTCCCGAAGGTAAAAGCCTTACCACCTGCTCCTTGCATCTGACGCATAAAAAATATCCATATCGCTATCAATATTATCATAGGTAGCCAAGAAATTAATACCTGAACGTACCATGGATTTTGATCAGGCGGTTTGGCATAAATTTGTACTTTATGCTCTCTTAAAATTTTTATTAGCTCATCATCGGGTGGATAATAGGTCTCAAATTGTGTTCCATCCAAATATTCTCCGGAAATATGATTTTGTTTTATAATCACTACTTTAACTTTATCTGCTTGTACATTATCTACAAACTCGGAATAAGAAACTTTCTTTCTAACCCCTTGAGTAGAATTAAAAAAATTAAACATAATCACCATCATCAAAGCAATAACCATCCATAGCATCATGTTTTTATAAAAGTTATTTTTCATAAATCTCTCCTACTTAAACCTTAATATTGAAATTTCAGGTAAATTCCTAAAATAACCATTGTAGTCAAGTCCATAGCCAACTACAAATTCATCTGGTATTGTAAAACCTACATATTCTGCTTTTATATCAGTCATCCTACGCTCAGGTTTATCTAATAATGCACAAATTTTAAAACTTTTTGGCTTCCTAACTTCTAATAATTTTTTCAAGTAACTTAGCGTAAGTCCTGTATCCACAATATCTTCAACCAAAATAACATTTTTATTACTTAATGGTTTGTCTATATCGCAAAGTAATCTCACGACACCACTCGTCTTAGTTGTTTCTCCCACATAACTTGATACAGATATAAAGCTTACTTCTATTGGAAGCTCAATTTCTCTCACAAGGTCCGCCATAAAAATCCATGAACCTTTAAGTACGCCTACTAAAAACAGCTCTTCCCCACGATAATCTTCAGAAATTTTCCTACCAAGCTCTTTAACTTTACTCTGTATATCATCTTTTTTTATAAATGGTTCAAGATAGTAACTCTCTTTCATAAACCCCTTCCATTTTTTTTATTTTTATCGAACCTTCTTTTGAAATATATTCAGCCCATATAATTTCGCCATTTTCTTCCACTAAAATTGCCGTATCTCTTATAATCAAATCAATTTTTTTATCAATAAAAACATCTTTCAATTTCTTACCTTCAAATTTGTCTCCTTCTTTTCTGTTCCTAACTATCAATTTTCTATTTTTCAAATCATTATCAAATGTAACAATCTTCCCTAGATGCTCAATCAATATCTCTGTCTCACCACAATCTTTCACAATTTCAAATCTTTTAACATACTCATTTTTAAACAAATAGCAACGAGATATTGATTTTTCAAATAAAAAATTTTCAGGGAGATTAATACGTTTAGACGTTTTTTTCTGAAAAAGTTTAATAATTTCATCTACATATTTTTTTTCTGCCTTTATAAACTTTAACAATAAATTCATCAAAAAATACCGTTTTTCATAATATTCAAGCTTGTTAAATTGTTCCAATTCAAAAGATACAAAATTCGAACGAATGATTTTATAATCAAGACTAATTCTCTTATCTAAATATCTTTTTAAGTCTTTAGATTCATGTAACAATCGTTCAATATTATTATAAAAACCTTTGTTATAATTTTTAATTTCCTTTAATATTTTGTTTCTTATCCAGTTTCTAAGATACCTTTCATCTTTGTTTGTCATATCCTCTACAAATGGTATTTTAAAAAAATTAACATAATTATCAATCTCTTCTCTTCCAACATTTATTAATGGCCTAAATATTCTTTTATCATTGTTAAACCCAGCCAAGTTATAAATTGGCGTCCCCCTGAAAATCCTGATAAAAAAATTTTCTATTAAATCATCTTTATGATGAGCTGTTACAATAAAATCATATTCCAACTTTTTTAAAAGAGAATAAAGCTTCTCATAACGTAAAACTCTTGCAGCCTCTTCAATACTCATACCAAATCTTCTTACATAATCATATACATAAATATCAAAAAGGTAAAATTTAACCCCTAAATCTTCACAAAAATTCTTACAAAACATAGCATCCTTGTTACTATTCTCGCGAATATGATGGTTTATATGACAAGCAACAATAAATTTTATCCCAAGAACTGATTGATTTTTTATAAAAAAATGAAGAAGCGATACTGAATCCTTACCGCCAGAAAGTGCAATTAGGATACTTTTACCCTTAAGTTCTCGGCAATTTTCAAATACCTTTTTTTCATATAATGTATTCATCAAGTTTCAAATAACCCTGCTCAAAATTCTTAAAATAACCCTCATATCCCTTTCGTCCCAGCAACCCATAGGCATAATTCTTACCTTCTTCAACACCTGGCTGGTCAAAAGGGTTTATGTTAAAATATAGGCCAATAATTGGAACTACATACATGAAAAGCATCATTAAGTAACCAATCCTATATTCATCTAAAATATCGATAATAATTTTAACTGATGGTCTATTGGCATTTTTTAAAGCTAGCTCTGTAGCATAAAGCTCATAATTTAAAAGCTCCCCTAAGGATTTACCTTTCAAATAATCCATATCATTATCAACAACTGTCACAATTTCTTTATCCCCATCATGACTTAAAACTTCAATAAAAGTAAATACTTTATCTTTTGGTCCTTCTTTAAACAGTTGTATAAGTGAATGTTGATCAATAGCTCCAACAGACTTTAAAGGTGTCGTTCCAAAAAAAACTTCATTACCATCAACATCATAACGCTTTCCAAGACTTTCAGCCCATAACTGACAGTACCAGTCAGCAAACTTCGAAAGCCTAGAAGTATAAGGCATCAGCACATTAATTTTATACCCACTTTCTATATAGAAAATATAGATAGCTGATAATAACAGTGCTTGTTCAATGTTATTAACAACAAAATCTTTTGCTCCCTCCACCATTCTTTCTATTTCCAGCCCTAAAATAGAGGCTGGGACAAGCCCCACAGGAGAAAAAACCGAAAAACGCCCCCCAATATTCTTAGGAATAGAAAAAGAGCTTATTTTACATTTGTTACTCCATTTTCTAAGTAAACCCTTATCAGGATCTGTAATAACAACAATATTATCTTTAGGATCTGCAACCTCTTCTGATAACCACTTATAAAAAACGTTGAAATTAGATATTGTTTCTACTGTGCCGCCAGACTTAGATACAACACAAAGTAATGTATCTGATGGATGACAGTGTTTCATTATCCATTTAATCTTATACGGATCTACATTGTCTGCAATCCATATACGAGGGAAACCACCACGCTCTGAAAAGGTTAAACTATTATATCCGTAAGGTAGCAGAGCATTCAGAATTGCTTCTAAACCTAATGATGAACCTCCAATACCAATCACTATCAAATCATTGAATTTCCCAACTTTTCTTTTGGCATAAACAGTAATATCTTCACAAGTTTGTTCCAATAGTTTAGGAAAACCTACATCACCTTTTTCAATAATCTCTAATAATTTTTGATAACCAATTTTAGCTTTATCTTTATACTTATCTATTTCAACACTGTTTAATCCAAATTCTACATTTTTTTCGATAGCAAAATTAATATCAATTTTAATATGCATTAATTACCCCCCTAAAAAACAAAACTTTAATGTTTTAAATATGTTTTAAGAAAATCATAATCTACACTATATCTAAATATATCTTCTTTTTCAATCACACCTTTTAAAACTAATTCAGCAAATTTCTTTTCCAATGGAACATATTCACTTGACCCCTTCAGTTGTGTATCAATATTAGTAAAAGACTCTTCTAAAATAAATTTTTTTAATTTTATATTCATCATTACATATTCATAAACATATAACTTTTTATCAGAATTTTTCAAATTTACCAAACGCTGAGCCATGCATAATCTTAAAATATTTGAAAACCTGTTTAACAATATACTCTTATTTCTCTCACGAATTAGATTAATTAAACAGTAAATAGCACTAGTAACATTTGGAGCCTCCACAGAAAGATAAATTTTTTTACCAGCCTCTGCAAGATTTATCAATAACTCTAGTTCATCATAGTTAGTCACTCTTGAAACAAAAATGATATTTGAGTTTAAAAAATAATCTATCTTTATGGCATCATAAAAAGACTGAAAATCGTTACCAACCTCAAACTGGTAAACCAGAGAATTATTAGAGTTAATATCATAATTCATAAAATCATTAATAAACAAAATTGTATACGATTCTTTTATACTAAAATTATTAGCAATTGAAGCCATCACCGTCGACTTTCCATGTCCGAATGGAGCACTTATAATATATAATCCACTTCGATCACTTAATAACTCACCCAAAATTGAATCATCTATTTCAAAACTCATAATATCTGGGATAAATTTTTTAAACCTATTAAAAGTAAGGCTATATGCATTCTTCTGCTTGAGAACTGTAACATAAAAATTTTTATTATTAATTTTTACTAGAACCCTTATAAACCCTTTTATTATTAAATCTTTTTTTAATTTATCACTCAAGTAGTTCTTGATAAATTCTAGAATTTTAGCATGAGTAATTATATTGTAATTCAATTTTATTACTACATTATCTTTTTTCAACATAGGAGGCATACCATCTGTAAAAACAATTTGCTCATAATACTTTTCTATTTTATCTATGAGCTCAGCTATTTTATCAACTCCAACATCGATCTTACCAAAATTTTCAAGAACTATGCTTTTTAAACTGATATATTTATAATCCTTTAAACCGTAAGGAAAGTGTCTTAGGTCTTCTAAGATTTTTTTAAAAATATCATCTTGTAGTAGAAAAGGAATAATTTTTTTCCCACATTCAAATTCAAGCTCATTCAAAGAATTCAAAGCATTATAATTAGTAATACCGATAGCCAATTTATCATCAATAATTTCTAGTGGAATCACTTCTTTTTCCAGCACTGTTTTTAAACTCAATTTTTTTTGAACTTCTTTAGTAATTATAATTTCTGATTTATCGTATTTTTTCAAATTGTATTGTTCAGCCAAAAAACTATAAAATTTATCTTCATCAATAAATCCCATTTTTATTAAAACACTACCCAGTTTTTCTCCAGTAACCTTTTGTCTCCTCAAAGCTATTTCTAATTGTTGCTCAGAAATAACCCCTTTTTCCACAAGAAGTTCACCAATTCTTTTAATTGCCATCTCATCTCTCCGTATAAAATACAATTTTAACTAAATTATATCATAATATGCAAAAATTTACAAACATATTGATATTTTTATATATTCATAAAAATTAAGTAGATCCCAATACTGATGACTTCGGTATTGATAATTTTCTGATTGTCATGTAATATTTCTTATGGAGGTGATAAAATGATACCAGTTATTTCCATAGTAGGGACTTCTGATTGTGGCAAAACAACACTTATCGAAAAATTATTAAAATACTTCAATAACAAAAATCTTAAAGTTGCAACAATAAAACATGATGTTCATGGTTTTGATGTGGATAAAGAAGGTAAGGATACTTATAGACATAAGCAGGCTGGTGCTTACACTGTTATTATCTCATCCCCATGGAAATTTGCTCTTATTAGTGATGTTGAAAAAGAGCTTACTCTTGACCAACTAACGTTCAAATTATCTACTGATGTAGATTTGATTTTAACAGAAGGATTTAAAAGTGCTAATAAACCCAAAATAGAAATTTTCAGAAAAGGTCATTCCAAAAAGCTTTTATGTAAAAACGACCCAACACTTTTAGGTGTTGCCACTGATGATTTTGATAATCCAGAACTGAAAGGGGTTAAAAATATTTTTGATTTAAACAAACCTGAAGAAATAGCTGACTTTTTAATTGCACACTATATAGAGAAAAAAAAGAGAAAAATAACAATCACTGTTGACGGCAAACCGGTGCACATGAAGGATTTTGTAGCAGATATAGTCTCTGCCACAACTGTTTCAATGATTAAAGCTTTAAAGGGGTGTGAAAACGCCAAAGAAATACTTATCAAGATAAAAGATGAACAGAACAGTTGACCTCTATGAAGCTCTAAAAATCCTAAATGAAATTAATATAATAAGAAACACTGAACTTATTAATATTGAACAATCTTTTGGTAAAACCTCTTGCAAAACTATCACTTCTCCTTTTGATCTTCCTGACTGTAACACTTCAAGAATGGATGGATTCGCAATAAACTCATCTATTTCTGATTTCTCCAAACCTTTCGATGTAGTTGATGAAATCTATGCAGGTGAAATAAGCTCCAAAACAATTAAGAGAAATGAAGCAATCAAAGTTGCAACAGGAGCAAAACTAAACAATGACATAGACATGGTAGTACCATTTGAATATATCACTAACGTTAATGAAAAACTTTTTTTAACTCCTCAAAACAATACTTATATTCAGAAAAAAAGTAGTACTATCAAAAAAGGAGATGTTATCATCAGTACAAATGAAATAATTGACCACAGAAAAATTGAAATTTTAGCTACTTTAAGAATTAATTGCATAGAAGTTTACAGGCCAATAAAGATTGCACTTATATCTACAGGATCAGAATTAACAGAGTATTTCGCAAAATACTCTCAAACTTTAAACAGCAACTATTATATGATATCAAGTTTCTTAAATAATTTTGATACAGAAATAACATATTTAGGTATTGAAAAAGATGATTTTAACTCTATTAAAAACAAGATAAAAACCAATTTAAAAGATTTTGACATTATGATTACAATCGGTGGAACAGGTTATAGTAAAGCTGATATTATAGAAGATGTAATAAATTCATTAGGTGGAAAAATTTTAATTAATGGAATTAATGCAAGTCCTGGTAAAACTTTTAAGTTTGCTGTTATTGAAAATAAACCTTTATTTATAATTCCTGGAAATCCACAATCAGCAATTGTCTGCACAGAACTTTTCGTAGGTTTTTTTCTACGAGGACTATCGGATAAAAACCTGCTAATCAAAACTCCAGTAAAATTCGCTTTAAACAAAAAACAAGACTTTTACAAAGTTATAAAATCAATAACTGTAATTGAAAATGATAAACTTGTTTCATATGATTTATATCAATATAACAACAAAGGGTTTAGAAGTTTAACTATTGTAAGTAAAGATAAAACAAAATTAAATGAAGGTGACCTATGCGACACATTTTTATTATTCTATCTTTAATTATAACTTTTGCTCTTAATAGCGCTGCCTCACGAAGAATAAATGATGTTGTAATTGCCATTCAAAAAATAGAAAAATCAGTTGTAAACATTAGAACAGAAAAAATTATAAAAAAAACTTTCAACCCTTTTTTTAATGATCCATTTTTTAACGATTTCTTTGGTTTTGAAAGAACATATAAAACTCAGAGTTTAGGCTCAGGTTTTTTTGTAAAAAATAATATTGTTGTCACAAATTATCATGTTATTGAAGCAGCAAATAAGATTTTTATTATCCCTTATGATAATAATCAGTATGAAGCCGAGCTGATAGGTGGAGATAAGCTCCTAGATGTAGCTCTTTTAAAAATTAAAAGTAAAAAAAGGTTCCCGTCTGTCTCGCTAGGTAACAGTGACGATATCTATTTAGGTGAAACTGTAATTGCCATGGGTAATCCTTACGGCTTAAGTAACTCTGTAACTACAGGTGTTGTAAGCAATACAAAACGTATCCTTAAATCAAAAAATGGCTTTTCCATTTTTATCCAAACAGATGCATTAATCAATCCTGGGAACAGTGGTGGTCCTTTAGTAAATCTAGATGCAGAAGTTATTGGTATTAACTCTGCAATTTATAGAGACGCTCAAGGTATCGGATTTTCAGCCCCCATTAATATGTTAAAAAGGATAATGCCAGAAATATTAAAATACAAAAAAATTAGAAGGGGATATATTGGGTTTCTTGTTGAAGAAACAGAAAACAGTAACCTAATAATTTCTCATGTTGATAAAAACTCTCTTGCTTATAAAATAGGGATAAAAAGGGGTGACATCTTATATTCAATTGAAGATATACCTGTTTCTAACAAAAAAGCAATAAATTATATATTAAGAAGCTATCCTCCAGGTTCTTCATTAAAAATAGTTATTAAAAGAAAAGGTGATTTCCTAAAAACAAAAATCAAACTTAGTAGTTTTCCTAAAAACTATGGAATTAAACTTCTAAAAGAAGTGTTTGGACTACAGTTTCGACAAAAAGGGGATTATATTGTGGTTATAAGCACAGGAATCCCTGCTTATATTAAAAAAGGGGATATTTTAATAAAAGTTAATGAAAAAGATATAACATCTATAAATGAGCTGAACGAATGTGTCATTAACAACTTTTTTAATGACATGAAATTTTCTATTTACCGAAAAGGGCAAATATTTACAATATTATTAAATTTATAACAAATTATTGAAAATTTCATATAATTACATTATAGATTCGACAATTTAAATATTGGGAGTGAAGTAATGAAAAAAGCCTACCTAGTACTAGAAGATGGAACTGTTTTTGAGGGTAAAAGCTTTGGTGCAGATGGTGAATGCTCTGGTGAAGTGGTATTTAATACATCTATGACTGGTTACCAAGAAATTTTAACAGACCCATCATATTTCGGACAAATGGTTTGCATGACTTACCCTTTAATTGGTAATTATGGTGTAAATGAAGAAGACTTTGAATCTATAAAACCATTTGTTTCAGCATTCATTGTAAAAGAATATAGTAAAATATATTCTAATTACAGAGCCACATCATCTTTGAGTGATTTTTTAACAAAATATGGGATATTAGGAATAGAAGGGATTGACACCCGTAAACTTGTTAGACACATTAGAGAACAAGGATCTATGAATGCTATAATTTCAACTAAAACAAATAATCTGGATTATTTAAAAGATAAAGCAAAAAAGATTCCCTCTATTGTGGGGCAAGATCTAGTTCAATATGTTACCACTAAAAATAAATATGAATGGACTGAAGGAAGTTGGCAGCTCGGTAGTAATTTCTATAAGCCTAAAAAATTTAAACACCACATTGTAGCTATAGATTTTGGAATAAAGCGAAATATTTTAAGGTATTTTGTGGATAATGATTGTAAAGTAACAGTAGTTCCAGCTACTACGAACTTTGAAGAAATAGAGAAACTTAACCCTGATGGTATATTTTTATCAAATGGACCAGGTGATCCTGAACCAGTTACTTACGGTATTGAAATAGCAAAAAAGTCTATTGAAAAATATCCTGTCTTTGGGATATGTCTTGGAAACCAAATACTCTCTTTAGCACTTGGTGGCAAAACATATAAGCTAAAATTTGGTCATCACGGAGGTAATCAACCTGTAATGGATTTAACTACTAAAAAAGTAGAAATTACGGCTCAAAATCACTGCTTTGCTGTTGATATTGACTCTTTATCCAATATTGTTGAAGTAACTCATATAAATTTAAACGATAAAACAGTTGAAGGTATAAAACATAAAACAAAACCTGTTTTTGCTGTTCAATATCATCCTGAAAATGGGCCTGGACCTCACGATGCTGTATATCTTTTTAAGAGATTCATAGATTTAATAGAAAAATCAAAATAGTATAATTGATGGATGACTAAATTATTAAAATTTTTCATTATTATAATATCAATTTTATTTTCGTTCACGTTCGTTGTCGGTTTATGGATATTAAAATGTGAAAAATTTTTAAATAACAACTATATTTCTCTAAATTTAAAAATTGAAAAAGGTGAATCTGTAACCAAAACATACAATAAAATTTTTGGGTATTTAAACCCTCCCCCTTTTTTTAAAAAATATCTAATCTATTCGTATAATTTCGCTAAAAATAGAAAATTTGGTGATTATAAATTCAATAATAAAAGTTTAAAAAAAATATTATACGATATAAAAAACGGAAATGTAGTAAAAGTCAAAATAACAATACCAGAAGGGTTTAATATTTACGAAATAGCAAAATTATTAGAAAGTAAAAAAATCACAACGTACAAAGATTTTATCAAAACTGCTCATAATAGAAATTTTATTCAACAATTAACTGGTCTTGATTTAACTACAATAGAAGGATTACTATACCCTGAAACATATTATTTTAGTAAAAAACAAACACCAGAAAATATTATTTCTACCATGTATAGGCTTTTCAAAGAAAGATTACCTGACAACTTTGAAAAAGAGATATCTAAACATGGGTTAACCTTTTATGAAGGAATAATTTTAGCATCCATTGTCCAAAAAGAAACTTATTTAGAAAACGAATACCCTATTATAGCATCAGTTTTTTACAATCGATTAAAAAGAAAAATGAAATTGCAGTCTGACCCAACAGTAATATACGGTATCTTTGAAAATTTTAACGGAAATTTGCAAAAAAAAGATTTACGCAACAACAATAATCCTTATAATACTTATAAGATAAAAGGCTTACCACCATCTCCCATATGTAACCCTTCTATACAAGCTATAAAAGCCGTTATGTACCCTGCAGTTACAAATTATCTATACTTCGTCGCAGACAAAAATGGTAAACATCATTTCAGCAAAAGATATCTTGAACATAAGAAAAAAGTTTACCTTTATCAAATAAAAAAAAATTAATGTAAGTTAAGATAATCCATAAATTTTCTAATTACAGTAGTAATATATTTCTTTTTATATATAACAAAATAAAATTTTCTTTTCAAATCAAGAAAAGGAACATTTAAAATCTTAATCTTTTTTAATTTTACCAAATCTTCCAATACTGCTTTTGATAAACATCCTACACCTACTCCTTGTGAAACAGCATTTTTTATAGATTCTGTATTTCCAAGCTCAAGTAGCACATTTACAGGAATATTCGATCTACTCATTGCATACTCAAATACTTCTCTTGTTCCAGACCCTCTTTCTCTTAAAATCCATTCACACTCTTTTAATTCATCTTCAGAAACAACATCCCTCTTTGCTAAGTAATTATTGATATTTACAAAAACAGCTAATTCATCCTCTATCCATTCGATCATTTTAAGATCGGTATGAGTAGAAAAACCTTCTATAAAACCAAAATCAACATCAAAACTCAAAATTTTATTCAATATTTCTTCAGTATTTCCAACTTCTAACGTTATCTTAACATTTTTATTTTTAACAATAAACTCTGAAATATATGCTGGCAAAATATAATTGCCAATTGTAGAGCTTGCGCCAACTCTTAACTCTCCTACAACTTTATTACTTTTAAATATTCTTGATAACTCATATGATTTTTCAATTATTTCCAAAGCATATTCTTTAAGATACCTACCGTTCTCATTTAAATACAACTTCTTGCCTACTCTTTCAAACAATTGCTCGCCAAGCTGATTTTCAAGCTCTTTCAAAGCCATACTAGCAGCTGCCTGAGTCATGTTTAATTCTTCAGCAGCTTTTGTAATATTACCTGTTTTAATAATTGAAACGAATACTTCAAGCTGTCTCAAAGTAATATTCATAAATTTTCCTTATATGTTTTAATCATTTTATTTATTTTACTTATTAGCACAAAAATTATATATTTTCTACAATAAGGAGGTAAACATGAAAAAGTCTAATGTAAAATTAATCTTTATAACATGCTTTTTTTTAACAGCCATACCTGTTTTCAGTTCAGCATACGCACTCATTCTAGGACTAACTTTAAGCCTTATTTTCGGTAATCCGTTTCCAAAACAAACTGCACAATACAGCAAACAACTTTTAAAACTTTCCGTAATCGGTTTAGGGTTTGGCGTTAATTTCTATGAAGTAATCAAAACAGGTAAAAATTCGATAATTCTAACTTTTTTAACTATAACTACAACAATCCTTATCGGTTATTTTTTAGGAAAAATTTTAAATGTTGAGAAAAAAACTTCGATACTAATTTCTTTTGGCACGGCAATTTGCGGTGGTAGTGCCATCGCTGCTATGGCACCAACTATAGATGCTGATAACAAATCAATAGCAGTATCTTTAGCAACAGTGTTTACTTTAAATGCCATCGCACTATTAATTTTCCCACCCATAGGTCATTTTCTAAACTTAAATGAACAACAATTTGGGCTCTTTTCAGCTCTTGCAATACATGACACTAGTAGTGTTGTGGGAGCTGCAGCAACTTACGGCAGTGTCGCCCTTGCCATTGCGACCACAGTAAAACTTACAAGAGCTTTATGGATTGCCCCTTTTTCAATGGCTGCAGGTTTTATAACAGGAAAAAAGAAAAAAACTTCTTTCCCTCTTTTTATATTAGGATTTATTGCTGCAGCATTTATAAACACTCTCTTTAATAACCTAAACACTATTTGGCATTCAATTGCTATTTCTTCAAAACAGCTACTTGTAATGACACTTTTCTTAATTGGCACAGGACTCAGCAAAGAAGTATTAAGGGAAGTGGGGATAAAACCGCTTATTCAAGGAATAACTCTTTGGATAATAGTTTCATTTTCCACTTTAGGATTAATTTACACTGGATTATTAAAACAATAGGGAGCTAATGCTCCCTACTTTATTAGTTGATAAAACCTAATAGTTGTTTCACAGTTTTTTCTATCCCTTCCGCTACTTCAGATATACTCTGTCCAAGCATATATGCAGGTGTTGTAATAATTTTATTTTCTTCATCAACTACAGCTTCTTTTACAGGACAACTAATGTGAGTTGCTCCAAGATTTTCAATTGCTGATGCTACATTTTCATCTGTTCCTATAGTAATTTTAGATTTAATACCTGCCCCTTCAAGAGCTTTCGCAATCAACACCGGAGCAATACAAATAGCAGCGAGAGGCTTTTTAGCTTCAACAGTCTCTTTTACTATCCTTTTCACTTCCGGATCAATATTACAATTTACACCATCTACGGCAAAGGTAGTTAGATTTTTAGCAGCACCAAAACCTCCTGGAAAAATAAGTGCATCAAAGTCATCAACTTTCACATCTTTAAGATCTCTAATATCTCCTCTTGCAATTCTTGCTGACTCCACAAGAACATTTCTAGTTTCACCTTCAACAACTTCACCTGTCAGATGGTTTACCACATGCATTTGCTCTATGTTAGGTGCAGCAATAAGCAATTCAGCACCATATTTGTCAAGAAAATACATTGTCAAAACTGCTTCATGGATTTCACTTCCATCAAAAACCCCACATCCACTCAAAACCACACAAACCTTTGCCATTTTACACCTCCAATATCATAATTTTTGAATCACTATATTTAAATTTAACTCAAACAAAACAATCTTGCAATTATAAAATATCATTTTGTTTTCACACAAATGTTGAAAGGAATCATTTTTTATATTAAATATATAATATGTTAATAGAAGAAAAATATAAAACTGCAGCAAATACAATAAAACAAGCACAATGTTTAGTAATAACTGCTGGTGCAGGTATTGGAGTAGATTCTGGTTTGCCTGATTTTAGGGGAGATAAAGGCTTTTGGAAAGCCTATCCAATGTATGAACGGCTTGGACTTAGTTTTGTACAGTGTGCAAACCCTGCTCATTTTGAAAATGACCCTGCTTTTGGATGGGGTTTTTATGGTCATCGTCTTGAAATGTATAGAAATACTACTCCCCACAAAGGGTTTTACCTAATACATGACTGGATAAAAAGATTTAAGCTGGATTATTTTATAGTCACTTCTAATGTTGATGGACAATTCCAAAAAGCAGGTTTTTCTGATGATAAAATATATGAAATACATGGATCTATTCACTATCTTCAGTGCGTAAAACCATGTACAATGTCAATATGGAAAAACGAAGAGCATATTGACATCGACTATAATACAATGAGAGCTAAAAATATCCCTAAATGTAAATTTTGTGGCGAAGTAGCAAGACCAAATATTCTCATGTTTGGAGATTACTCATGGATAGCTGACAGAAGTCATGCTCAATCAGTAAGATATGAAACCTTTATGGAAAATAACAAAAACAAAAAATTTATTGTTATAGAAATAGGTGCAGGCACAGCTATCCCTTCAATAAGATATACAAGTGAGCGTATTAGTAAATATTATGATGCAACAATAATAAGAATCAACCCGAGAGAGCCACATATAAGCAAGCCACATATATCTCTTGCAGTTGGAGGGCTTCAAGCTCTTACTGAAATTAATAAATATTTATAAATAGTACTTGAAAAAAAATATATATAAGTAATTTAAAATTATTTATTTATATTAAAAAAATAAATATTCAAAAAATCAAATCGTACCTTTAAACACACTAAAAAAAGTAATATAATCTATAAAATATAAAAAATAAGCTTGCTTAACTACTCAGTCTTTCTTCAAAATTTTAACTATTTCTCCAACAAACATCCTATGATAATCTTTTTTTGGATAATAAGAATCTATTTTTTTATCTAAAAAATTTGCCGACTTTATATCATCAAAATAAATCTTTTTACAACAATACACTAAACTAGCCTCTTTAAAAAAGATAAAACCATTACTTTCTAGCGTAGTCAACCCTGTTTCCTTTATTTTATCTACATTAAATCCTGACTCTGTACCACAATACTTAAGAATATCTCTATATTTTTCATCATAAAAAGTAAGAGTAAAATAATCGTTTTCTACCAACAAATTATAAGTAAATCTTGTCGGTCTTACAAAAATAAACACAACATTTTTATGCCATAAAACACCCATACCACCCCAACTAGCAGTCATAGGGTTTATTTTTTCTGCAGAAAGAGTAACAAGCATCCATTTTTCTCCAATTTCATAAAAAGGATTTAATTTTAATTCTCTCGATAATACTTCTTTAAACATAATACCTCCCTTATATGTTAATTATTATACAAAGTAAACAATTTATTATTGTTTTTAAATATCTTTTTTGCTATTCAAAGGCATGCAAAATGAAAAATTAACTTATTCAAAGATATTTAAATTTTGGTTTCCCCTTGCTTCGACTTGGATAATGATGGCATTAGAGGGACCCATTCTTGCAGCAATTATTGCAAGAAGTCCCGAAGAAAAAGTAAACTTAGCAGCTTATGGTATTGCATTAGCTTTTGGTTTAATCCTTGAATCACCAATAATTATGATCATGGCTGCAGCAACTGCATTAATAAAAGATAACATCTCTTATAAAATGCTACGCAACTTTACTATGATATTAAACTTTTCTATTACACTTCTTTTTTTAGTTTTATTACTACCTCAAGTTTTTAATTATATTGCAGGTACACTTATAGGTTTAAAAGATCCTGTCTATTCTCTTACGTTTAACTCAATAATGTTCTTATTGCCATGGCCCGGAGCTATTGGTTATAGGAGACTTTATCAAGGAGTATTAATTGTCTCAGAAAAAACAAGATATATTGCTTATAGTACTGTAATCAGGCTATTATCAAACATATCAACGGCTTTATTACTTTTTTTTCTATTTCCTATCAAAGGCGCATATATCGGCACCATTGCACTATCCACAGGTGTTGTAGTTGAAGCTATTGCTGTAAGATTTTTGGCTAATAATTCTGTTAAACAACTTATACAAACTTACAACAAAGAAAAACTAACATACTCATTCATTGCAAAGTATTATTATCCACTAGCACTTACCCCATTTATTGCCCTATCATCTCAACCTATAGTTACATTTTTTCTTGGAAAAAGCTTAAAAGCTCTTGAATCATTAGCTGTTATGCCAGTAGTTTATTCTTTAGCTTTCATTTTCCGAAGTCTTGGCTTGTCATACCAAGAAGTTATCATTGCTCTAACATCAAAATATCCAGGTGATTTTAAAAAGATTAAAAATTTTGCTCTTTATTTAGCCATAACTACAACTTTATTACTGTTTATTATAACCTGGACACCATTTTCAAAATTTTATTTCAAAATTTTAAGTGGGTTGACAGACGAACTAGCAAACTTTGCAAAATATCCGGCCATGATAATGTCTATAATGCCAGCGCTAACTGTCCTTCTTACCTTTCAAAGAAGTTCTCTAATCCTTATGAAAAGTACCTTACCTATTACAATAGGTACAATCATAGAAGTTTCAGCAATCATCTTTGTCATATCCACATTAATAAGTTTAAAAATTTTTGTCGGTGCAATTTGTGCTGCCTTCGCCTTTGTCTTAGGGCGGCTTCTTGCCAACTTTTACTTTTTTCTAGTTTTTCTTTTAATTAAAAAGAAGTCTCAAAATCTTGATTCACCCAAATCGCCGTATTGAATTATGAAATTCGTTGAAATGCATAACAAAAATTTTCTTCTTCATCATCCAATAGTAGTGAATACAACTGAACAACCTCATTATTATAAGTATAATAAGTGAGTCACTGTACATTCAAAAAATATTCAGCTGTGTACCGTAAACATCTTAGTTAATTGACACAAACAAAGTGACAACTATTTATTTCTTATCTCAATATAAAAAGTGGCTAAAGTTATATTATTATTTTTTGCTACAACTGGATAAACTTCTTTATCTTTGTAAAGGGAATACTTTTTCATGAAATTTGAGTCAATTATAATCTTATATCCTCTATCATCTCCAGTATTATTCACAACATTAGAAGGAACAAATCCTTTAAAATTAATTTTTATGTTATCACCCACAACACCTTCACTAAAAACCTTTAACAACTTAATAACATCACCCTTTTTTAAAACAATTTTTTCACCATTCATAACAGCCCGTTTTTTACCATTAATCTCTACTATAAAGACCCAATTTTGTTCATCTAACGATTTACTTATCTTTATAAAAATCCTTCCCATTACTTTATTATCTTTTCTAAAGATAATTTCAGTATCTTTTGTAATTTTTACAGGTATTCCCATATCATTTAAACCATTCACTCCTAAAACATCACATGACAACCCTCTCTTATAATTTGATTCAATATGAATTACTTCCAAAAGAGAGTTTTTTGATAAATATAATATTTTGTTGTTTTCTATAATATGCGGTTCACCGTTAACTTGTAATACCACATATTTGAACTCAGGTTTTGGTAAGAAAATCTGTGGTTGTTCTGGTATAATATTAAAAAGTTTCATAAATGCATTCACCGCGTAATTGTGATGTAAAACCTTCATTTCTACTGTAGGCAAATTCTTAGATGCTTCTATGCCAAAAGCTGGTATACAATATGTCTTCAATGCATAATATGTAGCTGTTTTTCTCATATCTTTAAAAGAAGTTTTTGGATCTTCAGTGTTCGTATTAAAATAGTGCATAAAATATTGCTCATCTGCAATTTTCTCATTTACCTCTTCTAAAACCTCATAAGCCCAATCCCTTAAAGGTAACACTTTTCCGTTTTTACATTTAAATTCATCAGCATCTGTTATTATAGACTGACCAAATCGTTTTGGATTTCTTAAATTATCAATATACTTTGGATTATGAAACCCCCAGCCGTCATGTAAGTGAAGAAATATATCAGATTCTGACATAAGATTTTTGATTATTGAAACAACTTTATCCATATCTGTTTCAATTTTATTTTTATGGAATATCCTATTCATGTCACCATCAACACCACGATTAAAAAGAATAATTGACTTAAAGTTTGCCCTTGGAACAACTATTAAATTACCTTGTTCCAATGTAAGTTCAGAATATAAATCTGCAGACAAAAAACCACCAGGCTCATCTCCCTGTATCCCCCCAACAATAAGCATAGTTTTACCATCTCTTCTCCCATATATTTTATAAACATGTAGTTCATAATCAGAACCTTTAAAATATACTTTATGTATTGTAGATGGCCTTTTAACATCTGCAGCATTTAATGGAAAAGAAAAAGTAAATAATAAGAGTATGATAAAATAACGAATCATTTAATTTTACTCCATGACTCTCTATAAATTTTATAATCTCCAGGACACCCTTTTAATATAAGCTTTTTTAAACCATAGTCTTCAAATGAATCAGCTTTATACCTTTGCTTAAAAACAACTTCAACTAATAGTGGGTTAACTATTTTAAAATTCATATCACTAATTTCTAAACTGATTTTCTTATATTTTTTAAAAATGTTTCTCTTATACTCTTTCCAGCCATCCCTTTTAAACCCTTTCGCAAAAAATTTTTTGGAATAGAAAGTGATATATTTATCAAGATTTTTACTTTCCCAAGATTTTTTCCAATTATCTACAAAAGATTTGATAAACTGTTCCAGCATTTCATAGTTTTTTGTAGATTTATAAGATTCATAAATAATCTGGAATTTTCCTGTATCATTATACAAAAACAATTGCTTATACCCTTCATTGAGTAAATTTGGTGCACAATACAATTGTCTAAAATTAATAAAAACTTCTTTATCATCTTCTTTTAAAATCTTCATTTCATCAACATATATCCTCTTATATGGGTAAATGTTCATTAATTTCTTCTTCATTAATAAATATTTTTTTAAATTCTGTCCTATATTGTTTTTGAATAAGATATGGTAAAAGTTACTAAATTTCTGGAAATCATTATTTTCCCAAGAATTTAAATATGAATCTATATAGTTTATCCAATAACTTTTTTGAGAAATATAATCCGTAACATCTAAATATTTTGTCTCTTTAGTTATTATTACATCCTTTCCTATTGGATTAAATGTCCCCAAGTTTTTTAAATCGCCATTATGTAATGCTACACACCCCTGGGTAAAAGTTTTATTTCCCCCTTCTTCTAAACCGTGAATCCAAATGCCATAACCAGTTTTACCAAGAATTTTATCCACAGGATTTGGATAATTTAAAGGGTACGCTCCATCTCCATAAATTTTTGACAGCTTTGATGGTGGGATAAAACTTATTATTTTATAAACCCCTTCAGGTGTTTTCTTGTCACCTTCTTTCTGTTTATCACCCTCGATTTCACCGAGTAAAATATTGCCATATTCTTGAATAACACTTATCTCATCATTGACAATTTCTACAACTTTTAACTTTTTAGCCTCTTTATCAACTATAAAAATATAGTCACTTTTGACACCTTTAGTGAAAATATTACCTAAATACTGTGAGTATCCATTAATACTACAAATTAGAATTAAAAATAATAGTATTAATCTCATAATCATTCTATCACCACCTTGTTTTTTCCTGTCTCTTTTGCTTTGTATAATCTATTATCAGCAAGCTTTATTACTTCATCAAGGCTATTAACTTCGTCACGACTTGCTACTCCTAAACTAACAGTTATTTTCTCGTCTATATCATCAAACACTATTTTCTCCACTTTATTCCTAATCTTTTCAGAAACTAAAAATGCTTTATCCTTATCAGTTTCCGGAAGTAAAACTATAAACTCTTCTCCACCAAATCTTGCCAATGTATCAGAATTCCTTAAACTATATTTAATAGTTTCTGCTAATTTTTTTAGCACGTAATCACCAACACCATGTCCATAAGTATCATTTATTTTTTTGAAATCATCTATATCTAACATAATAATTGAATATACGCTTCCATACCTTTTTACTCTAGTCTCCTCTTTCCTGGCAACTTCCCAAAAAAACCTTCTGTTATAAATTTTTGTTAAATCATCTGTTGTTGCTAAAATAGATAACATCTTATTTTTGGTATCCAACATATCTATAAGGTATTTTATTCGTAAATGTGATTTGACTCTTAAATAAAATTCCCCCACATCAAACGGCTTTGATAGAAAATCTGATGCACCTAATAAAAACAAATCATATTTTACAAAGGGTTCATTTGCAACCGTAATCATCATAATCGGGGTATGCTCATAAAGTTTTATTGACTTTAAGAATTTAATAAACTCTTTAGATGTCCCGTCATCCATATAGTAATCAAGTATCACCAAGTCAATTTTTGGCATACTTATATTTATCATTTCTCTCGCTTCTTTAATGCTATAATAGCTATAAACATTAATTCCTGCATACTCCAACAAGCCTTTAATGTACAAATTTTGAGTTTTACTATCCTCAATCAACATAACATTATTTCCACTATAATCAATTGTTTTAATAAGAATATCAATATTAGTAATGAACTCAATAAGCTTCTTTAAATTATCTCTCTTACTAAAAAAAGCTACTGCACCTACCTCATAAGCCTTCTTTTTTTCATTTTCACTTGCATCAGAAGTAATAATAGCAATTTGAATTTTATAATATCGTGGATCGTTTTTTATTTTTTTACAGAATTCATATCCATTACCATCTGGTAAACAAACATCTAATGTAACCAAATCATAAATATTTTTTTGCAGCTTTTGCCAAGCCTCAGATACACAACTAGCTGTATCTACTAAATAATTTAACATACTTAGGTTATTCTTCAAAATTGTCGAGAAAAAATCACTATTTTCCACTACTAAAACTTTTCTCATGGTAAACCTCTAATAAAATACCTATCAATCTTATTTTTCAATTTTCCATTAACATTTTTAAACATCCCAACAGGTATATTTTTAAAGAAAAGTACCCCCCTTTTATTCTTCACTTCCTTATCTATAATTAAATCGTTACCCTTTAAAAATGTCATTGCAGTGTCATAATCTACCTCTAAACTGTCCATATTTATTTTACCCCCAAACTCCCAGCAACATTGAGTTGAATACTCAATTTCATTACCAATCAATTTTGCAAACCTAATTCCATTTCTTTCGTATTTTATACCTTCAATTAAATATTTTGAAGATAGAAACAAATAACCTCGCGATTCATAAAAAAAATGAGAATCATTCACTTGTAATTTATAATCTGAAACATTGCTTCTGCTTACTTTAGCCAATACCTCATCACCAAAATTTTTTCTAAACCCAGCCACAAAAAATCCATCATAACCAACCAAAGATTTACCATGAGGAAAAACCCTTACCACTCTTTCATCTATAAACATATCACCTGACAACCCTTCGGAAAAATTATTTTTATTCAAATCCAACAATTCCATATCATATTTATCTAAAATATACTTCACAATATCTTCATTTTCTTCAGGTGAAAAAGTACATGTTGAATATATTAAAATTCCGCCTTTTTTCAACAGCTTAACAGCAGAGTCAACTAATTCTTTTTGAAGTTTAGACAATTTATTAACTAACTCTTCAGACCAAGAATTTAGCACAGTTTTATCTCTAAAAATTTTATTTTCATTACTACATGGCGCATCAAGCAAAATAGCATCAAAAACACTATCACAAAATTTATGTAAATATCTACCATCATATGATATTGTTGTTACATTCCATGCACCATATTTTTCAATGTTAAACTGTAAGTTTTTTAATCTTTTCCTAGAAGGTTCATTAGCTACAATCAAACCTTTTCTTTTTAAATATTCACTCAATGCTGTAGTCTTACCACCAGGTGATGCTGCCATATCAAGAATTATAGGCTCTTTAACATTTCTTATTTGTTCCAATAAAAACTTTACAGGAATTAAAGAAGAAGGATTCTGAATGTAAAAACCTCCTGTTTTAAAAGATATAGTATTAGAACATACAAACTCATCATCAATAAGCCTAATTACGTTTTTAAAATGATTATCTAATTTATATTTCACACCTAAATGATCAAGTTCTATCAAATAGTTAATATCTCTTGCACAATTTACCCTAACAAATTTATTTTTTTGCTTTTTCAGTGAACCAATAAATGGATCAAATTCATCACCTAATAATTTTTTATATTTTACTAAAAAATCCTTATTCATACGTTATATATCAAATCACTTATTAAAAAAGAACCATAATTTACTATAGTAGTTAATCTTTCTTGTTTTTACAACAAAAAAATACTAAGATATTTAACTTTATATGGCATTTTTAAAATTTCTATTTATTTTAATGGGTAAATGTGCTAGCATTTTACAAATTTTTTTAAAGGAGATTTTTTATGACAGTAAAGAACGATTCAACAGTAACATTTGTCTACACTGTTACACTAGAAGATGGAACAGTAGTAGATACCGTAACACATGAAGAACCATTAACCGCAGAAATGGGGCAAAATCAACTTTTACCAGTTTTAGAGGAGCAAATTTTGGGAATGACAGTTGGCGACAAAAAAGATGTAGTCTTAAGCCCAGATGACACTTTTGGACCTTACAATGAAAGTCTTGTAACAGAAATACCACGTGATGAAATTCAATTAGATCCTTCAATCAAAAAAGATATGTATATCGATTTAGAAGATGAACAAAACAATCTTTATAGAGGGAAGGTTTTAGAATTAACTGATGAATATGTAAAAATCGATTTTAACCATCCTTTAGCAGGTCAAACACTTACCTATTCTATAGAAATCATCGACATCAAATAAAACACAGGGGAACTTCCCCGTGTTTTATTTGAAATATTATTTACAAAATCATCTAAATTATATTAAATCTTTATAACAAAATTTTTAAGAGGTATGGAATGATAGTATTAACAGGGGCGGCTGGTTTCATTGGTAGTGTAATTTTAAGACACCTAAATAATAACGGAATTTCTGATATAATGTGTATAGATAGACTCGGAGAAAAAACCAAATGGAAAAATTTAGTAGGAAAAAAATTTATAGACTTTATAGATAGAGAAAAATTTATAGATTCTTTAGATAACTTTAACAATATTGATTTCATTATTCATATGGGAGCATGTACCGATACTACAGAATTTAATTTAAACTACCTTATGAAGGTTAACTATGAATATAGTAAAAAACTATTTCAATATGCATCTTTAAATAAAATCCCTATAATATATGCTAGCAGTGCAGCAACATATGGTAATGGTGAACATGGCTACAATGATGACGAATCAACAATACCTGAATTAAGGCCTTTAAACCCTTATGGATTTTCTAAACAACTATTTGATATTTGGGTTTTAAAACAAACAGAAAAACCACCTTTTTGGGCCGGTTTAAAGTTTTTTAATGTTTACGGACCTAACGAATACCACAAAGGTCGAATGGCAAGCGTTATATTTCATGCATTTAATCAATTAAAAGAAACCGGGGTCATTAAACTGTTTAAATCTCACAGAAAAAATTATAAACATGGTGAACAAAAAAGAGACTTTATTTACGTAAAAGATATTGCAAAAGTAATTTATTACCTTTTCTCAAAATCAAAAAACAGCGGAATTTATAACTTAGGAACAGGTAAAGCAAGAAGTTTCAATGACTTAGCAAACAATGTAATAAAAAACTATGGTAAAGGAAAAATTCATTACATAGATATGCCAGAAGACATCAGAGACAAATATCAATATTTTACAGAAGCTAATATGGAAAAACTTTTTAATTTAGGTTATCCAGAGAAATTTTACTCATTAGAAGAAGGAATTCAGGATTATGTAACAAATTTTTTAATGAAAAATTATAAAATTTATTAAAATTTTCCTTACATTAATTTTTTTTAGCCTAAGAAAACATTAAACAATATACTTATCAAATAATTGTAATTTTCTATATTTTTTATTATTGACATATTTTTTCATTTAATTTATAAGTTCGTGCCTTTGAATTAAAATAAAAAAAAACGGAAATATTACTTTTTTTGATCTTTTTTAAATGGAGGTGTTAATGAAAGCACTTGGAAGACATATACTAGTTGAATTTTATGGTTGTGATACTGACATTTTAAATAATAATGAGCTTTTAGATAAAGAAATGCAAGAAGCTGCAAAAAAAAGTGGCGCTACAATTATTAATAGTACATTTCACACATTTAGTCCTTACGGAGTAAGCGGTGTTGTAGTTATAGCTGAATCACATCTTACAATTCATACATGGCCGGAATATGGTTATGCCGCAGTTGATCTGTTTACCTGTGGAGATACAGTGGATCCATGGATCGCCTTCGAACATCTCAAAAAAATCTTAAAAGCATCTCATACATCAACTATTGAAATGAAAAGAGGCCAGTTAAACGACATTCAAGGTGAACTAAGACACAAACCGATCAATGCTGCAATTTGAAACTAGTATGAGTAATTAGTAGGAGGATATCATGGAACTTTGGTTCACAGAAAAATATGAAAACAATACAGCTTTCTCCATAAAAATAAAAAAAACTCTATATAGTGGTAAATCACCCTATCAAAAAATTGATATTTTAGAATCGGAAGATTTAGGCAGAATATTATTACTTGATGATTTTATAATGCTTACTGAAGCACATGAATTTGCATATCACGAAATGATTGCACATGTACCACTTTATGCTCATCCTAACCCAGAAAATGTTCTGATTATTGGTGGTGGTGATGGTGGGACTGCAAGAGAAGTTGTAAAACATGATATTGTTAAAAAATGTGTTATGTGCGAAATCGACGGAATGGTCGTTGAAAAATCAAAAGAATTTTTACCAACAGTAGCATCAGCTTTTGATAATCCAAAATTAAATCTAATGATTGATGATGGAGTTAAATTTATTAAAGACAATAAAGATAGTTTTGATGTGATAATCATCGATTCCACCGATCCTATCGGACCAGCTGAAGGATTATTCAAACAAGAATTCTATAGACATGTCTTCAAATGTTTAAAAGATGACGGTATTATGGTAGCTCAGGCAGAAAATCCTTATTATTATACAAATATTCAAAAAGATATGTTCAATAACTTAAAAGCGGTTTTCCCTATAGTAGCTATGTATTTGTCTTTTATTCCGTTTTATCCAAGTGGAATGTGGGCATTTGCATTTGCCTCTAAAAAATATAGGTTCAACGACAACCCAAGAATTTCTGATATTAAAAATATGGAAAAATCTTTTAAATATTTTAACAAAGATATCTTTTATGGCTGTTTTGCATTACCTAATTTTGCAAAGGAAGTTCTATGAATCCTATTTCAAACTGTTTTATTGAATGCAATAATAATTTTAATGATTCTGAAATTATTATATTAGGTATACCTTATGATGGTACTAGCAGTTATCGTCCAGGTTCAAGGTTTGCTCCTGATGAAATCAGAAAAGCTTCTTATGCTTTAGAAACATTTTCACCAATACAAAACAAAGATCTACATGACAAAAAAGTCTGTGACATCGGTGATTTAGAACTATCTTTTGGAAACAAATTAGATATTCTTAAAAAAATTGAGAAAGAAATAGAAAAATTTGTCTATCATGACAAAAAAATCCTATCAATAGGGGGAGAACACCTTATAACGCTCCCTATAATAAAAAGTTATCTAAAAAAATATCCTGATCTTTTCCTTATACATTTTGATGCTCACGCTGACCTAAGAGATGATTATTTAGGTGAAAAATTATCTCATGCCACTGTTATTAGAAGAATTTCAGAGCTAATAGGTCTTGATAAAATTTTTCAATATGGAATTAGAAGCGGTACAAAAGAAGAATTTGAAATTATTCGTAAAAACAACTTACTGAACAGAGGCCTTGATGAAGTAAATAGAATAATAGGAAATACTCCTGTTTACATCACAATAGATTTGGATATTCTTGACCCGTCTGTTTTCCCGGGTACTGGCACACCAGAACCAGGAGGGATAAGTTTCAATTCACTCATGAATAAATTATATGCTCTTTCAGATCTAAATATCGTAGGTTGCGATGTGGTTGAATTAGCTCCTGATTACGATAACTCAAAAGTATCTACCATAGTCGCAACAAAAATTATCAGAGATATTTTAATTTTTGTTTGAAATCTCTTTTTTTATGATATATAAGCTATTGAACGCTGTCTTTAATAATAAATATATTTAGGAGGTAGATGTGAACAAAAAAGAATTGATTGAAAAAATTGCATCAAAAGCTGGTTTGAAAAAAGCCGAAGCTGAAAGAGCACTTGCTGCTTTTGAAGAAACTGTAATTGAAGCACTTAAATCTGGAGACAAAGTTACACTTGTAGGTTTTGGCACTTTTTCTGTAAGTGAAAGAAAAGAAAGAAAAGGTAGGAATCCTCAAACTGGTGAAGAAATTATAATCCCAGCAACAAAAACACCAAAATTTACAGCTGGAAAAATATTTAAAGAATCTGTAAAATAAACGGCTCCAAAAAGAGCCGTTTCCCCCCTTATGAAAAATAACATCCTTGGTGAAAAATTAAGAAATCTTAGAAAATCTCAAGGCTATAGTCTCAATCAGCTTGCAAAAGCAATTGGCAAAACAAAAAGTTATATTTCTATGATAGAAAATGGTAAAGCTATACCATCTATGGCTACGTTAAAAGCCATAACAAATTTTTTTGGAGTCAACATCTCAGATCTTCTAGAAAATGATGAAAAAGATATTCATCTTAACAAAGAAAGCTTCCAATTTGATAAAGATGCTGAACTTATCTACGCCAAAAAAGATCTTTACAATTTATATCTTTTAATAAAGAACCCTCTTTTAAAAATGAAAACATACCTTGTAGAAATTCCTCCAGGCGGTGGCTATCATCAAGAGATAAAACATGAGGGCGAAGAATTTGGTTATGTTATAGAAGGTGAAATAGAACTAACATTAAACAACCAGATTCATACCATCACACATGGTAATTATTTTTATTTTCAGTCTCATAAAAAACATAAAGTTAAAAATAAAAAAAATTTACCTGCAAAAGTTCTTTGGATTTACCTACCAAAATAAAAATCATTTTAACAAAGTTAAATAATATTTGACTTAAAATACATATTTTGTTATTATTTAACCGGTTAAATAAATATTTTTTGGAGCTACAAATGATATGGAATGAAGAGTACGAAACCCTCCCTAGAGAAGCTCTTGAAGCATTACAACTTAAAAGATTACAAAATTTAGTGGAAAGAGTTTATGCAACAGTACCCTTTTATCGGAAAAAGCTTGACGAAGCCGGTGTAAGACCTGAACAAATAAAAAGTCTTGACGACCTTAGAAGATTACCTTTTACAACAAAACAAGATTTAAGAGATAATTATCCTTTTGGACTATTTGCTGTTCCAAAAGAACAGGTTGTTAGAATACATGCTTCAAGTGGCACCACAGGAAAACCGACCGTAGTTGGTTACACAAAACGTGACATAAACACCTGGGCAGAGATTATGGCAAGAACATTTCAGGCAGCAGGTGTAGGAAAAGGAGACGTCCTTCAAAATGCTTATGGTTATGGCTTATTCACAGGAGGTCTTGGTGCTCATTATGGAGCAGAACTAATTGGTGCCTCAGTAATCCCTATTTCTGGTGGTAACTCTAAAAAACAGATTATGATAATGCAGGATTTTGGAACAACAGCAATTTCATGCACCCCATCTTATGCTCTCAATCTATATGAAGTGGCTGAAGAACTTGGTATAAGTTTAAAAAAATTACCTGTTAAAGTAGGTGTGTTCGGTGCTGAACCATGGACAAATGAAATGAGAAAAGAAATTGAAGAAAAATGGGGAATAGATGCTATTGATATTTACGGATTAAGTGAAGTAATCGGTCCAGGAGTTGCTTTTGAGTGTGTAGAAGCTAAAAACGGAATGCATATCAATGAAGATCATTTTTTAGTTGAAATTATAGATCCAGAAACGGGCGAACAACTTCCTTATGGTGAAAAAGGAGAAATTGTTTTCACAACATTAACCAAGGAAGCAATCCCTCTTATCAGGTATAGAACAAGAGATATTACAAGACTCATTAAAGCACCTTGCATTTGTGGAAGAACTTTTGTTCGAATGGAAAAAGTCATGGGTAGAAGTGATGATATGTTAATCATAAGAGGTGTAAATGTCTTCCCTTCACAAATCGAATCTATTTTGATGGAAACAAAAGGTATTCTGCCTCATTATCTCATTATAGTCGATAGAGAAAATAATCTTGATACTCTGGAAATACTCGTAGAAGTTAATGAAGAATTCTTCTCTGATGAAATAAAGAAATTACAACAACTTGAAACTAGTATAGAAAAAAGCATAAAAGAAATGATAGGAATTTCTGCAAAAATAAGACTTGTAGAACCTAAAACTATAGAAAGAAGTCAGGGTAAAGCAAAAAGGGTTATTGATAAAAGAAAGATTTAATCAGGAGGCAACAATGAAAATTACTCAAATATCTATTTTTATAGAGAATCAATCCGGGAGGTTATGGGAAGTATGTGATCTTTTAGGAAAAAACAACATAAATATTCGCGCTCTATCATTAGCAGATACATCAGACTTTGGGATTTTAAGACTTATTGTAAATGATCCTGAAAAAGCATATAGAAAATTAAGAGAAAATGAATTCACTGTTGGAAAAACAGAAGTTATCGCTGTAGAAGTCCCTGATTCACCAGGAGGATTGGCAAAAATCTTAAAAATTTTAAAAGATAATAATATAAATGTAGAATACATGTACGCTTTTGTTGAAAGAAGTGGTGATTGTGCAATTATGATATTTCGCTTTGATGAAACCGATAAAGCTATAGAAGCACTAAACAATAATGGCATTAAAACAATAAAGGGTGAAGAAATCTACGGTTTATAAAATAAATCTAGGAGTAAGGGATGAAAAAAATATTACTTATTGTTTTTTTTGCAATTTTAAGTGTTACTTCATATGCAGAAATGAAAATAGGTGCCTTATTTTCTACAAGTGGTCCTGCCTCCTTTTTGGGACTTCCTGAAAAACGAACATTGGATATGGTTGTAGAAGAAATAAATAAAAAAGGTGGCATAAATGGAGAAAAAATAAAAATAATTTTTTATGACACCAAAGGAATAGATGGTGAGGCAAGAAAAAAGTTTATAAGACTTGCCACAAAAGATAAAGTATTAGCAGTGATAGGCCCAACCAGAAGTGGCTCTACTCTTGCCATCAAAGATCTTGCAAAAAAATACAAGCTACCTGTAATAAGTTGTGCTTCTAGTAATAGAATTATAAATCCTTTATACAAAGAAGTATTCAAGGTTGCACCATCTGATATCCACGCAGTTGAAAAAATTTATGAATACCTTTTATCCAAAAGGTTAAAAAAAGTTGCTATAATCACTGCCCAAAGTGGATTTGGATACTCCGGTCGTGATGCTCTGCTAAAAAAAGCAAAAGAAATGAATATAAATATTGTAGCAGACGAGAAATTTAAAGATACAGATAAAGATATGAAAAGTCAGCTATCTAAGATAGCATCAGCAAAACCTGATGCAGTGATTTGTTGGGGAGTAGGCCCTGCACCTGCAATTGTTGCTAAAAACTTTAAAGAACTTAACATTAATGCTTTGTTAGTAATGAGCCATGGAGTTGCTTCCAAGAAATTCATAGCTTTAGCTGGTAGTGCTGCAGAAAACATCATACTGCCTGCAGGCAGATTAATTGTTGCTGATCAGTTATCAGATAAAGACCCTTTCAAAAAAATACTTTTAAAATACAAAAAAAATTATGAGACTAAATACAAAAGTGAAGTTTCCACTTTCGGTGGTCATGCGTATGATGCAATGAACATTTTAAAAATAGCTTTAGAAAATGTCGGTAAAGACAAACATAAAATAGCTAATTCGATAGAAACCATAAAAGGATATAAAGGCACCTATGGTGAATTTAATTTCACCAAAAAAGACCATAACGGTCTAACAAAAGATGCTTTTATAATGGTTAAAATTGTAAACGGTAATTGGAAGTTAATTCATCAGTAGTTAATGGCATTATTTTAAAAATGCATATATATACACAAATTGTAAGGAAATTATAACAACTATGCAATTTTTATATTCTGGTCTTACAACAGGGAGCATTTACACCCTTGTTGCAATAGGATTTAATATTATATACAATACTACTGGAATAATCAATTTTGCTCAAGGTGAATTTGTAATGCTAGGTGGTATGTTGATATATACCGCCTTGCATTATTTAAATTTTCCTATTTACATCTCTTTTATAGTTGCTTTAGCATCATCATTTATTCTAGGAATAATTACTGAAAGATTATTCCTTAATAGTATCAAAATAAAAACTGAAATAAACCTCATAACTATAACACTGGCCCTTGCAATTATTTTGCGTGGAGCATCTATGATTATCTGGGGCAGAGATTCGTTGAAAGTTGACCCTTACATTACTGAAAAAACCATTTCTATGCCAGGAGGGGTTTTAACTACAAGTAGTCTGCTGGTTATTGTAGTCTCTATTGTTGTAGCAACTTTACTTTCTTTTTTCTTCAAGTTTACTAAATATGGAAAAGCATTTAGAGCATGTCATAATGACCCCTATGCAGCATCAAATTGTGGTATAAGTGTTAATAAGATAAAAATGCTATCATTTGCTATTGCTGCTACCATTGGTTGCATTGCCGGAATCCTTATCACTCCTATTACATTTGTCACATATAACGACGGAATTATGACAGGTTTAAAAGGGTTTTCTGCTGCAATTTTTGGAGGGCTAGGCAGATTTTCAGGCGCCATTGTGGGCGGATTTTTTCTAGCTATAACAGAAAGTTTTTTTGCTTCTGTGTTACCTTCTGGTTATAAAGACGCTTTTGCTTTTATTATTTTGCTCATTATTTTATTTGTTTTGCCAAATGGAATATTAGGAAAAAAGAAAGCTGATAGAGTATGAAACCGTTAAACAAAACGTTTTTCATCTTTAATATAATATTAATTATAATAATCGGCTCAACAGTAAAAAACGATTATTATCTTAGTCTTATTACATATATTATGATAAATGCCATTTTAGCTTCAGGATTAAACATTTTACTTGGTTACGCAGGTATTATTTCTTTATGTCAAGCAGCTTTTTTCGGCATAGGAGCATATCTTTCAGGTATACTGACAGTACATTACTCATTTTCCCCCTTTCTAACAGTTTTAATTGGAATTATTGTGACTTTTTCTGTAGCATTACTCGTCGGCTATCCAGCCCTAAAATTACATGGACACTATCTGGCAATGGCAACTTTAGGTTTTGGAATGATTATCTATATTTTTGCAAACGAACTAGACATGTTTACAGGTGGTCCTTCAGGTTTGGTAGGAATTCCTTATTTTTCAGTATTCGGACTAGAATTTGATACTGAAATAAAGAATTTTATTCTGTTTGCTATACTCTATCTATTTAGTTTAATATTACTTGAACTTTTTGATAAGTCTTTCATAAGTTATGACTTTCGTTTTATCAGAGAATCAGAACACGCTTCCAGTGCTTTTGGAATTAACTTTAAGAAAGAAAAAGTTATACTATTTGCTGTCATAGCTGCTTATTCATCCATGATAGGCTCATTCTATGCATTTTATTCCCAGTTTATAAGCCCTTCTTCTATAGGAATAAATTATTCCATTGAAATATTAGCAATGACAATAATTGGTGGATTAGGAACTACCTATGGAGGAATTATAGGAGCTATAATAATTTCATTGATACCAGAGCTTTTTGCTTCTTTTGAAGATTATGAAATAATCATATATGGTGGAATTTTAGCATTCTGTATTATATTTTTCCCTTATGGAATAGTTGGTTTTTTTAAGAGGTTAAAAATTGTTAAAAACTGAACATATTTGCGTAAATTTTGGTGGAATTAAAGCACTAGTAGATGTAAATATTAATGTAAAACCAGGAAATATAGTTGCATTAATTGGACCAAATGGTGCCGGTAAAACCACTTTATTTAACGTTATTACTGGTTTCATAACCAAATACAGTGGAAAAGTTTTCTTTAAAAATGAAAATATATCTTATAAACCTCCCAATGTTATTTACCAAAAAGGAATTTCTAGAACATTTCAAAATCTTAAAATTATTAATGAAGTAACGATAAAGGATAATTTAATTTTAGGACTGTTGAAAAAAAAGATAAAAAAATATTACTTCAAAAACTTTTTTCGTTTTGATAAAAAATTTAGAAAAGAAATCGAACAAACATTAGATTATACTCTTGAGCTTTTTGGAATTTCTGAATGGAAAGATAAGACTCCTGATGAAGCTCCTTATGGCGTGCTCAAATACCTTGAATTAGCAAGAAGCTATCTGTCTTCACCAGCTCTACTGTTACTAGATGAGCCTGCTGCAGGTTTAAACAATTTTGAAAAAGAAAAAATGATAGAGCTCATTAAGAAGCTTAAGAACGAAGGAATCACCATATTAATGGTAGAACATGACATGAACTTCATCTCAAGTCTTGCGGACAAAGTATACTGTTTAAATTTTGGGAAAATTATTGCTGAGGGTTCATATATTGAAATCAGAAACAATCCTGAGGTTTTGAAGGCTTACCTTGGAGATGAAGATGCTTAGAGTTACTTCATTAACCTCATATTATGGGAAAATTAAAGCTTTAAAAAATGTTTCAATACATATTAAACCTAAAGAGTTTGTATCACTAATAGGTTCAAACGGAGCCGGTAAAACCACACTTTTAAATTCTATAATGGGACATATCCAAAAAAAAGAAGGGGAAATATATTTCAACAGTAAAAACATAACAAATTTAAAACATGAAAAAATAGTACATCTAGGCATCGGTTTTGTACCTGAAGGTCGAAGGATTTTTACAGATATGACCGTAGAAGAAAATCTTGAGATGGGGGCTTTTACCATAAAAAACAAAAATAAAATTACTGAAAATTTAGAATTCCTCTTCAACATCTTTCCTATTCTAAAGGAAAGAAGAAAGCAACAGGCCGGAATGCTTTCGGGTGGTGAACAACAAATGCTTGCCATCTCAAGAGCGTTGATGTCTAGCCCCAAAATATTACTCATGGATGAACCATCTATGGGACTTGCTCCTAAAGTAATAACTGAACTTTACGAAAAGTTATCTTTTTTAAAAAACTCCGGGCTTACAATTTTCCTTGTGGAACAAAATGCCAAAATTGCTTTAAAATATTCTGACAGAAGTTATGTCCTTGAAAACGGAAGAATTATTTTACAAGGAAAAAGTAATGAATTATTGAATGACAATGAACTTTTAAGAGCTTATTTAGGTAAAGAATACAAAGAGAAGTGGGAGAGATAATATGAGAATGTGGCAAATGAGCGAAGAAACCATCTCTTTATCTGAGTTAAAACAACTTCAATTAGAGAGACTTCAATCCACACTAAACAGAGTTTATAATAATGTAGAATTTTATAATAAAGTATTTAATAAGTATAATATAACACCTGATGATATTAAATCTCTTGAAGATATCAAAAAACTACCTTTTACCACAAAACAAGATTTAAGAGACAATTACCCTTATGGAATGTTTGCCGTACCACTAAAAGATATTGTTAGAATTCACTCATCAAGCGGAACAACTGGTAAACCTACTGTAGTAGGCTACACAAAAAGGGATCTTGAAACCTGGAAAAATCTTGTAGCAAGAATCATGGTAGCAGGGGGAGTTTCAAAAGAAGACATAGTTCATATCGCCTTTACTTATGGCCTTTTCACAGGTGGGTTTGGTTTACATTATGGAGCAGAACATATTGGAGCAAGTGTTATCCCCGTATCAAGTGGAAATACTAGAAGGCAAATAATGATAATGCAAGATTATAGAAGCACTGTTTTAATCTGCACCCCTTCCTACGCATTGCATATAGCCGAAACATTAGAATCAATGGAAATATCTAAAAACGATTTGCATTTAAAATATGGTCTTTTAGGTAGTGAACCATGGGGTGAAAAAATAAGAAATGAAATCGAAGCAAAATTAGGTATAATTGCTACAGATAATTACGGACTTAGTGAAATAATAGGTCCAGGTGTCTCTGGTGAGTGTCTTTATAAAAACGGATTACACATAAATGAAGACCATTTTTATGTAGAAGTTATCGATCCAGATACTGGAGAAGTATTACCTGAAGGAGAGAAAGGAGAACTTGTCATCACCACTCTTACAAAAGAAGCAATGCCTTTAATTAGATACAGAACAAGAGATATTACAAGAATTTACAGAGATAATTGCAAGTGCGGAAGAACTTTCATCAAAATGGAAAAACCTTCTGGTAGAACAGATGATATGATTATAGTAAATGGTGTAAATATTTTTCCATCACAGGTTGAAGAGGCCTTAAAAGAAATAGAACACACTACTCCTCATTTCATGATATATGTTAAGAAGAAAGGTGCTCTGGATATGATGGAAATACATCTAGAAGTTTCTGAAAATCTGTTTTTTGATGAGATGAAACGACAAAAAGAAATTCTTGATCAGATAACTGACAGGCTTTTTAATTATCTTGGTATTAAACCAAAGGTAAAACTTGTAGAACCAAAATCATTAGAACGCTTTGAGGGAAAAGCAAAACGAGTGGTTGATGAAAGGCATCAGTAATAATACATTTTGAGTTATTTAATAATTGATTTTTCTCAACAATTCAATAAAATCTACTGGATGCTGAACAAAGAAATTAAAGGCTCCATTTTTATCTTAATTGCAGCAATGCTGTGGGGAACAACGGGCACAGCACAAGGACTTGCCCCTGAGAATGCATCATCAGCAGTAATTGGAACTTTAAGAATCCTTATTGGTGGTTTAGCTCTAATGCTGATAGCAATCTTAAAAAGAGAATTCAAAGATTCTTCTCCATGGCCTAGGCTTCTCACATTTACTGGCATGATAGGAGTGGCTTTATATCAAATAACTTTTTTTTATGGTGTTAAACTTGCTGGTGTCGCTGTGGGAACTGTAGTAGGTATAGGGAGTGCACCCATTTCTGCGGGTATTTTATCCATATTATTTTTGAAAGAAAAAATTCATAAAAAATGGCTCATCAGCACTATCCTCGCATTATTAGGATTATTCTTTATAAGCTTTGGTGGAAAAAAATATGATTTAAACTTTAACTTATTTGGTATACTACTAGCATTAATGGCAGGCTTTTCTTATTCTTTTTACACTATGATCAGTAAAAAACTTATTATAAAGCATACTGTGGACTCAGTTATGGCAGTATTATTTTTAGGTGGGGCAATTCTGCTCAGTCCCATTCTTTTTATTTATGATAATAGTTGGATTTTTACTCTCAGAGGAATTGCCGTTTCTCTTCATTTAGGATTATTCGCAACAGCTATCTCTTATATGTTTTTTATAAGAGGTTTAAAATTTGTAAAAGTCTCTACTACAGCAACATTGTCTCTTATGGAGCCATTAACAGCAACAATTTTAGGCATTACTATCCTTAAAGAAAAACCTAACTTTTATTCTATAATAGGTATTACTTTTATTTTCATTGGTATTTTTTTATTAACTTTCAACAAAAACAATTAAAAAACTAAATAAAAACCTTAACATTAAACTTTAATTTTTTAGCTCAAATTCCCCATTCAAAATTCAGTATATCTTCTTTACACATCATTTACCCTATGTTATCATAACATTATGAAAATTTTATACATTGAGGACAACAAAAATAATTTACTATTAATAAAAAAAATCTTAAAAGAAATATTTCCAGATTTTGTTACTGCTAAATCAGGCAGAGAAGGGCTAAAACTTTTACTAACAGAACAACCTGATATTGCCTTAATTGATTTAAATTTGCCTGACATAAATGGCTTCGACATTATAGAAAGTTTAAAAAGAGAAAAAGTATTGGATAAAATAACCGTTATTGCTATTTCTGGCTATACTGACAAACATACAGTAAAATCTGTTTACGAAGCAGGATTTGATGGATTTATTGAAAAACCCGTTAATATAGACAAAATGGTAGAATATCTCATTAAAGTTCACAACACTAGAAATTATAACAAAAATCGAAGAATAAAAAATACTGTAAAAAACAATCAGGTAAATCCATCAGAAACTAAATATATTTCTGATAATATAGTTGAAATTATATCTCATGAATTAAAAACACCCATAACATCATTAATAATTGATATCAAAAACAATAATATAAGACAAGACTTAATACTTGATAAATTATATAATTATATCGATTTAATTAATAAAACATTGAGTTTCTTTCAAACTCAAATACTATCTAAAACCATAATATGTCACTCTTTTAAAATCAAAGAATTTGTTGAATATTTAGAAAAAAAATATCCAGTAAGCATCAATTATTCATTAGAAGATATAAATATTTATCAAAATCTCGAATTCGTTAAATATTTATTTGACACATCTTTAAGTTTTATATTATCTTTATGTGAAACAAATACAACAATAGAGCTATTATTAAATATTAATAACTCTTATTTGGATTGTGTGATTAAAAAAGAAATAAACATGATATTACTAGAAACATTAAAAAAAGATAATTATTACAAAACAATCTTAGAAATAACTGGCACATCTTTAGAGTTACACAACAAGAACTTGCTTCTCAAAATACCTGTCTGGGGTAAAAATGTTTAGAGTTTTATATGTAGAAGATGACTTTCAAAGTTTCAAGCTCGTAGAGCTAGTTTTAAAAAAATACAATATAAAAGTAATCTTAGCTAAAGATGGACTTGAAGCAATAGAACTTGCAGAAAAAATAGCACCTGATTTAATAATTATGGACATTAACTTACCAAAATTGAAAGGATATGAGGCTGCAGCAATTATAAAATCTAACAAGGCAACGAATCACATTCCCATTATTGCTTTAACAGCTGTTTCGGATAGTAACTATGAAAAATTATCTATGCTTGCAGGCTGTGATGCCTTTTATACAAAACCAATAGATCCGCAAAAATTCGGCAAAGAAATTATAACATATATTGAACAAAGAAAATTTGATGAAAAAGAAATAGATTTCCTATCAAAAGAAATAAGCGTATCATTAAAACATAAAACTGAAGAATTAGTTAAATTAGAAAAAATAGTGTTAAATTTGAATTATAAACTTAATAAAATTCTTAGTTCATTACCGGATGCAATTTTCATAATAAAAAAAGATTTTACTATAGAATATATGAACACTGAAGGATTAAAACTTAAAATAACTGACAACAAATTCTTAAACACTTCTTATTTTTTTGATATTTTTTCTACAATTGACTACCCCTTAGAAGATTTAAAAGACAATTTAATTAAACTTAATAAATTAAGTGGGATATATCTTACTTTAAACAATGATTCAAAACGTTTTTTTCTCACAACTTTTTCTACTATAGACAATAATTACCTAGTAACTCTTAAAGAAATCACCAATATCAAAAAATTTGAAGAAAATGTTCAACATATTGAGAAATTAGCCACAATAGGACAAATAACATCGGGAATCATTCATGAAATAAACAATCCAATTACTGCCGTAAAAAACTATCTTACTGCGCTAAAGAATACAATTAATAATGAAAATCAACTTTCAATTTTAGAAAAAATTGAATTTGGAATTGATAGAATTTCTACTCTATCTAATAATCTTATGACTTTCACAAGAAAACCATCAGGGAAAAAATACCCTCTAAATATCAATCATATAATAAAAACAGTTTTTGCTTTTAGTGAATATGAAATTAAGAGAGGAAATGTAAATGTTGTTTTTAATCTTGATGAAAATCTTCCTCTAATTTTAGGTAATAAAACGAGTATAGAGCAGTTGGTATTAAATATACTAATTAATGCCAATCACGCTGCAAACGAAAAAGAAAACCCAGAAATTCATATTAAAACACATTCTGATGACAAAAATATATTTCTTGAAATAACAGATAATGGAAATGGAATTCCTGAAGAAATTAGAAATAAAATCTTTGACCCTTTCTTTACAACAAAGCCTGAAGGTAAAGGAACAGGACTAGGATTAGCAATAGTAAAAAAAATAGTAGAAGATCATAACGCTAATATAACATTTAAAACTGGGAAAAACGGCACAAAATTCGTTATTAAATTCCCTAAATATGAAAAGGAATAAATATAATGGAAAAAATTACACATGTAGACAATTTTTTAGAACCTAATATAAAAGTCACAGTAGATGTGTTATCCGGTGAATTTCAAGATAGATACGATTCTAGAATAGAAATAGTTAACAAAGATTTTCTTTATATCACTGTCCCCACTAAAAACGCCATCCCAGCCCCTTTAACTCCTGGAACAAAAATTGAAGTTTCATTTATCACTGATAAAGGTAGATTTAGTTTCAATAGTGAAGTTGTAGAAAGAATTAAAGAAAACATTTTAATGCTAAAAATAACTAAGCCTAGTTTTTTAACAAGAAAAGAGCTTAGAAGATATTTTCGAGTAGAAACATATCTTAAAATTATTATATGTAAAATCAATTATAATGCTAACGATAATATCCCTGAAATGTTAAAAGAATGTGATTACGGAATTATTAAAGATATTTCTGGTGGAGGAGTTAAACTTGTTACAGAATTACCATTAAAAGTAGAAAATATTGTTGAATTAGATTTTAATAACACAATTAATAATATAAAAGAGATTTTTGGAAAGGTTGTCAGAGTTATAAATCTAAACAATAAATATGAAGCAGGAATTGAATTTATATCAATAAGAGAAAATGATAGGGATAAAATAATACAATATGTCTTTAAACGTCAAATAGAATTAAAAAAAATGCAAAAATAACGTTTGGGGGATGTTATATGGCATATAAAAGTGAAAAAATTAATGATATTGAAATCATTTATCCAATGAACGAAATAGATGCCATTACTGGCAATGAAATCAAGAAATACATTAATTCATTAAAAGAGTTAAGCGGTATAATAATTAATTTTAATAGAGTTAATTATTTAAACAGTTCTGGCTTACGTGAATTAATTCAGTCATTAAGAATCTTAAAAGACAAAAACATCTCAATGGCTTTATGTAATCTATCTGATAATATAAAAAAAATATTCACCAATACTAATCTTCACAAACTATTCGATATTTTTAACAATGAAGATGATGCTATCAAATATATTCAAGAAAAACACTCTGTTTGAAATAATATCAGAGTTTTTATTAACTGAATATGGTCTAAAAATTACTTCTGCTAACATTGACCTAATAACTAAGTTTATTAGTGAAAATCAATATTTATCATCATTATTAATAGATGAACTGTACTTAACTCTAAAAAAGAATCTTAAGTCTTTCATGTTAAACAATGAAACATATTTTTTCCGCCATAAAAAACAAATTAATAATGTTTTGGATTATGTAAAATGCACGCAGGATTTAAAAGTTAATATTTTATCTTTCGGATGCTCTTCAGGGGAAGAATGTTATTCCATAGCGATTGAGTTTTTTATAAACAATATTACTAATTATGAAATTATTGGGATTGATATTGATGATGAAGCATTAAAACAGGCTAAAAAAGGGACTTATAATATTAGATCATTTAAAAAGTTTCCTGAGCCTTATTACTCATTTTTTACGAAAAAAAAAGAACAATATACAATAAAACCTTTTTTGAAAGAAAAAGTACGATTTTTAAATATCAATTTAATTAAAGAAAATATCAAAAATTTTTTTAAAAGTAACTATTTTAACATAATTCTCATTAATAATGTTTTGATTTATTTAGATATGAGATTCATAAAAATAATACTTGATCAACTCAACACAGTTTTAAAAGAAAATGGTAAAATCTTCACTACAGTTGAGGAATTCAACCTAATTCTAAAATCAAATGTATTTTTTAAAGATGATACTTACAGTTACGCTTTTAAAAAGAAAAACTTAGAAGAACTAATTAAAAAAGAATTTAGAGAACTTTATGAAATGAAACCTATTTCTAAAAACCCAGAAAGTGAACGTATTTATTATTTTGCAGAAAAATACAACAATTTTGATGAAGAAACATTAAAAAACATATTGCAAAAAGAAAAAAAACCTGAAAAAATATGCGCAATATATTATTCACTTTTTACAAAAACATTAAACCCAGAATTTTTAGAAATTTTTATAAAAAAACTTATTACATACAATCATCATTATGAGGCAAAAAAATGGTTAAAAACTTATATCCTTCTAATTAACCCTACCGAGAAAGATATTAATGATTATATTGAATTATGTATTAAAGCAAAAGACTACGAGGAAGCAATCAAAATGTTAGAAAAAAAAGTTTCTCTTTTTAACAGAAAAGAAGATATTGAAAAGTTAAATATTATAAAATATGGTAAAAAATGAATGATATTTTATTATGTATAGATAAAGATGAGACTATTCAAGAGTGTTTATTAGCAAATAATATAATTGTTAGGACTACTTTGGCTTCAGTAATCAATGAACTGCTGATAAATAAATATTCTGCAGTAATTATATCAGAAAAATTCTTTGAACAAAACTCATTAATCCTACAAATTTTATCGCAGCATATTAACACAAATCCACCAAAATTTTTTCTTTTAACTTCCAAAAATTACACTTTTCATGATGTTGGTATTTTAAACACTCAAAATTTAAAAATATTACTGGAAAAGCTAAAAGAAAAAAGTTTAACAAATAATTGTACAAATACTGATAAAAACAAAATTGAAATATTTACAAATAATATTTTTAAGTTGGCATTTACTAATAGTATTTTTCAAATAATATACAAGAATCAAAACAAGTTTGAAGATTCAATATATCAACTGCTTGATATCCTCGAAAAAACATTAATTCCATTAAATCTTTTAATAGCTTTAAAAACAGATACAACTCTTAAAGTTTTTATAAGCAATAATTCAAACTCAATATGCTGCAGTCTTATTAACAAGTTAATAAAAAAGTTTGATCTAAATGACTTAGATATAAATATTGTAAAAAAAAATATAACAAATGAAGTATCATTAATAAACAAGCCTACAACAGAGAGGTTTTTTCATCTCAATGATAAAATTTATATTTATTTACAATTTGTTGCAGACAAAAAACCTGCTGACGAAATTTTAGAATATTCTATTTTTTACAGCAATCTTTTAATAAACTCTCTTTTATCCACACAAAAACATTATTATGAGGTAACCACAGACTATTTAACAAAATGTTACAATAGACGTTTTTTTGAAGAAACTTTAAAAAACTTAATTAAACGCTCAAAAAGATATAAATATCCATACGCTTTTATTAGTTATGATATCGATGACTTTAAAAAAATTAATGATACCTTTGGCCATATAACTGGTGATAACACTTTAATAGAATTAACAACCTTAATAAAATCTATTTTAAGAGAATCAGATGTTTTAGCAAGATTTGGAGGTGAAGAATTTGCTATATTACTACCTCAAACCAATAAAAAAGGAGCAGTAGTTTTAGCAAATAAAATCAGAAAAACTGTAGCTAATCATAATTTTACCTGTTTAAAAAAACATAAACTTACTATTTCAGTTGGTGTAGTATGCGTTGAAAATAATTTTGATATTGATTATAACTCAATTTACAAGCTTGTAGACGATGCAATGTATGAAGCAAAAAATACAGGAAAAAATAAAGTAGTTATAAAAGTAATATGAATTACAAAATAGACTGTTTATCTAAAGCTGAATTGCAAAAATTAGTAGAAGTCTTGGGGGAAAAGCCGTTCAGAGGAAAACAACTATTTAAGTGGATTTATCAAAAAGGTGTAATCGATTTTTCATCAATGACTGACATATCTAAAACCTTTCGTGAAAAACTAAGTAAATCTTACTCTTTTACAAAACTAAAAAAAGAACATATTGTTACATCTAAGCTCGATGGTTCAAAAAAAATACTTTTTAAATTAGAAGATAATAATTTTATAGAATCAGTTCTTATGTTTGATGAAAACAGAATCACTGCCTGTATTTCAACACAAGTTGGTTGTAAAATGGGGTGTAAGTTCTGCAATACTGCTAAAATAGGATTTGTGAGGAATTTAACTGCCGGAGAAATTCTAAGGCAAGTTATTGAACTCAACAACATTTTATCAGAATCAGGGAAGAAACTTACTAACATAGTCTTTATGGGAATGGGTGAACCTTTAGATAACTTAAAAAATCTTGAAAAATCACTTGAAATTATCCTTGATGAAGATGGGTTAAATTTTAGTCATAGAAAAGTAACTATTTCAACAGCAGGACTTCTCGACAAACTTGAAAAACTAGTAAATAAGAATTTTAAGGTAAATATTGCCATTTCTTTAAACGCTTCAGACAATAAAAAAAGAAACCTGATAATGCCTATAAATAAAAAATTTGATATAAATGACATAGTGAAAGTAATAAAAAAATTACCAGTTCCTAAAAGAAAACGTATTACATTAGAATATGTAATGATAAAAAATTTCAACGATTCCACTGCTGATGCTTTGAAACTTGCAAAACTTCTCAACGGATTACCAATCAAAGTAAATCTAATAATTTATAATAAAACAAAAAGAAGTAACTTAGACTCACCAGATCTAAATAGTGCTTTAAATTTTCAGAAGACTTTGATAAATAATGGTATAGCAACATTCATAAGAAAAAGTTTTGGAGCAGATATTGAAGCAGCATGCGGCCAACTTTATGCATCATACATAAAAACGCTATAAATATGTCCTCAGGAGAATATAATGAGTATTAGATTACAACCATCTGATAAAGCAATCGACTTCAAATTATTAGGCGACGATAATAAAGAGCATACATTAAAAGAATTCTTAGGGAGTAAGTTAATACTATATTTTTATCCAAGAGATAACACATCCGGCTGTACAAGAGAAGCTGTAGAATTCAGTGATTATTATGAAGAAATAAAAAAACTGGGAGCAGAGGTCATTGGAATAAGTCCTGACTCTATAAACTCTCATAAGAAATTTAAAGAAAAACATGGTATCAAATTTTTGCTTTTATCAGACCCAGATAAAAAAGTTGCAGAAAGCTATGGAGCCTTTGGCGAAAAGAAAATGTATGGAAAAATAACAAAAGGAATTATCAGATCTACTTTTATTATAGATGAAAATGGAGTAGTAATAAAATCTTTTTATAACGTAAAAGTTAATGGACATGTAGAAAAAGTACTAAAAATTTTAAAAGGACTTGCCAATGAGTAGTGAAAAATACAGTTTTGAAAAAAAAATGCAACGTCTTGAAGAAATTGTAAATATACTCGAAAATGAAGAGCTTGGAATTGAAGAATCACTTAAACTCTTTCAAGAAGGGATGAAAATCGGAAAAGAATGTAAAGAATTTTTAAAAAAACTTGAACTTAAGGTAAATAAAATCTTAGAAGTAAATGAGGATGGTACATTAGATTCGGAGCCTTTTGATGAGTGAAAATTTCAATTTAAAGAACTATATTAAGTTTTTTGCAAATAAAGTAGATGAATGGATGCGTAATAATATCGTTTATCCAAATAAACATATTGTTGGTCTGTTAGAATCCATGAGATACAGTCTCTTTGCAGGTGGAAAAAGATTAAGACCAGTACTTATATATTCATCTTATGGAATCTTTGAAAGTTATTTTGATAAAGTAACTCCTTACGCAGCCGCTGTAGAAATGCTTCATACCTATTCTTTAATCCATGATGATCTTCCAGCTATGGATAATGATGATTTAAGAAGAGGTAAACCCACAAATCACATTATGTTTGGAGAAGCTACCGCAATTCTTGCAGGTGACGCTTTATTAACCTATGCATTTCAAGTTATGCTTGATAAAACTTTAAACCCTGATATCCCTGAAGATGTTATGATTGAAGCAGCTTATAAGCTTGCAAAACATTCTGGATTTGAAGGTATGGTTGGTGGTCAATATGCAGATATAAATAATGAGGGAAAAGTTATTGATGAAGAAACTTTGTTTTTTATTCATATACATAAAACTGCAAAATTAATATCTTATTGTTGTGAGCTAGGAGCCATACTTGGCTTTGGAGATGAAATAGATAAAAAGAGAATGTGTAGTTTCGGTAACAAAATTGGTTTAGCCTTTCAAATTGTGGATGATATACTTGATATCACAAGCACAACAGAACAGTTGGGGAAAAATGCAAAAAGTGATGAAAAAAACAATAAAGTGACCTATCCTCAGATTTATGGTCTTGATAATTCAAAGAAAAAAGCTAAAACATTGATTGATGAAGCAATAGATGAAATTTCTGTATATAAAGAAGCTGCTTCTCCTCTTGTAAAAATAGCCAAATATATTTTTGAAAGGACAAATTAATGAAACTTCTAAAGCAGTTGAAATTACCTGATGACATAAAGAAGTTAAGTTACAACGATTTAAAAAAACTAGCATCAGAAACAAGACAACTTATTATAGATGTTTGTGCTAAAAACGGTGGACACATAGCTCCATCTTTAGGTGTCGTAGAACTTACATTATCTCTATTAAAAAACTTCGATCCTCTTCACGATAGAATTATTTGGGATGTGGGACACCAATCCTATGCTTATAAGATTCTGACTGATAGATTAGATAAATTTCATACTCTAAGGCAGTTTAAAGGGATTAGCGGCTTTAACAAACCTTCAGAAAGCCCCTATGATGCTTTTGGTGTGGGACATACCAGTACATCCGTTTCTGCAGCATTAGGAATAAGAATGGCTGACGAAATAATAGGAGAAAAACGTAAAATTGTAGCAATAATTGGTGATGGAGCATTAACTGCAGGACTTGCCTTTGAAGGTTTAAACAACCTTGGACATTTAGACAAAGACACGATTGTAATCTTAAATGATAATGAAATGTCCATAAGCAAAAATGTGGGAGCAATTTCAAGTTACTTATCAAGAGTAATGACAGGTGAATTTTATACTCATTTTAGAAAAGATGTTCAACATTTATTAGAACATGCCCCTCTTGGTGATAAATTGTTAAAAATGGCAAAAAAATTTGAAGAAGGTGTAAAAGGGTTCTTCACTCCAGGTATTTTGTTTGAAGAATTGGGATTGAAATATATAGGCCCCATCGATGGACATGATTTAAAAGAGCTTGATAAAGCAATATACAATGCAAAAATACAAGACGGTCCCACATTAATCCATATTATTACAAAAAAAGGGAAAGGTTTTAAACCTGCAGAAGAAAACCCTGAAAAATTCCATGGTGTATCTTCTTTTGACATAAAAACCGGAAAGCCGATAAAATTTAAAAGTAAAACTTTTACAGAAGTTTTTGGTGATACACTTTTAGAATTAGCTAAACAGTATGATAATATTGTTGCAATTACAGCAGCTATGAAACCAGGAACTGGTCTGAATAAATTTGCTGAAGTATTTCCAAAAAGGTTCTTTGACGTAGGAATTGCTGAACAACACGCAGTTACATTTGCAGCAGGACTTGCAATTGGTGGATGTAAACCATATGTAGCAATATATTCGACTTTTCTTCAAAGAGCTTATGACCAAATAATACATGATGTTGCTTTACAAGATTTGCCTGTTGTATTCTGTATTGACAGAGCAGGTCTTGTTGGTGCCGACGGTCCAACTCACCATGGAAGTTTTGATATTTCATACCTTAGAACTGTTCCAAATCTCCATATAATGCTTCCAAAAGATGATTTTGAATTAATTGAAATGCTAAAAATAAGTTATGAATTAAATAAACCTATAGCCATAAGATATCCCAGAGGAAATATAAAAGCATATGATTTACCAAAAACACCAGTTACACTTTATGAACCAGAAATTATCAATGATTCTGGTGAAATTCTAATTATTAGTGCAGGCCATATTTTTGAAGAGGTGTTTGAAGCCTATAAGAATTTAATAAACAAAATCCCAGCAGCTCTTATAAATTTGAGATTTATAAAACCGTTAAATTATGAAAAAATTGTTAAAATAGCTAAAAATAAAAAAATGATAATAACTGTTGAAGAAAACAGTATAAAAGGTGGTGTTGGCGATGAAATAATTTCCATATTAATAGAAAACAATATTTATCCTGATAAGTTTATAAAATTAGGAATACCCGATAAATTTATTGAACATGGGCCTATCATTGAGCTTAGAAAACTTATAGGATTGGATGCTAAATCAATTGAAGAGAAGATTATTTCTGAATGGGAAAAGATAGATTAGATAAAATTCTTGTCTCAAAAAAGCATGTGGAATCAAGAGAAAAAGCACAACGATTAATAATGGCAGGTCTTGTTTTTGTAAATAATCAAAAAATTGAAAAACCTGGCACTAAAATAGATGAAGATGCAGAAATTTTTATTAAAAACACCCTACCCTACGTAAGTAAAGGGGGATTAAAACTAGAAAAAGCTGTCAAAGTTTTTAATCTAAATTTCAAAGACAAAACAATTTTGGATATTGGTGCTTCAACGGGTGGCTTTACCGATGTTGCTTTAAAAAATGGAGCCCTTAAAGTATACGCCGTTGATGTAGGTAAAGGTCAATTGCATTACACTTTACGAAATAATCCAAAAGTTATTAATATTGAAAAGTGTAATTTCCGTTACATAACATTTGAACAAATTGGAGAAAAAGTAGACATTATCACAAGTGATGTCTCATTCATTTCATTAACCTTAATAATACCCAAAACTCTACAGTTTTGCAAAAAAGAAACCGAATTTATTATGCTTATCAAACCACAGTTTGAAGCCGGAAGAGAGCAAGTAGGTAAAAAAGGTGTTGTGAGAAATATTGAAGTGCACAAAGAAGTAATAAAAAAAATTATTGATTGTGCAGAAACTAACGGTTATAAATTAAAAGGGCTAGCAAAATCACCCATTAAAGGTGCAAAAGGAAATACTGAATACCTAGCCTATTTTGTCTATTTAGAAAACATTAATGAAAAAGCTGATTATAATGATTTAATTGAGAGAGTGATTAATGAACAATATTGCACTGATTGCTAAACCACATTCTGAAACATCTAAGCCTGTAGCTCAAAAAATATATACCTTTTTAAAGGAAAAAAACAAAAATATATTACTTGACAAAAGAGCCGCCTACGTTTTGAATTTGCCGTCAAACAGTGAAGAGGAAATTAAGGAAATTTCTGAGTTGATTATAGTGCTTGGAGGAGATGGAACATTAATTTCTGCCATACGGTTGATTGATAATAAAGATACTCCAATTCTTGGTATAAATTTAGGTAGATTAGGATTTCTCACAGAAACCAAAGTACATGAAGCAATCCAAATTTTGGAAAATATTTTACAAGATAATTACAAATGTGAAAAAAGAATGAAGCTACATGGAAAAATTCTCAATAATGATAACGACAATTATCACATGGAAGTATTAAATGACATAGTAATCCATAAAGGTGCTCTTGCTAGAATAATTGAAATGGATGTTTTTATTAATGATATGTTTGTAAACACTTACCGCTCTGATGGTCTTATCATTGCAACTCCCACGGGTTCTACAGCTTACTCTCTTGCTGCTGGAGGACCTATAGTATTTCCTACTATGGACTCAATTTTAATTACTCCTATCTGCCCACATTCACTTACTCACAGGCCCATTATAATTCCTGATGATTCTGTTATTAAAATAGTTATAAAAAGTGAGGATGAAAAAATATTTATTACATTTGATGGACAGATTGGTAAAAAATTAGAAAAAGGTGACAATATAATAATAAAAAAATCAACCAATTTTGCTAGATTAATTATCCCTCACAACAGGAATTATTTTTCACTTCTCCGAGAAAAACTAAATTGGGGTAACAAGTAATGCTATCATACCTCAAAGTTAAAAATTTCTCAATTTTTGAAGAAATTGAAGTCGAATTCGATAAAGGACTCAATATTGTCACTGGTGAAACAGGTGCAGGAAAATCTTTATTTATCGAAAGCATAAAAATGCTTCTCGGAGATAGGTTCTCTCGCGATAAGCAAAGAAACACTCTCCAAAAAACTGTATTTGAAGCTCTTTTTGAGGATACAACATTGGACAATGAGACTAAAGAAAAATTCGAAATAGACAATTCACTAATCTTAAGAAGAGAAATAGATTCATCAGGAAAAAACAGAATCTTTATTAACGGAATTCTTGCTACACTAAATGAGTTAAAAGAAATTGGTAAAAAACTTGTGGATATTCATGGACAACATGATCATCAAGTTCTTTTAAATCCAGACGCTCATAAAACTTTTATAGACAAGTTGGTCAATGAAACAATTATTAAAGACTTTAAAAACACATATAAAAGTTACATTGAAATCAAAACAAAGCTTGAAAACATCATAAAAAACAGGCAAGAATTAGAAATTAAAAAACAGATATTACAAGAACAACTCTCTGAAATTGAATCCTTAGATATTAAACCTGATGAAGATTCACAATTGGAAGAAAAAATTAAATTCTTATCTAACATTGAAAAAATTAAAAATGCTATTGATGCTTCTTTGCAAATCTTAAACTATGGTGAAATTAACATCGAAAAACTTCTTTCTGAACTTTCTCACCACCTACTTGCTATAAAAGATTTAAAATCAGAATTATCATCCGTATACGAGAAGATTGATAACATCTCTTATGAGATAAATGATATTGCACATACACTGGAAAATATAATTGATTTTGAAGATTTTAATGTTGATGATTTAAATAATCTGATAGACAGAAAAATTACTTTAGACAAGTTATTAAAACGTTACGGCCCAACTATTGAAGACATAATAAATCATAAAGAAAATATAAAAAAAGAACTTGACTCCCTTGATACGGGAGAGGAATACATCGAGAAACTTCAAAATAAAGTATTGGACACCTTTGAGAAACTTAAAAACAAAGATAGTTTACTGTACAAAGAAAGAAAAAAAATAGCACTAAATTTGAAAAATGAAATCATGGCAATCCTCCATGAACTAGAATTAAAAGATGCAATTTTTGAAGTAAAATTTACTGAACATGGTAAAATAACTGCCAATGGAAGTAAAATCCCAGAATTCTATATTACAACAAATAAAGGGTTTAAACCTGCACCACTATCCAAAGTGGCTTCAGGTGGTGAACTTTCAAGAATTATGCTTGCACTAAAAGAAATTTTTGCAGAAATCGATGAAATAAGTACACTGATTTTTGATGAGGTAGATACTGGAATAAGTGGTAAAACTGCAAAAAAGGTTGGTATTAAACTAAAAAATCTATCAACCAAAAAACAGCTTATAGTAATCACTCACCTACCTATAATAGCAGCTATGGGTGACACTCATTTTCATATTATAAAAAATATTAATAATAATAAAACATTCACAATAATTAAAAAACTCAAAGAAAATGAAAGAAAAAAAGTACTTGCAACCATGATTTCAGGAACAGATTCGCAATCATCTATTTCACAAGCAGAGGAGCTTCTAAAATTAAATGAATAAAATTATAGCGTTTATTGTAACAAGTATATCTCAAATAGGTTATGTTGGAATTATACTTCTTATGGCACTTGAAAGTTCTTTTTTTCCTTTCCCTAGTGAAATAGTAATCCCTCCGGCAGGATATCTTGCTTCTTTAGGTAAAATGAGCCTAATTGTGGTTGTTATTTGTGGAATTACAGGGAGTATTTTAGGTGCTCTTTTTAACTACTATATAGCTTACAAATTCGGCAGGAAATACCTAATAAAATATGGGAAATACCTTTTCATTGATGAACATAAATTCAAAAAAATTGAAGTCTTTTTCCAAAAACATGGGGAAATAACTACCTTTGTAGGCAGGCTACTTCCAGGTATTAGGCAATACATTTCTTTTCCTGCAGGACTTGCAAAAATGAATCTCGTTAAGTTTATTCTTTATACCGGAGTAGGATCTGGAATATGGGTAATAATTTTAGCATATGTTGGATTTTTTGTAGGAAATAATATTGAACTTGTGAAAAATAATCTTCACAAAATAACTTTTTATATGATACCTTTTATTGTTATACTTATTGTTATATATATTTTTAACAAAAGGAGAACAAATTGAAAAAATTCTATACAATAATTTTCCTTTTTTATTCTATTTTTAGTTTTGCAAACACATTAACTGTTAAAAATGGAGATTCAATTTACTCAATCTTAAACAACAAATTAACACCTAAAGAAATATTAGTACTCAATAAAAACCTTAAAAAGGCTGATCCTAAGTTTGTTTTAAAGAAAGGTATAAGTTACACACTTCAACCTAGTAAAATGATAATTCATGATAGTTTTACAAAAGATATTATTCTTGATTTGAATTCGTTGCAGGTAAAAATAATAAAATACCCAGTTAAAAAAATTGATACTGTAGTTTCCGGCACAATAAATAATAGCCTTTTTACAGCTATCAAATCAATAGGTGAATCAGATGAATTAGCAGTCAGACTTGCTGAAATATACGAATGGGAAATAGATTTTTTTAAAGATATCAGACCAGGAGATCAATTTACTATAGTTGTTGAAAAACTTTTTTGTAAAAATAAATTTATAGGGTACGGTAAAATACTTGGTGCTGATTTTGTAAATAATGGGAGACTGATAAGAGCTCTTTATTTTGAAGAGAAAAACATCAGAGGTTTTTTCACTCCTGAGGGCAAATCTCTTAAGAAAGGTTTCTTAAAGGCTCCTTTAAAGTTTGGAAGAATTACATCAACCTTCAAACTAAAAAGGTTACATCCAGTTTTAAAAACATACAGACCTCACTATGGCGTTGACTATGCTGCTCCAACAGGAACACCTGTTCATGCAACAGCAGATGGTATTGTGGCAAAAAGAAGTTATTCAAAAGCAAATGGATATTACATCAAACTAAAACACAATAACGGATATTATACTTATTATTTACACTTCTCTCGATTTAAAAAAGGATTAAAAATAGGTCAATATGTAAAACAAGGTGATATAATTGGATATGTAGGAATGACTGGTTATGCCACTGGACCTCATGTAGATTATCGAATAATGAAAAACGGTAAATTCATAAATCCGCTAAGATTCAAATCTCCCACAAAAACATTACCAAAAAACCTTCGGTTAAGTTTTAGAGAAAAGACAGAATACGTCGAAGCTCTGCTCAACTCAACTTATTACAAATATGCAAAACTACAATTATTACAATAATATTAAAGTTTTTAACTCTTGTACCGATTGTTTTTTTATCTGGAGGTAGTCATGAGCATTAAATTTAAGATAATTTTGTCTTATATGTTGATTTCATTCCTTTTCTTAATCGCTGGTTTAATTTCAATAACATCTTTTAAAAAAATTTCCAACCAATTACACAAAGATATTTCTAGCTCTATCAAATTACAAACTTTTTTAAAGGATATTCAATCAGATTTTCTCAAATTATCCTCAACCCTAAAAGATATAAAAGCAGAAGAAAAAATTGAACAGGTGAATAAATATAAAAAAAACCTTAATAATTCCATTCAAAAAATAGACAAAAATCTTCAATCTATTAATTTTGACTTAAATGGTTTGGAAAGCAATTTACAATCAATAAAAAAAGACTATAAAAAATTTTCATTACTTTCACAAAAACTTATTTCTTTAAAAACAGATTACTTGAATACATCTGCAGAAGTTATAGAAATCTTTGATAAGATAGACAGTTTGTACAGACAACAAAAGGGTGAAACTTTTATAATCACATCTAACACCAAAAACAATAATGAGCTAATGTTGCTCAGTAAAATAATGGAAGATATACTTCAAATCAAAATCTACTCTTAGTTATTAATCAACTTTACAGATGAGTTTGACATTGAAGATGCAAAAGATTCTATTATTAGTTACTCAAGAACAATGGTAGCCATTATCAATACTTTTTTAAAAGGTGGGACATATCAAAAAACCACTATCACTAAAGTAACTGATAAGAAAAAAATAAAACATTTCAAAAAACTAATAAAACTAAATAAACAGATTCAAAGTGAAGCCACAAATCTCTTCGAAAAACATATGAAAAAAAACAAAATTAATGCACAACTATTTAATGTTTTAGAAGAGGTTAATAATTTAAATAACTCTCTAGAAATGAAAATAAATAAAATAGTCTCTATCTCTAACCAAAAAGTATCAAACTCTTTCAAAAAAATTGACTCATCAATTAACAAAACAAATAGTATATTAATAGTTACAGTCTTTATAGTTATTTTAGTGGGACTTATTATAGGTATTATATCTTCAAATAAGATTGCAAAAACAATCAATCATGCTGTAAGTCTTGCTAAGAAAATTGAAGATGGAGATTTGACTGCACAAGATATTACTTCAACAGGTAAAGACGAGCTTGCAATTTTAAGTAATTCGCTAAATGAAATGAAAACAGGATTAAAAACAATTGTAAAAAAAATTATGAATACAATTAATACCTTAAAAGATATTAGTTTAAAGTTAGAACAAGAAATGCAAGGTATGTCATGCTCTTTCAACGATGTCAGTTACAATATAGAAAATACCGTAGCAGCAACAGAGCAACTTTCTCAAAGTACATATGACATAAATAATAATATTAATACTAGTATTTCAAATTTAAATACTGTAAGAGATGATGTATTGAAAAGCAATGATTTGTTAATCAGATCCATAAATGACGTCTCAAATATCTCAAAAGATTTAGGAAAGGCATCTGTAAATTTAACAAATTTAAAAGAAGCTAGTAAAAAAATACATAACGTAGTAAACATCATTATCGATATAGCTGACCAAACTAACTTACTTGCCTTAAATGCTGCCATTGAAGCTGCAAGAGCAGGTGAACATGGTAGAGGTTTTGCTGTAGTAGCAGATGAGGTTAGAAAGTTAGCGGAGAAGACTGCAAAATCTGTAAACGATATTTCTGAAATGATAAAAACTATAAATAGTGAAATTGACAACTCCGTATTAATGGTAAATGATGGAATATATGCTATTGATGAAGGAATAATAAACTTAAAAAATTTAGGAAATAACTTTAATAACAATATTCAAAAACTTGAGGAAGCAATCAATGCAATTAACCCAATAGTCAATATGATTGAAGAATTAAACTCTGCAGTTAACTCAATTGCAGAATCACTTAATAATATTAACAATACAAACGCCGAATGTAGCCATAAAGTTCAGAACGTTTTTGATTTGTCTAATAAACTTATCAATATAAACAAAGAATTATCTAAAATAATTGAAAAATTTAAAGTATAAAAAAACCCTTTATCCTTTAAAAATTGGCAAACTAGCTGTCAAACACATGAACAATCTTATAAAAATCATTTAAAAGCTCTGCATTGTCCATTTATTATTCAAGTAATATCAATCATTACCACTTTTTAAGACCAAATTGGTTTATTTTCCTGTGAAGATATGTCCTTTCAATTTCAAGAACTTTTGCAGATTGTGATATATTCCAATTATTACTCTTCAATACTTTTGCAATATAATTCTTTTCAAAAATTTCTTTGGCTTTTTTCAATGGCAAACCCATGCTAATAATTTCAAAATCATCATTTTTAATCCCCTTCAAAAATCCAGGAACATCATCTACAGTAAGTTTATCCGATTCAGATAAAACAACCATTCTCTCAACTGTATTCTTAAGTTGCCTCACATTACCAGGCCAGTCATATTCAATAAATAACTCCATCAAATCATCATCTATCTCTTTCAAATCTAATCCATTACTATAACATGATTCTTTAAGAAAATGTTTTACCAACAATGGGATATCTTGCTTTCTTTGTTTAAGAGGTGGGACATGAATGGGCACAACATTTATCCTATAATATAAATCTTCCCTAAATCTTCCCTCAGCAATCTCTTTTTCGATATTTTTATTTGTTGCAGAAATTAACCTAAAGTCAGATCTAATAATTTCATTCCCCCCAAGTCTCGTAAATTCAAATGTTTCCAATACTCTCAGCAACTTTGCCTGCATTACCAAATCCATATCTCCAACTTCATCTAAAAATAAAGTTCCTTTGTCAGCAAGTTCAATTTTGCCTATTTTTCTATTTATAGCCCCCGTAAACGCACCTTTTTCGTATCCAAACATTTCACTTTCTATCAATTCAGATGGAATAGCAGAACAATTCAATTCTACAAACCTTTGGTTCGAACGCTTACTTAAAAGATGAATAAGTCTAGCTACATGCTCTTTCCCTGTCCCATTATCACCAGTAATAAGTACCCAAGCATTTGTTGGAGCAATTTTTTCAATCCTACGCTTCAATTTTATAATTTCATCACTTTCTCCTATCAACTCATACCTTTTTAATAAATCAAATTTATAATATTTTAAGTCTCTTACCAACTCAATTTTATCATTTATATGTTTGAGTAATAATATTATCCTATCTAATGAAAGCGGTTTTTCTAAGAAATCATATGCACCATTTTTTATTGCATCAACCGCATTCTCTATATTACCATGTCCGCTTATAATTATGACCTCTGTTTCTGGAAAATATTTTTTAATATCTTTCAATCCCTCATTACCATCCTTATCAGGAAGCCAGATATCTAGAAATATAACATCATAAATCTCGTTTTGTAATTTTTTAAAACCATCTTCAAATGTTAAAGCAAAATCAGCTTCATGCCCCTCATCTTCTACAATATCTTTTATTGTACCACATATATTTTTCTCATCGTCAATAATTAATATTTTCATTACTTACCCCAGTCACTTTTCTTAAACTTAATATTAAAAATTGTATATTCATTTTCAACACTTTCAACAAATATCTCCCCATCATGCTCCTCCACAATCTTCTTTACAATTGATAAGCCAAGACCCGTACCTCCTGATTTTTTACTAAAATAGGGTAAAAATATTTTATCAACATCCTCTTTTTTTATACCTACCCCATTATCTTTAAATGAAAGTACTATATACTCTTTATTATCTGACATATTGATTTCAATCATGCCATTATCATTAACAGCTGCAATGGCATTATTTAGCAAATTGTGGAATAATCTTTTAATTTGAGAAACATCTCCATAAAAATAAATTTTTTCTTTGATATTAAATATGAAATTGATTTTATTATGAGAGATTTTATAAAATTCTACAACTTCATTCAAAACATCACTTAAATTAAAATAGGACTTATAAATATTAGGCATTCTAGCAAATTCATTAAACTCATTCACCATTTTGTACAAATCATTTACTTCAAAAATTATGGTCTTGATACTTTTTTGTATCGTTTGTGATACATGACAATTCTCTTCTTTTAATTTCTTCAATATTCTTTCTGCATTTAATTTTATAGGTGTAAGTGGATTTTTAATTTCATGAGCTATACGGTTTGCTATTTCTTTCCATATTTCATATTTTTTCACATTAAGTATATCCGTTATATCATCCATAAAAAGAATAATATTGTCAGGTTCATCGTGACTTAAGTAAACCTTCGATAAAGTAATTGAAAATGTCTTTTTAATACTATGAATTTCCAAATCCTTTTGAAAACTCTTAATCTTTTCATTATGTTTATTAAAAAATTCTTTTAATAACTCAAGAATTTCATCCCACCACTCTTCTCCAATTTCTAATATTTCTTTTGCTTTGTCGTTTAGCTTTAAAATTCTGAGATTCTCATCAAAAAGAAAGATAGCTGATTTAGTGTTTTTAAAAATAGTATCTATATACTGGTTATCTCTAAATATTTGCCTGTACATTTTATCAAGTTCTATATTTTTCTTATTCAACTGTTCAGTATGTTCTTTCAATCTACTAGCCATTTCATTAAATGATTTAATTAAAACCAGCAGCTCATAATCCCCTTCTTCCTCTAGTTTTACATCCAAGTCACCTTTTGATATTTTTTTCGAAGCTTCTGCCAATGCTCCTAACGGTTCAGTAATATTTTTAGAAAAAACAATACTTCCCCAAATTCCTGCTAAAGCTACAAGTAATGTCATCAAAATAAGAAGAATTTTATAAGAGTTTTTAACAGGTTCTGCAAAAAATTTTATCTGGCTATAATTTCTATAAGAATCCATTATTTTAGAAACTTTTTGAGCTTGCGCTGGAGGTACTATTTTATAAACAAACAGTGCTCCTAAAATTAACTTTTTGGATGTTTTAGCAGAAACAGGTGCACCAACCCAATAAATTTGATTGTCACCAAAAAATTCATATTTCGCTACCTGTTTTGCATTTTCCACTATTTCTACCACAGTTTCCTTATCAACCAAAAAGTTTATATAATATTTTTTATCTTCTGATAAAATTCTATTTCCCTCTTTATTATAAACGGCAACACCATCAATCCTATTATTTTGAAGATACTCAACAATAAAATTTTTAAGCTCACCATAATTCCTCTGATATAAAAAACCTTTAGTAGTCAAAAGCTTCGATAGTATAGAGGTTTGTTCAACTAAATCCTGTTCTAATTGATTCTGGTATCTTTGCATTAAATCTACAGAACTTTTTAATGCCTGTTCTACTTGTGCATCAAACCATTTATTAATACTATTATTAATAATACTAATTGAAAAAACAAAAACTATTGATACAGGTATTACACTAAGTATAATTGAAAATATCACCAATTTACTCTGAAGAGATGTACCAAAAACTCCTTTACTCTTAGTAAAAAAAATTTTTGCTAAATTTCTAAAGATGACAATTAACAAAGCAAGCAATAGCACTATATTTAAATTTATGAGTAAAAAAATAGATATATTTGAGGTAAAAGGAAATTCAGAATTAACAAGTTTTGAACTAACAATAAAATTTATTAAAATTAGTAATACTAGTAGAATGAAGTAAAAGAAAATTCTTTTATGCTTAGTTTTATCTCCAATAAGCATTAAACAAGGCCTAAATCCTGTGCCACTTGTTCAATTAATCCCTTATCTATCATATGATTCTTTATCAAAAAACCTTCAAATAAAGCATTATCACAAATAGTATTTATTAACCTAGGAATTCCTTTGGAATATTCATAAATTTTATTTACAGCTTCAGAATCAAAAATCATCTCTTCTAAGCCAGCAATTTCTAATCTATGTTTAATATATTGAGAAGTTTCATCTAAGCTCAACGGTTCTAAAGTAAATCTCATAGAAACTCGCTGAAAAAGTGGCTTGTCCTGTCTTAAATTATCTTCTAACTCAGGTAAACCAAACAAAACAAATGTAATTAACTTACCTTTCTCATCTTCGAAATTTAAAAGCCCTCTCATCTCTTCCATTACTTCTTTTTTAGAAAGCATCTGAGCTTCATCAATTAATATAACTACTTTTTTTCCCATTTCATTAATCTTAGAAAGCTCTTGATAAAGGGCATTAACCATCTCATGCTTTTCAGTAGGAATATTTTGCACTCCTAATTGTAAACAAAGCTTTTTTAAAAACCATTTAGATGTCACTTCAGAATGCACAACTACAATTAATGCGGCGTCATACTTATCCGGATCAAGCTCTTCAAAAAACAGTCTTGCTAAAATAGTCTTACCTGTACCTATTGGACCTAAAACCACACCCAAACCTTTTTTATAATCAATAAGATAATTCAATTTATTTAACACTAAAGAATGTTTTTTTGTCTTATAAAAATATTTCAAATCAGGAGTATTGTTAAAAGGCAGTTCTTTCAATCCGTAAAATTCTTTTAATCCCATTATTTAACCTACAAAAATGATATCTTTCTTTTTACATTTTTCTTTTTAACTGTTTGTCCGAGTTCTTCATAAACTTCTTCTGAAACACTTTCAGTATAGCCAGAATATTGCTTAAGCTTCTCTTTTAAATCACGAAAATTTATATCAATATTTGCTAATTTATCAAAATATACTTTTGCAGTATCTTTGTCACCTTTAGTTTCATAAATAAGAGCAAGCTCATACAAAGAATTTTTCACTTTTTCTATATCTTCAAAATCAGCCAAAATTAGCTTATGAATATTTATAGCATTATCATATCTACCCATTCTCTTATAACATTCTGCGAGCATATATAAGCTTTCATATTTTTTATCTCCATAAGAAGCTTTTTTAAATTCTTCCACAGCATCTTCATACAACTCCATTTCAAAATAAGCTAAGGCTAAATCATAATGTGTCTCATAATCATCTTGTGAAACAACATCATTAATACTTTTTCTTATATTTTCAATTAAACTTCTTTCATCTTTATCTAATTGTATGATCTTTTTATCTGCATCTGTTTTATCTTCAACAAACTCATCCAAATCTATAAGCTCACCACTATCTTCCAATTCATTAAAAAACAAAAATATTTTTGATGCATAATCCTTAACTTTCTCATTATCAGGATATTCAAGCAATAAATCATCTACTATTTCTTTAGCTTTTTCATATTCTCCAGAGTTAATAAGCTCTTCAATCTCATCCAACTTTGACTCTAACGACTCATCATCTTTTCTTTCATCTTTAACCCCAATTTCAGGTAAGTCCAACTTATCCTCAGCAATAATATCATTAAAATCATCTTCTAATAACATTTCATTATCTTTATCTTCATCTTTATCTTCTTCTTTTTCAATCTCTTGCACATCTTTCAAATCAAGATCTAAATCAAGTTCAAAACCATCATTAGCTTCAGTAACAAAATCTGTGCCTAAAACTGTGCTCTCAAGCCCAGAAATTGCTGTTTCAACTGTATCGTTGTTATTCTCTGATATAATTTCATCAAATTTACCAAATTCTAGATCTTCGAGATTAGTTTTGCTTTCTTCTTCTAAATCAATATCATATTCTTCATTACTTTCCAGTGATATCCCATATTCCAATTCATTAATATAATTCAAAATTCTTTCAGCTTTTTCAGTATCGTTTCTCAAAGAATAAATTTCAGCTAATTTCTTATATATTGCAATTTGTAAATCTTTTGCTTGGCATTTCCCAGCTAGTGTTACCATTAAATCCAAAAGCACATCGTCATCTATTTTATTATATATATCTTCAACAACCTGAACAAACTCGATTTTGAAATCATATTCTGGCAACTCATTTATTTCTTTAATGAGATCAGATATGTTGTCATAATCATCATTATTTAAATAATAATTTATCAAATCTTTATATATAACAGGCTCTTTATATTTATTTTTCAATTCACTATAAAAATCCAAGTCCATATTTATGGGATAATACTTTTTTAGAATATTATAAAAATTTAAATCAAAAGTTTTTTTAAGATAACTCTTCCCAAATTCAATGAATATATCCTTCTTATCTTCATTTTCTTGAAAGTATGGTAACATAAAAGGAATAACGTCAGTAAGATCACATTTATGTTTTAAACCTATTTCAGAAAAATACATTATGTATTCTTTTAAATGTTCTGTTTGTTCTTTTTGGTATCTTTCATAAGCAACCTTTAGTGCAGAATAAAGAAATTTACAAATCTCAAAACTTTTTTGAAACTTATCCAATCGTTCCAATACAAGCTTAAAATTAAAAATATTGTCCCTATCTATTTCAGTAATCTCTTTTAAAATATCAATAGATTTATCAACAAAACCTTTCTTTTCATAAATATCACTCAAATGAATTAAAGTGCTTAATTGCTCACCAATAAGACCTTTTCTTTCATATGCCTGAGCAAGTTTTCTATAAAATTCAAACTCCTCAGGAAAAAGTTTTAAAACTTTTTTTATTTGAGCTATAACTTTATCAGTATATTTTGCATCTTCTAATTTTCCAATCAAGCGTTTATATGTCTCTAAGGAATCAGACTTTTTCCCTAATCTATACTGAATATCTCCAAGTAAATTCCAGGCGACATAATCATTTTCTTTTTCAGATAAATATTTTTTACATTCTTTTAGTGCCTTCTTTAACTGCCCTTTTAGAAATAATTTTTTTATATCCTGTAAATCCAACTCTTTACTCTTAAATAGTCTCATTTAAAATATTCCTATTAACTTATGAACTTGAGGTACAAAAAAAATTTTTATACCATAACTATAACCTATATCAGATAATTTATCAAGTAAATCTAAGTTTAAACAATTGTTTATAAACTGTATATAAAGTTCATCAACCCCATTCTTTACCATTTCAACAAAAACAGCTTTTATCTCTTTTAAATCTATATCTTCACTAATAACTACTTTATAATATACCTTGTGATCGATTTTTTTCAAATCTCTAATTAGATTAGCTGGATATCCATAACCAAAAACTGACTTCATTTTGATATCCACACTAATTATATCAAAATAATCTGATAGCTCAATGATTTCATCTACTAGATAACCACTTGTCTCTAGAAACATTTTTATTCCGCTATCTTTCATGATGGGTAAAAAGTCCCTCAAAAAATCTTTCTGTATCAATGGCTCACCACCGGTAATTGAAACAGAATGAAATAGATCAAAATCATAATGTTTTCTTAGTATTTGAAAAAAATCCTTTGGTGAAATAGGATTTCTATATTTAGTACCTTCACATAAGAAATTTTCAGAAAAAGAAAAGTCTGTATCACATCCTTTACAATTAAACACACAGTTGGCTAGTCTGATAAAGATTTGTCTAGCCCCAACAAACTTACCTTCCCCTTGATATGACTTAAAAACCTCTTTTATAAAACCTTTACTCAAAATATTCTGCTGCAGCATTATCACTTTCCCAAACAACAACCGATTTTATAAGATTTCCAAATCTCTCTTTCATTTTATCATATATATATTTTGCAATATTCTCACTTGTAGGATTAACTTTTTTAAAATACTCATGATCATTTAAAAAAATGTGGTCTAAACCATTCAATAGGCTCTTCAATTCTTTTTTAATCTCTTTAAAATCTATCAGCAAACCTGTTTCATTTAATTTCTCACCTTCAAGATAAACCTCAACACGCCAGTTATGTCCATGAAGGTTTTCACACTTCCCCTCATAGTTTCTTAAAAAATGAGCACTTGCAAAACTATCAATCACTCTTAACCTATACATTTTAATAACCCCTCCAATTCATCATTTGTTAGTTCTTTGTATTCTCCAACATCCAGCCCTTTTATAGTAACATTCCCAACTCTTACCCGTATCAACCTCTCTACTTTAATTTTAAAATGTGAAAATATATTCCTTACCTGTCTTTTTTTTCCTTCCACTAAAATAACTCTATAACGATTCCTACCTTCATACCAAAGTTTACAAGGCAAATATTTAAAATTGTCAGTTTCTAACCCATTTATTATTGTTTTCTCTTCTTTTAATTTTAGCTTTTTATTTACATATACAATATATTCTTTCTCCACTTTATTTTCTGGCCTTTGGAGGTTATAAATCAACTCACCATCATTTGTAAAAATTATTAGCCCTTCACTATCATAGTCTAACCTACCAGAATAACCAAGCTTATGATTTCTAAAAAAAGGGATATCAAGTAAACTTTTTTTACATCTAAAACTATCATAGGAAGTAAGCATCCGTCTCGGTTTATAAAATCTCAAATAAATTCTTTTAGAAAGTTCCAACAACTCACCATTAACAATGATCCTATCTTGCACCGAAAATCTTTCAGCTGGGTTGTATACCATTAGACCATTTACAGTTACCCTACCTTCAAAAATAAGCTTGTCAGCTTCTCTTCTAGAATATTTGCCACTTGATGCAATTAGTTTATTTAATCTAATCAATTTTTTTTCAACTCTTGCCATTCTCTAAATGTTGGTAGTTCACTTAAATTATTCAACCCAAAATATTCAAGAAATTTGTTGGTTGTACAGTAAAGAAGCGGCTTCCCGGGAACATCTTTTCTACCTATTATCTTAATAAACCCTTTATCTAAAAGATTCTTTATAATGGACGAGCTATTAACCCCTCTAATTTCTTCAATCTCTGCCTTAGTAATCGGTTGTCTATACGCTATAACAGCAAGAGTTTCAAGAGTTGCTTTGGTAAGAGAATCTTTCTTTTCCCCAAAAACTTCCACCAAAAATTCATACACACTCTCATCACTTACCATTTGATAACCATTTGCCACAATCCTAATTTTAAGACCAATATCAAGAGAATTAAAATAATCTATATAATCAATCAATCTATTTTCAAGGTTAACTGGATCCATAATCTGACGGAAAGTCTTAATAGAAACAGGTTTACCAGATAAAAAAAGAGCAGAATAAAAAAGTTTTCTTTCATCCATTCTTAACTTTCACCATAAAATTACTAAAATTTGATTCTTGAACAGCGATAATCACTTTTAATTTTATAAGTTCTAATATTGCCAAAAAACTCACAGCCACTTCCTTTTTATCAATACACTTTTTTATAATCTCACTCCAAAAAACTTCTCTTCTCTCAAGAACAAAGCTTTTTATTTTTTTTATTATTGTATTAATATCAAGACTCTTTCTTTCTAACGTTATAGTTCTTTCCCCTTCCTTTTTCAATAAATCAAAAAAATGTCTTGCTATAGTATAAGCATCACCAATAGGTTCAAAATCTTTTTCTAAAAAAATTGTATCTTCTCTCGTCATACACATAGAAGCTTTAGACTCTTTGTCACGTAAAATCTCAGCTACATCCTTATAAAAAGAATATTCTATTAGACGCTGAGTAAACAAAAACTTTTCTTCTTCCACATCCATTTCTTCATCTACAACCTTATTTTGTGGTAGCAACATCTTTGATTTTAAATAAACTAAGTAGGAAGCCATCTGTATAAAATCTGAAGCAATTTCAATATCCATTTCTTCCATTTGCTTAATAGTATTTATAAACTGATCTGCTATAACAGATATAGATATATCATAAATATTCATCTCATTCTTATAAATAAGATGAATAAGTAAATCCAAAGGACCTTCAAAATTCTCTAATCTTACCTCTAGAAGGTCGCTCATCTACACTCTCATTGCTTTTCTCACTTTATCCATAATTGCCCCTGCAGTTTCCTCTGCTTTTTTCTGTCCAGGAGCTAAAAATTCATCTATATCCTTTATCAAGGTTTCATAATATTTTCTTTTCTCTTGAATAGGCTCAAGAAAAGCAAATAAATGCCTCAACAATATCCTTTTACAATCTATACACCCAATCTTTGCATTTTTACAACCATCAATAATCTCTGTTCTTTCTTCATCGGTAGAAAATACTTTATGATAATCAAAAACCGGACATATATCAGGATCTCCAGGATCACTTCTTCTTTTTCTATTGGTATCGGTCATCATAGTCAAAATCTTTTTTTCAACACTTTTCAAATCTTCACTCAACATTATTGTATTTCCATAAGATTTGCTCATTTTCCTACCATCTGTTCCCAATAATTTTGGAACCTCAGTTAATAGACCTTCTGGTTCAACAAAAATCTCACATTTATATAAGAAATGGAACCTACGTACAATCTCTCTACTAATTTCAATATGTGGTAACTGATCAACACCTACAGGAACGTATTTTGCGCTATATAATATGATATCTACTGTTTGTAAAAGAGGATAACTTAAAAAACCAATATTATTTAAATCCCTATCTTTCAACTCTTGTTTAATCTCCTTATAAGAAGGGCATCTCTCAAGCCAACTTACAGGTGTAATCATTGATAAAAGAACAAACAGTTCGGCATGATATAAATTTTTAGATTGTATGAAAAGAGTGCTTTTTTTTGGATCTATACCAACACTCAACCAATCAAGGACTAAATCTCTTCGATATTCCTCAATATTTTCAGGATTCTCATAACTAGTTGTTAAAGCATGCCAATCAGCAACAAAATAAAAACATTCATATTCATCTTGAAGTTTTACCCAGTTTTTCAAAGCACCAAAATAATGACCAATATGAAGCTTACCCGTTGGTCTCATACCACTCAAAACTCTTTTCATAACCACCCCTTGTTAAATTAGCAACCTTATCAAAAAATGTATTATAGGAAAAACTATGTAGTCGACTACTCGAGTAATAATGAGAAGTAAAATAATTATAAATCCATATCTTTCAAATTGTGCAAACTTTATCTGTTTATTAAGTGGTAAAAATGATTGTAGAATCCTGCCACCATCAAGAGGAAGAACAGGAATCAGATTAAAAATACCAAGAGCAATGTTAATCTGAACAGAAAATATGAGCATCATTGTTATAGGAAACAAAACTTTTAAAATCAAAGGGTTATTTGTGTTAATAGATGAAACTATGTGGTAAAGTAATGCTGATAAAACTGCTACCAAAAAATTTGCAGCAGGCCCAGCCGCTGCTACCAAAGCAACTCCATACTTTTTCCTGGCAACCACACTGAAATTAACAGGAACAGGTTTTGCCCATCCAAACAATCTTGTAATCAACAGAAATAACAAACCAAGAATATCAATATGAACAAAAGGATTCAATGTAAGCCTGCCAGCTCTCTTTGCAGTATCATCACCTAACAAATATGCAGCATAACCATGAGAAGCCTCATGAACAGTTACTGCCAAAAGAAACGGTACAATAGCAATGCTTAAATCACGTAAAAAAGAATTTATATCAAACATAATTTTTATAAATATCAGAAGGATATTATAATGTCAAAACATTTATCAATCTTACTTTTTTATATTCTAGATATAATAGATTAAAATATCTTTCATTATATTTTATTTACTTCACTATACTCTATTTCCCTTTAACATAGCTTCTATATAAGCAATATCTTCTTTATAGGTAATTTTAATATTTTCAGGGTATGATAGTACATAACCAACTTTTTCACCCAACATCTCTAAAGCTTGTGCCTCATCAGTAATTTTTAATCCTTTATCACATACATACCTCAGTGCTTCAATAAGTTTAAATCTGTCAAACCCCTGTGGCGTATGGGATAATAATAATTTTTCTCTGTCAACAGTTTCTTTTATTATACCATTTTCAATAATTTTTACAGTGTCTCTAATCCTTAATCCACAAATTACCCCTTTGTATTCGCCTAGCTTATCAACAAGTTCTCTCACAACTTCTTTTTTAACTATAGGTCTTACCGCATCATGAATTAAAACATATTCCGCATTAGACGCTAATAAGCAGTTAAATACTGTGTTAAATCTCTCTTTGCCACCCTCTACAATTGTCACATTATCAATATTTAACTCATCTAATAAATTTTTTATAAAAATTTCATCACTATCTACCTTACAACCAATAATAAAATTATTGAAACAATAGCTTTCTTTTAAATGTTTCAAAGTATAATAAAAAATTGGTTTCCCAAATATTTCGTAAAATTGTTTTTTTACAGTACCACCAAATCTCTTTCCAACCCCAGCTGCAGGTATCACAATATCAATCTTTTTCATATTAGCTTAGTAAAAATAATCCTGCCAGTTTCTGTCTGTAAAAGACTTGTAACTTCAACCTTAACTTTTTCTCCTATATGTCTTTTCCCATTTTCTACCACTACCATCGTTCCATCTTCCAAATAGCCAACTCCCTGATTATGCTCTTTCCCTTCTTTCACAAGGATTATTTCCAATTCTTCGCCAGGTAAAACCGTCTGTCTTAGAGCAATAGCCAAACTATTAATATTCAAAACTTCTACATTCTGTATTTCAGCCACCTTCAATAAGTTATAATCAGTTGTAATAATCTTACCTTTTAGCTTTTTAGCAAGCATTACAAGTTTTTCATCCACCGTACCCACATCAGTAAAATCCGATTCATCTATAATTAGTGGAATTTTCTTCTGTTCTTTTAATCGTTGCAAAACATTTAGTCCTCTTTTCCCTTTTTGTCTTCTCAAATGTTCATGTGAATCTGCTATATTCTGTAATTCCTTCAACACAAATATAGGAATTATTAACACCCCTTCCACAAATCCAGTATCAATCACATCAACAATCCTACCATCAATCAGCGTAGAAGTATCAAGAACTTTTGGAATTTTAAGAATCTTAGTTTTAACAGGTTTTAAACTTATTTTTGAAAAAAGATTTTCTACTATTGTATAATTTTTATAGCCTAGCAAAATTCCAATATAAGTTACAACAAAGTAAAAACCTAGTTTTATCGGTTCATTTGTAATAAATGTACTCAAAGGATACATTATAAGATATCCAAGTATTAGAAAAACGATGCCACCAATTAATGCACTTACAGTCTTTAAGCTCTTCAAGTCGCTGATAAGAGTTTCGATTAAATTAATGGCTAAAATTACACCTAAAGAATATGCTACAGCATAATAAATATCAATCCCAATCTTGTTTCTTAAAAAAACAAAAACCACAATTATTATAGCAGAATAAATAAATCTAAACAACCACATAAATTATCCCCTTATATAAGAAAACAAAGATTTAAAATCCTCTTTCCTTCCAAGACATATAAGAACATCATCCTCTTCTAAAATTTCTTCTGGACCAGGATTATATAAAAACTGACTGCCTCTCTTCTTAATTGCAATTACAATTATCCCGTGTTTCCTTAAGTTAGACTCTAAAATAGATTTGTTTACAAGTTTTGAACCTTTAGAAATGGTTATTTCTTCCACTTCAATATTATAATCATTCTTACCCAAAGCAAGATCTAAAAACTCTGAAACATTCGGTTTTACAATAGCATTTGCAATCCGAAGACCACCAATTACAAAAGGAGAAATAACATTGTCTGCTCCAGCCCAAAACAATTTTGCACTAGCTTCATCATCAACTGCTCTAGCATATACTTTTAAATCCTGATTAAAACCTTTTGCTGTAAGCGTAATATAAACATTTTCTGCATCTGATTCCACAACAGAAATTATCCCTTTTGCATGCAAAATACCTGCTCTAACCAAAGTATCCTCTTTTGTAGCATTACCTATTATATACAAATACCCTTTCTCATCAAATTCAGGAGCCAAACCCTCATCCTTCTCAATTATAACAAAAGGTATATTTCTTTCATCTAACTGTTCACAGATTATTTTTCCCATTCTCCCATATCCACAAATTATATAATGTTCTCTTAATTTATCAATTTTCTTATCCATCTTCTTTCTCCAAAAAGTTTTTCTAATTTCACCAGCCACTATTAAATCAAAAACTTGAGTACCAATATAAGCAAGAGTTCCTGTTCCTGTTAAAATCAAAAATATAGTAAAGATTTTTCCATTATCAGATAACTGAATAACCTCCTCATAACCAACAGTTGAAATTGTAATTATAGTCATAAACAAAGCATCTAAAATACTAGCATGCTCAATTACTACATACGTAAACGTCCCTATAAAAGTAATGAATAACAAAAATATAAAACCAATTACAATATTTCTAATTTTTGTTTCATACATTTAAAGTAATAATCCTATAAGCCGTTTTAAAAATACTCTCAAAAATTCGATGATAAATATTGCAATAATAGGAGAAATATCTACTATCCCTATTGTAGGTATTAACCTTCTAAAAGGTCCCATCACTGGCTCTGTAAGTGCTACTATCAGCTGAACCAAAGGATTGTAAGGATCAGGGCTTACCCATGATATTAAAGCCCTTATAATTATCAACCATGTTAAAATCCCAAGCAAATCTATTAATGAAAATAGCCCATATTTCACTGAAAAAACTAACGTACCTAACAAATTAAAATTACCATAAAAAGTCAAACTAAAAATCACCTGAAACACCGAATCCACTATTACATAAACACTAAAAACCAAAAATACCGCCACAACAGTTATCCAATTATTAGGTATGTTAATAATATTTCGCGCAATTTTTACCCAAAACAGCCCAATTCTATAAAAAAAAGTTGTGTAAATAGAAGTTTGATAAGCAGTATTTAAAAGACTACCAAGAAAAATTGATATAATATAAAAAACCATTAAAAATCTAACTACATCGTCAACAGCATCAACTATGCTCCCCAACAAAGTCTGCCCAGATAACGTCCAGTAAACCATCCCAAGCAACAAAGTAAAAAAAGCTATTATAAATACTGTATACTTTTTACTTTTCTCATGAGGCATACTTTTAAAAAGTGTACCATATATAGGTTCTGTCAATGATGCTACAATCTTACCTAATGGATTCAAATAAAGCTCCTGTCTTGTCATAACATTACGTAAGATAAGAACAACAATATAACTTTTTATAATAATACTAAAAAATCCCATAACATCCCCTATCTATTATTTTCTTTTTCCAAAAATTGCAGAACCAATCCTAACCATATTAGAACCTTCTTCTATAGCAATTTCAAAATCATCGCTCATCCCCATAGAAAGATACTTTATATCATATTTAGATTTTAAATCTAAAAAAAGTTCACGCATTCTTGAAAAATAAACTCTATTATTTTCTGGATTTTCTTCTAAAGGAGGAATCATCATTAACCCTCTTAGTCTCAAATTCTCACACTTCACAACATATTCCAATAAATCATCAAAGTGTTCCATCAAAACACCTGATTTTTGAGGCTCCCTAGCTATATTTACTTGCAATAAAATATCCTGCACATAATTTATTTTCTTTGCTCTTTCATTTATCAGTTTTGCCAGCTCTATTCTATCAACAGATTGAATAATCGAAAAATTTTCCTTTAAATATTTCACCTTGTTAGTCTGTAAGTGTCCAATAAAATGAAATTGTGCATCTATTTTCATCTCTTTCAATTTTTCTATCTTACTTAAGGCCTCCTGGACCCTATTTTCTCCAAAAATTTTCTGACCATACTTTATTGCCTCAACAATAGACTCCACTGGAAAAGTTTTACTAACCGCCACAAGGACAATATCATCCTTACTTCTACCACTTTTTAAGGCTGCTTTATCAATTTTCTCCCATATTTTTTCTAGATTTTCTTTTATCATCTTCTCCTCATCAAAAAAGAAAGCATTCTACCAGTAACTCCATCCCTTCTATAAGAATAAAACATATCATTGCAATATGAACAATATCTTATATGCTCTATGCAATTTTTTTCAATACTATTTTCTAATAAAATTTTCTCAACCTGTAAACGAAGATTGAAATACATTTTCCCGTTGTTAATTAAAAGACATTCTTCCATATCAAACTTTTTCTTAACTATATTGATAAAATCATTTCTTACTTCAAAACATTTCTCACATATTCCCACTCCAACAATAACCTTTTTTATCTTCTCATCCTTAAATTTCTCTAAACATCTTTCAATAATCCCATTATATACTGATCTCCAACCACAATGTAAATTGGCAATACTTTCATTTTTACCAATTAACTGTACATTGAAACAATCTGCTGTTAAAATTCCAAGTCCAAGCCCAATATATTTAGTAAAAAGTCCATCACCATCAATAAAAGATGGTGTATTTATATCACATGTCACTACATGTGCTCCATGCACTTGGTTCAAAATAATAACTCTTTTGACATTAAACAACTTTTTTATTAACAAATAATTTCTATTCACCTCAATTAAATCATCACCGCAAAAAAAACCAAAATTCAAACCATCATAAACCCTTTTTGAAAAATTTCCCAATTTAGAAGAAGTAAAAGAAACAAATTTCTCTTCTATAGAATTAGGTAAAATCAGTTTTATTCCTCCAATATTTTTAAACATTTTTTAAACTCACTTTTTAATATATCTTTATCAAAATTAGGGTCCACCAGCTTTTCCCATAAAAATATATAATTCTCATCAAAACATCTTGTAACCACACTTTCAGCATTCATTAATTTTAAAGTTTTTTGAATATTAAATCCTTCTTCCAAAAGTTTTTCATAAAAATTATAAAGATAACTTTCACCTCTTGCTAAAAAAGCTTGCAATATTGCACTTTTATAACTCATTATATCATATTTTATATTAGGAATTCTACCCAACTTTTTCCTGAGTCCTCTTACTTTTTCCTCAATTATTTTTTTTTCTTGCAATCCAAAATATTGGAGTGGTGTAAAAGGTTTAGGAATAAAAATATTTATAGAAACTTTTATTTTACCAAGCCTATTAAACTTTTTCTTTTGAGCATTAAAAAAAATCTCAGCTATTTCTTTTATTCTATCAACTATCATCAATGCTTCATCATAGGTTTCTGTTGGAAGTCCTATCATATAATATAATTTTAAATTTTCCACCCCACAATCAGCCACCATATTTGCCACATTTAAAACACTTTCTTTACTAACCATTTTATTTATAAGCTTTTTAAGTCTATCAGAACAAGTTTCTTCTGCTATTGTAATAGACTTCACACTACCTCTTTTTAAAATTTCTATAAGCTCTCTGTCTAAAGTATCTGCTCTAAGTGATGAAACTGAAATTTTAAAACCTTTTTCAATAAAAAATTGCAGCTTATCTTTCACATCAGGCAAATCTCCAAAAGCTGCAGAAATTAGACCTAATTCTTTTGAAAAACTTTCACTTAAAATTTTTTCTTTAACTTTATTAAAATTAAATACTCTAAAAGGTCTATATGCAAATGTAGCCGTACAAAATCTGCATGAATATTTACACCCACTTGAAAGTTCAACAAGATATTCCCTTGCAAATTCTCCTTTCGATGTCTTGATTGTAGATGCAATAATATAATTTTTATTTCTCAACACAACTTTGGCTGGATATTTATCTTTGGTAAGAGCATAAGGTAATTTTTTTAAACTTTTTATTGCATCTTCTTTATTAAGATAATGAGAAAAAATCAACTCCAAATCATTAGACATCACCACAATATCACCAAGCAATTCCACATCCACAATATCTATCAGTATTGATGGATTAATAAAAGTAAGTGCGCCACCAGCTATTATTAGAGGATAACTATTATCCCTTTGATAATTAAAAATAGGAATTGATTCATTACTTAAGAACTTAATAAAATTAATAATATCTTCTTCATAATTTATTGAAAGAGCAATAATATCAAATTCTCTTAAAAATCTCTGATTTTCAATAGAAAGATTGTTTTCAAGAAAATCTAAAACAAAACGCTCACAGGAAACAGAATCAAATGAATTAAAAATCCTATAAACATCCTGATATCCAATATTTTGCATGGCAATTTCATATTTATTAGGATAAACAAGAGCAATTTTCACTCTTCCAAATTTCTGAATATAATTACTTTCTGCAGACAACAAATTCCTATAGTGATTTATAACAGACCATTTTTCCATAAACTTACCAGTATAATTAAAGTAAATATAATTTATACATACACAATAATTAGAGACTTAGTTACTAAAAATATCCAAAAATAATTACAATAACCAACGAAAAAACATAAATAAATATAATCCTTTAGAACTATACTATTATAAAAAAATATATAATAATAGAGAAATTTTTTATGATATAATGACAACATTTAAGTTAGTCTTCTAGAAGCTTTTTCACCTTTTGAAGAATATCGGGTAATTTGAAAGGCTTTTTTATAAAATCGTATTGTACACCAGGTATATCAGGCACTTCACTGCCAATATAACCAGAAATATAAATGACATTACAAAAACCAAATCTATCTTGATATTTCTTCACAAACTCAAAACCTTTACCATCATCCAACATGATATCAGATATTATCAAATCAAAAGGATTATTTAGTTCAGATAATAATTTCAGCGCATCTTTTAAAGAAGTTGCACTTACAACCTCATAACCATTTGCTGTTAAGAATTCCTTTAAAGATAGTACAATAATCTCTTCATCATCTAAAACAAAAATCCTTCCATTTATATCTTCACTATTAACAGTAGCAACATCAATATGTTCTTTTTCAACTACAGGCAACATTACTGTAAATTTTGTATATTCACCATATTTACTATCCACAAATACAATGCCACCATTATCCTTAATATACCCATATACCATAGAAAGCCCTAACCCCATACTTCTATCAAATTTCTTAGTAGTAAAAAAAGGATCAAAAATTTTATCCAAATCTTCCTCTCTAATACCCGAAGCATTGTCATAAATTTCAATCTTAACGTATGATCCTTCTTTTAATTGAAGGTTGCTTTTGTGTTCATTTAAATATTTTTCCACCGAAATCCTTATAATTTTTTTATCTTTATTTACTCCATGAAAAGCCTCAATAGAATTCACTATTAAGCTGAAAATTATATTCTTAAAAACCTCTTTATTTAAACTAACATAACACTCACATTTGAAGTCAGTATCAATTTTTATATCAGCATCAAAAATATCTTTATACTCTTGTAACAACTCCTTTATTGCAACATCAATTCTAAATTCATTTTTGGATATATCCTTCATTCGAACAAAAAACATCAATTTATCAACTATTGTAGCAATCCCATCAGCTATTTCTTCTATTTTGTCAAGATAGGAAACTAGTTCCTTATCATTTCGTAATTTATTTTGACAAAGATTTGTGTAAGTAATTATCCCTGTTAAGTCATTATTTATTCTGTGCGCAACCCCCCTAATCATCCGCTCCAATGCCTCAAATTTCGTTTTTTTTGCCAATTCTTCTTCTAACATTATTTGATATGTTATATCTTTAAAAATAAATACATAAAAGCTATCATTTTCAAACTCAATCTTAAAGACAACATAAGTCAAATAATTCTTTTTACCATCATTAATGAAAGATAAAGTGTCATTAAAAACATCTTTTTCCTTTAAATAACTTTTTAACTTTTCTTTAAATATATTAAAATCCTTAAAAAACGGTAACTCATCTACTTTTAACACTTTGCTCTTTAAAAATTTTTCTAATGAATTGTTAATATACAAAACATCGAATTTTTTATCTGCAATTAGTACAAAATGAGGGGTTTTGTTTACAACTTCAGCAAACAAATAAATATTCTTATCTTTTTCATACAAATCAGAAACATCATTAACTATTGCCATCAGACCTTCTATTTGCTCATTTTCATGAACATATTTAGCAACGCTAACAAGAGCTGGGAATCTCTCACCATTATTCCTTTTTAAAAACAATCTATAATTTTTAACATAACCATCCTTAGCAATTAAATTAAGTATATTTTGCCTATCATCTAGATTTACATAAAACTCAAAAGACCTTCTACGCAATAAATCATTTTTATCAATTTTTAAAATCTCAGAAATTTCATCATTAGCAAAAACTATAGTACCATCAAGCTTGACAACTAATATACCATATGGAATATGCTCCAAAAAATACTTATAATTTTTCAATTCTAGTTTGTACATTAATCACCTGAAAATATTTTTTTCTCCATCTCATATATATCAGAAAAAGCTTCACAAACACTCTTCATAATATCTTCATCTAAATTTAAAATATTTACCCCTTTTTCAAAAATAACACTATCTGATAAATTCAAACCAATCCCTTTAGTATTTACTAAATAATTTGATACACCTAACAATGCAATCATTTTATCTTTATACCCAGCAATATCATGATGGTAATATACCTTTTCATAATAATCTCTGGGAAGTTTCCATTCTTTCAACACATAACCACCAACCTCAGCGTGATTAAACCCAATTAAATTGGATTCTATTTCACATATATTAACATTCGTTTTTTTTGCAATTGTTACAATCTCTTCATAAAACTCAGTAGTAATTAATAAAATAACTTTTCCAATGTCATGAAGAATCCCTAATAAAAAAGCCTCACTACTATCAATATCACTGATATGCTGACTTAACAGCCTAGCCATTATTGCAACACTAAGTGAATGTTCCCATATATTATTGGCTAAATCCTTCTTCGATTCATTCTTATAAAAATAACTCTTCATTGAAAGAGCAGCTAATAAACTTTTTAAATTTTTCTCACCCAATATAACAATAGCATGTCTTAAATCTTTTATCTCATCCCTAGGAGAAAAAATGGCAGAATTAGCCACTTTTAAAATCTCAGCTGTTAAAGCAACATCTTTAGATGCATAATACACAACATCAGTAATAGAATAATCCTTAGTATTCATCACGGCCAAAATTCTACTAGCTATTTGAGGTAATGGAGGAATATCCTTAACCTTTTCTAAAATTATTGAACTGTCAAACTTCATCGTGCAATTATATTTTTAATTATTTATTTTTTCAAGCAATTTTGGTACAAGTTTAAATAAAATCAAAGCTGAATTAAATCTCACAACAATAAATTATTTACTTATAAAAAAGTTAAACTATAATTATTTTATGATAAATAATATCTTACCTATTTTTTTAACTATATTTTTTGGAAATTTTTTAAAAAAAACCGATTTTATTGATGATAATTTTATAAAAAAAACCAATAAATTAATTTTTTATTTTTTATTACCATTCCTTTTATTTTACAAAATCGCAAAATCCAATATTGAGACTACTTTAAGTTTTAAACACATAGGTATTATATATACTTCAATTATATCTATAGGATTCATAAGTTTCATATTTCTAAAGGTTTTAAAAATAGATTCAAAAACAATAGGAACATTCATAATGAATAGTTTCAGAGGTAATTATGCATATATTGGGCTACCCGTTTCTTACTTCACGTTTGGAGACCAAGGACTCGTAATAGCTAGCATTTATATGGCATTCATCGTTCCATTTGTTAACTTATCTTCAATTATATCTCTAACTATATTCAGCTCAACTAAAAATAGCTCATCAAAAATATTTAAACAGATAATATTTAATCCTTTAGCCTTAGGTTGTATTATTGGAATAATCTTTTCATTTTTTAAAATAAAAATCCCCTTATCCATAGATCGGTTCTTAAATATCAACTCTAATGCCACACTTCCACTAGCTCTTATGGCTATAGGTGCAAGTATTAATTTTGACAAATTAAAATCTTCATTAAAATTATCTCTTATTAACTCACTATTCAAATTATTTTTTTTACCTTTAATAGGATATATAATTATCCAAATAATGAAAACACCTATGGACCTCAAAAGTAAAGTTATTATCATCCTTTTAGCCACCCCTTCAGCTACAGTAAACTTTGTCTTAGCATCCACTATGAATGGAGATGTTAACTTGAGTGCAAATACAATTATAATATCAACAATCTTATCTTTTTTCACTTATTCTATCTATCTATACTTTTTTAATTTCTTATAAAAAATAAATTTAGTAAAATATGTAATCATGGTATTCTTCTAACTAGCAAATAACATCTTTCGGTAAAAAATTTTATTCCCTACCAAACTATCAATTTAAAAAGTATCACTAAATATTATAAAATATCGATTATAAAAATATGATACAACCTATTGATGTATAATTATAATTAATAATAGCTTATAAAAATACATAGTAATTTAGAGTTTTTTACTTGATTTAATAAGTGAAAATATTATAAAGTCTAAATAATAAATACTAAATTAATAATTAGTTATATAATATTACTTAAGAGCTCGTTTACTTATGGGATACATTATAAAAGCCAAATCATTAGAAGAAGCATTTCATAAAGCTCAAAAATATTTTAATCGCAATATTGCAGATTTAGAGTATAAAATAATATCTATCAATCCTGAAGATAATGACGAAAAATATGTCTTGGATTTTAGTGTTAAAGAAGAAGTTATTGGAAAATCAGGAAAACTTTATGATGAAATTTTCACAGATGAGTTTGAAGTAATTATTTCTGAAGATGAAATGAAAGCCTACCTTTTCATACCTCAAAACCCAAAGAGAAATATTGATAAAAAATACCTTCTAAATCTTTTAAATGAACATGGCGTTAAAAATGGAATATTAGAAGCAGAATTAGAAAGAATAGTTTATTATCTAAAAAATGAAAAACCACTTGAAAGTTCTATTTTAGTTGCACAAGGGAAACCTCCTAAAAATGGTAGTGATGGTGAGTTGATAATTAAGACAAAATCTGAAGATATTTTTGAGTCAATTTTAGGTGCAGATGAAGTACATGATAAAGTTGATTATAAAGAAGCTTTTAAGAAAAAGCTTTTAATAGTAAATGAAAACGAAGAAGTTGCTATGATTATCTCTCCTTCAAAAGGTGAAAATGGTTATACTGTAACAGGTAAAACAATCGAAGCAGTTGATGGAGAAGAAATTGAAGTAACTATTAGCGAAAATTTAGAACGAATTGACAACAAAATCATTTCTAAAATCAAAGGTCTACTTTCCATACAACAGTTTGATAAACTACACTTCATACTTGATGTAACAAAAACATTTATAGTAAATGGAGATGTAGATTACTCAACAGGAAACATAGAATTCCCAGGTTCAGTTATAATAAAAGGTGAAATCAAACCAGATTTTACTGTAAAAGCAGATGGTGATGTAATTGCTAAATCAGTTTCAGGTAACATTATCACAAAAGGAAATATCAAAGTCTCAGAAGGAATTACCGGCAAAAGCTTCGTCAACAGATTGATTATCAATGCAAAAGGAGAAATAACTGCAAACTATATTCAATTTGCACAAATAACCACAGAATCGATGATTAAAGTAAAAAAATACATAAGAGATTCTATCATTTTCACTGAAAATTTCGTAGAAGTTACAGGTACACCTGGAATGATATATGGTGGTAAAATTAGTGCTCTAAAAGGAATCAAGGCTAAAGTGTTAGGCTCTCCTTCTTTTGCCAAAACAGTCGTAACTGCTGGTATTTCATCAAAAATAGTTAGTGAAATATCTCACTTAACTGTAGAAAAAAATTCTATCAACGAACAAATTACTAAAATTAGATTATATCTAGGTAATGCTGAAAACCCACTAGTTAGAGATAAATTAAAAGATAAAATAGAAAAATTAAAAAAAATAAAAAAAGAATTAACAAAAAAACTACTTCAAATAGATATTAAACTAAGAGAACTTTATGAACAAGTAAAAAAGCACAAAGATGCAAAAATTGAAGTATTAAAGGAAGTGAATCCAAATGTAAAAATTATTATAGGAGAAGCCACCCTAATAGTAGAAAAAAGGCTTAGAAATGGCTATTTCTTTTACAATCGAGACAAAAAAGCAATTGACTACATGTTAAAATAATTTTTTCTTTTTTATATAATTTATAGCATCATCCAAAGATAACGGTTTTGAAAAATAATAACCTTGAACAAAATCACATCCCAATTTTTTTAGAATATTATACTGTTCTGCTGTTTCAACCCCTTCTGCTACTGTTTTTAAACCTAGTCCTTTAGCTAATTCTATAATTGTCTTAACGATAGCTTCAGTTTTTGTACATTCAGTCAATTTTCTGACAAAAGACATATCAATTTTTATAATGTCTGCAGGAATTTTCTCAATATAGCTAAGAGAAGAATACCCTGTACCGAAGTCATCAATTTCAATTGCAAAGCCATAAGATTTTAACTCATTCATCACATAAATTATATCTTCTGAATTTTCAGCAAATACCCTCTCTGTAACCTCAATATTTATATAATTTACAAGCTCTTTAGAGATATTTTTTACATAAGACATTATGTCTCTAGTTTTAAAGGAGTTAACACTTACATTAATTGCAATATTATAATAACAATTAAAAACAGAGTGAATTCTACTTAAATAATCAGATATCAATTTAAATAGGTATTTTTCAAAGTCACCCAACAATGCTGATTTTTCTACAATATCAATGAATTTTGCCGGAAAAATTAATCCTTTTTCCGGATCATTTATTCTTACTAAAGCTTCAAAACCTATAAGTTTCATCGTCTTAGTCTCTAAAATCGGCTGTAAATGAAAAATAAATCTATTTTCTTCTAAAGCTTTTATTATAATTTTCATGTTATCAAAATACTCAGTAATTTCTTTATTAAGCTCCTCATTGTAAAACCTAAATGTATTCTCACCATCTTTTTTTGCTACATTTAAAGCAAGTTCAGCCTTAGACAAAACATCCGTAATATCTTCATTCTCAAATTCAAAGGTTTTTATTCCAATATTAACATTAATTTTTATCTTTTCATCTTCGCTTATCTCAAGTGGTTTATCTAATGAATCAAGTATTTTTTTCAACATTATTGATAATTCGTCTGAATCATTCATCATTAAAAATATTGCAAATTCATCACTACCTATTCTACCAATTATGTCATTACTAAAAAAGATATTTTTTAGTTTTTCAGCAAACTTAATCAATAGAGTATCACAGAAAGACGCTCCATATATTTCGTTCAAATGAGAAAAACCTAAAATATCAATGACTATTATTACCTGCAATGGTTTTAGCTTTTTATATTTGTCAATCTCTCTATCTACTTCCTTAACAAACCCTTGTCGATTTAACAAACCAGTTTGCAAATCTTGAAATTTAAATCTCAAAATTTCTTGTTCTAATGCAAGTTCTTTAGAAATATCTTTCGCAATTGAAACAAACTTCTTGACTTCATTATTTTCAATGATTGGAATTATTGTGTGGTCTAGCTGAAAAAATGCCCCATTTTTACCTTTATTGATAACTATACCTTTAAACACTTCACCTTTTAACAAGCGTTTCCAAAAGCTACTATAAAACTCTTTATCATGTAAACCTGACTTAAAAATTGAAGGAGTTTTACCTAATAACTCTTCCCTTTTATAACCACTTATTTTTTCAACTGCATTATTAACATATTCTATTACACCATCTTTATCAGTTATCATTACCCAATCATGGGTATTTTCAATGGCTCTAAATAAAAACTCTTTAAATTCTAACTCATCAATATTTTTGAGAAAAAAAGTTATATTCTTTTGAATATTTTTTAATACTGGCATTAACTTATCACTAAAATAATAAGGAATATTTGAATAAAGATTTAAAACATATTTGTATTTATCTTCATACATCACAGGTATAGCACAAGACGAATAAAATCTTCTTTTTAGCATTTCATCCCGCCAAAATTGAACATCAGGATTCTCTTCGGTGTTTGGATTTATTGTTATTTCTCCACTTTTTATGGACCTAGCAGTAGGACCATAAACTGAAGATTCTTTTTCTGAAATAACAAAAATCCTCAAATGCTCTGTGTAACCTTCATCATAACCTGCTACAAAAATAGGGTTTATTCTATTTTCTGATAACTCTCCAATCCATGCTAACTTTATATTTTGTAGTGAAGTTAAATATCGACAAACAGATTGAAAAAACTGATCAACTGATTTTGATACAAAAATTAATTCATTTATACCGTTTAATATATTATAAAAATCTTTTATAATTTTTTCTTCGGTAACATCAATAAGTGTCATACAACCTGCTAATTGACCTTTGTACCTTATAGTTATATCATGAGCAGAAATATATTTAAAATAGCCTGACTTGGTTTTAATAGAAATTAACTCATAGTACTTTTCAAAAAAATCTCCTTTTTTATGCAATGTATCTACGTTAGTAATAACATCCACCATATCTTCAGAAAAGAGTGATGAAAACTTAATAAACTCTAAATCTTCTTCATTAAAACCTGTAATATATTTAAAACCTTCATCAATAAATACAACTTTATCATCACAATATACAACAACCCCTACGAATTTATTTTTAACCAAACCATAAAATATATCTTTATAAACCTGCTCACTCTCCTCAATAAACTCTAAAACAACAATTCCATTTTCTTTTCTCTCAATAACAGAAGAATAAAAACTAAGGTCAATTATTTTATTATCTTTTGTACGAAACCTTATAATATCACTAAAGTTGTTTATATAACCAATTATCATTTTTTTATAATTGTTAAATAATACATCTTTATCAATTATAGATTCTATTATTGAATCACTCTCATAAACTTCCTTAATATCAATGTTAGTTATTTTATCTAAATCATGACAAAATATTTTTATGCGATTTATCTTAATAGAATCACCATGAAGATATATTTCTTTAAGTAGTTGACAATAAGGTTTATATATTTTGTCCATAAAAATTTTATAAGTGAAAACCAACTAAAAATCAATAACAACAAAATATATATAAAGCCATTAGATTACTTCATTTCGAGCACCCAATATCTTGGGTGCTCAGTCTTCGTAAAGTCAAAAATGTATTTGTCTTTGCTAATATTAGTGAAGCAATCTTTTACCTATCACAAAATATCATAAAATCACCTTTTTACTCCACAAATATTAACGCAATTTTTTATATCTTAAATTTGTTTATCTGAACCTGAAGTTCATTAGCTAAATTTGAAAGCATATCCACAGCCTTTGCCATCTCCTGAGCAGCAATGGAATTCTCATTTGTTATTTTAGAGATATTTTCCACAGACTGAGCCATCATTTCTGTAGCTTTTGCCTGCTCATCTGTAGCCCTAGCAATATTTTCTACCTCCAATGACACGTTTTCAACATTATTTTTAATTATATCCAAAGCCTCTTTAGCTTCTTCGGCTTTAGTTTTACCATGTTCAACCTGTTCAACACCTTCAATCATACTTGCCACCGCACCACCTGTATCAGCCTGAATATTTTGGATCATTTCTGTAATATCTTTAGTAGCCTTCACAGTTTTTTCGGCAAGTTTTCTAACTTCATCAGCAACCACTGCAAAACCTCTGCCATGCTCACCAGCCCTAGCAGCTTCGATGGCTGCATTTAAAGCTAGCAAATTAGTTTGATCTGCAATATCATTTATCACTTGTATAATTTCGCCAATCTGTTCACTAGATTCGCCAAGAGTTTTAACTGTTTCTGCAGCCTGTTGGACTGTATGAGCAATTTTGTCCATCATTTCTTTTGTTTCTTCAACTAATGCATGCCCTTGAATAACAGATTCTCTAGCTTCATGAGCACTATTAGCCACATTCGCTGCATTCTGAGCCACTTCTGATACGGTAGCATTTACCTCCTCTACAGCACTAGCCGTTGTAGCTGCCTGTTCAGCCTGTTCCTGAGCTCCAGCAGCAATTGCTTCAGAATTTGACGAAAGCTCAGCAGAAGCAGAAGCTAGCGACTCCACAGATTCAGATACAACATTTATAATACCTTTGATATCATCAACCATCTTATTAACAGCTTTAGCAACAGCACCCACCTCATCATCATATTTAACATCAAGTTTTACAGTAAAATCACCACCTGCAATTTGTGTTAATGCCTCGTTTATTTTATCAAATCTTGAAAAAATCATTTTAGAATTCATCCAGTATAAGACTCCAATAATAATTACAAGTATTACAATTAAAACCGAGAAGTCACGCATTAGATTTTTATTTACCATTGCAATAATCGGTTTTAAAGGGATGAAGATTTCAAAAGCACCATGAACCTCACCTGCTTTCCAACCCTCCATTTTAACACCAGTGGGATCAAGTCCTTGATCATTACCCCAATATTTAATACTATCAGCTGGATTCCCATGGCACCATTCACATTCTTTGGTAAGTCTTACTGCCTTAAAATACCTAATATAACCACTCTTCTCATCAATTATCACCTTTTCAGGAGTATTACCCATTCCTTTATCCATTTTTTTCAATTCATTTAATATTTTTATCTCATTTTCATCAGGCGTATTTTCCGGATTTCTTGGGGAAATTTTAGGTACCTTAAATTTTATTCCTAATTCATCAGCCTTTTCTCTAATTATCCTAATGGAACTAACAACAGGAACAGCATAAAGAAATTTATTTACATCCTTTTTTATTTTATCAAAATCGTATATCCCAGCCTCCCACTTTTCAGCCATAAATTTTCTTACCCCTTCAGCAACTACAATTATATTTCTAGCTCTTTCTACCTGTGACGCAATAGCCGTCTTCCTTGCAACTTTTGCACTAAAAACAAAAAGAACACTAAAAGAAATAATCATTACAACAGAAATAATAGCAGCCAATTTAAATTTAAGACTCACTGTTAACCCCCTAAACCGTCATTTCTCATATTCTAAACACATTTATAATATAATAATATAATATCGAACAATATAAAAAATAATTTATATATATTTTTTAACAATATCATATTTATATTATAACACGTATTTTACAACGATTAGCAAAATAAGTATATCATATCTCTACAAAATAAAAAAATCCCGGCTGATTGCTTCAGAGGGGAGGAGGGTAGAAGCATAGAAACAGCCGGGCAACAAGAAAAACTTTTAACTTGTTTTAACAAATTATGAACTATTTTTCAACTAAATATTTTTATTCAAAGCTATTAATTGAATATGTTTACACTGTAAAACTATACTAAAGCTGTTTCTTCCTTTCTAATAATTCTATTTTTCTCATCCACTTGTATTACAACTGGTCTTAAATCTTTAAGTTCATCCTCATCAAATAAACCATAAGATACAATTATAATCATATCTCCAGGTTGCACTAATCTTGCTGCAGCACCATTCAAACATATTTCTCCACTGCCTGGTTTTCCTTCTATGGTATAAGTAGAAAATCTTGAACCATTAGTAATATTGTATATATCTACCTTTTCATAAGGTAGAATACCTGCAGCATCCATCAACTCTTTATCGATGGTAATACTACCTTCGTAATGCAAATCTGCATCTGTTACAGTAGCCCTGTGAATTTTTGACTTAAACATAATTCTCTTCATATCACACCTCAAATATATTATTATCTATTAATCTAGCCTTTCCTACAAAAACAGCTAAAGCTAAAAGAAAAGGCTTATTTATCACATCCAACTTTTCCAAAGTTTCAGGATCTACAATTTCTATATAATCAATCTTCGTGTAAGGATGTGAACTTATAAATTTATGGACTCTTCTCTTTATTTCACTTACATCTCTAACCCCTTCATCAAGGGCAGACTTAACCACATTAAAGGATTTGTATAAACTTAAAGCTGACTTTCTCTCATCATCACTCAAATAAACGTTTCTTGAGCTCATAGCAAGCCCATCACTCTCTCTTACAATGGGCATTCCAATTACCTCAACATCCATATCAAGATCTTCCACAAACTTTTCTATCACCTTTAACTGCTGATAATCTTTTTTCCCAAAATATACCCTATGAGGCTTAACAATATTAAAAAGCTTTGTTACCACAGTGCATACACCATCAAAGTGCCCAGGCCTACTTGCACCACAAAGAATTTCTGTAATTTCTTTAACAGAGACCTTTGTCAAAAATCTATCAGGATACATTTCTTGCACATCAGGATAAAATAATATATCCACCCCTTCTTTTTCCAATAAAAAACAGTCCCTTTCAAAATCTCTCGGATATCTATCTAAATCTTCCTGCGGACCAAATTGAAGCGGATTTATAAAAATACTGACTACTACCACATCATTATCTTTCTTGGCAGCTCTCACAAGGGATAAATGCCCAGCATGCAGATATCCCATTGTCGGTACAAAGCCTATACTTTTACCTTCTTTTCTGTAATCATCAGAGATTTTTTTCATTTCTTTTTTTGTTTTAACAACTTTCATTTTCCCACCTTATTTTTAGAAAAAAGAATGTTCATCATCAGGAAATTCAAAGTTTTTTACATCATTCACGTACTTTGTACCACCTTCTACAATTACTCTTTTTACATCCGCATATCTTTTTACAAATTTAGGAACAAAATCATCAAACATTCCGAAAACATCATGAAAAACAAGAATCTGTCCGTCACAGTATTTACCTGAACCTATTCCAATAGTAGGCACATTTACTGACTCTGTTATCTTTTTTGCTACATCCACTACCACACCTTCTAAAACAATAGAAAAAACACCTGCTTCTTCCAAAGCCTTCGCATCTTCCAATAACTTTTCACCGCCATCTCTACCCTGTATTTTATAACCACCCATAGCATGAACAAATTGCGGCATCAATCCAATATGTCCCACCACATTAATTCCAGCTTGAGTTATTTTTTTGATTAAAGGCGCTATTTCTTTACCACCTTCAAGTTTTACAGCCTCAGCACCTGCCTCTTTAATCACTCTCACACAATTCTTCAAGGTTTCCTCATCACTCACATGATAAGTCCCAAAAGGCATATCAGCTACTAAAAAAGCTCTTTTTAACCCTCTTTTGACTGCCTTTGTGTGATATATAATTTCATCAAGACTAACCCTAAGGGTATTTTCATAACCATTAATAACCATGCCTAATGAATCACCCACTAAAACAAGATCCACACCTATCGAATCCACAAGCTTAGCGGAAGTATAATCATATGCAGTGAGACATGCTATCTTCTCACCATCTTGCTTCATCTTTTTCAAATGACTAACAGTAATCTTCTTAATCTCTTTATATTTACTCATCCTATCACCTCATACAAAAAAAAAGCCTTCCGGCGGTGACCGGAAGGCTATTTATATGCAATAATCCCTTATTGTTTCTCTATAGCCGTCTCGGTCCCGCCAGGGATCCAAGCGTCGCCTTTGTATAAATATTCATTTTCTTTTAATTGTCAACTAAAAACTAAAATCATTTTAATACTAAATTCTTATTTACTTAAATTAATTTTGTTTTATATTTTTTTACTATGAAAAATTTTAGCTTTTCTAAAGAAAGTCTGAAAATGTATATCTTTTTGTTAATTTTAACCTTAGCTGCTTTTTCAGGCCTTCAAGGATGGAGAACTCTGTTTAATAATTTTGCTGTAGAAGTTGCAAAATTAGAAGGTTTCCACATCGGTGTGATACAATCAGTCAGAGAAATCCCGGGCTTTCTCGCTCTTTTAGTGATTTATCTTTTGCTAATATTTTCCGAACACAGATTGGCTTCCATTTCAATAATAATTTTAGGAATTGGTATAGGACTTACCGGATATCTACCCACATTTTACGGCATAATTTTTACAACATTATTGATGTCATTCGGGTTTCATTACTACGAAACACTTAACCAGTCACTCACATTACAATATTTCAACACATCTGAAGCACCTCTTGTATTTGCAAAACTCAGATCCATAGCCGCTCTTACAAATATTTTTATCGGAGTCATACTGTTCTTTATTGTAAGATATTTTACATATACTCAAATCTTCACAGCCATAGGAATTTTCATTGTAATCTTAGGAGTAATAACACTCTTTTTTGATCCCACTAGAAACGACCTACCGCCACAAAGAAAAAAGATGATTTTTAGAAAAAAGTACTGGTTATTTTATGTCTTAACATTATTTGCCGGTGCAAGAAGACAGATATTTGTGGCCTTTTCAGTTTTTTTACTGGTAAAAAAATTCCATTTTTCCGTTGTTGAAATATCAACACTTTTTGTAGTTAACAACCTCATAAACTATTTCATCAATCCACTAATCGGAAAAGCAATCAATAGGTTTGGAGAAAGAAAGGTTTTAAGCTTGGAATATTTTTCCCTAATCATTATTTTTTCTATTTATGCCTTTTCAAACTCTAAGATTATTGTTGGATTGATGTACATTTTAGACCATATATTCTTTAACTTTGCTATAGCCATCAGGACATTTTTTCAAAAAATTGCTGATCCAAAGGATATCGCCCCAAGTATGGCTGTGGGCTTCACAATCAATCATATTGCAGCAGTAATTTTCCCTGTCATTGGTGGTATTTTATGGAGCATTGACTATAAAATATCCTTTTTATTGGGTGCTTTCTTAAGTCTCATTACATTGATTTTTAGCCAATATATCGACACGGAAATCAGAAAAAACAGTACTTAAAAAACCTAATTTTGAAAATTTTAAACAAAGCTAAAAAGTAATACACTAAGCATTTAACCCCTTATCTTAATAGTTACCATTTTTCAGTAAAATTTAAAAAACTAAACTTAAATAAAAAGTATTTGATTTTTTTTACTACTTCAAATAATAATGTTGGACTGAAACTTAGCGGAGGTCAAAATGCCAAAATTAATTATTGATATAGAAAAATGTAAAGGTTGTGGTCTCTGTATTACCGTGTGTCCAAAAGAAATTTTGAGTTTTTCAGGAAAATTTAATACATCCGGTTATAACTACATAACGTGTACTGATGAAGATAAATGTATAGCTTGTAAAAGTTGTGCACTAATTTGCCCTGATGTTGTATTTACAATTTTAAAAGAAGAAATGATTAAGGGGTAATATATGAGTAATAAAATCTTAATGAAAGGTAATGAAGCAATTGCTGAAGCTGCTGTAAGAGCTGGACTTGCAGGTTATTTTGGTTATCCCATCACTCCTCAAAATGAAATTACAGCATATATGTCATGGAGAATGCCTGAACTTGGTAGAGCTTTTGTTCAAGCAGAAAGTGAGCTTGCTGCTATAAATATGGTATATGGTGCTGGAGCTACAGGAGTAAGAGTAATGACTACTTCTTCAAGTCCAGGTATTGCACTCATGCAGGAAGGACTATCCTACATGTGCGGCGCTGAAGTGCCTGCTGTAATTGTAAATATTACTAGAGGTGGTCCAGGACTTGGTAATATTGGTCCAAGTCAATGCGACTACAATCAAGCTACAAGAGGTGGAGGAAATGGAGATTATAAATTAATTGTTTATGCACCTCATACCGTGCAAGAAGCTATAGATATGGTTTATAAATCTTTCGATGTTGCTGAAAAATACAGAAATCCCGTGCTTATACTTGGAGATGGAGCCCTTGGTCAAATGGCCGAAGCGGTAACTTTACCAGAAATGAAGGAAATTACAAATGAAGATAAAGGTTGGGAGTTGAATGGTGCTCAAGGTAGGCCTCCTCGTTCAATTAAATCTCTACGTCTCGCTGAAGGAAAACTAAAAGAACATAACTGGTATTTAAAAAATAAATACAATGAAATAGAGAAGAATGAGTCATTATATGAATACAATGAAAATAATTACGATGTTCTTGTGGTTGCTTTTGGGACAGCTGCAAGAGTAGCAAAATCCGCCATAAAAGAATTAAGAGAAATGGGGATAAATGTAGGACTCTTTAGACCTATCACCTTATGGCCATACCCTTACCAATCTCTTAAAAATGCATCAAAAAATGCTAAGAAAATTCTTGTAGTTGAAATGAATACTGGACAAATGCTATTTGACGTAAAACTTGCTGTATGTAATAATGAAATAGTTGATTTTCTTGGCAAACCTGGGGGAGAAGTTTTCACACCAGAAGAGATTGTAAATAAAGTAAAAAACATGGTAGGTGATTAAAATGAAAGTTGTTTTTGAAAAACCGGAAAGCTTACTTGATAATAAAACAATATACTGTCCAGGTTGTAATCACGGTATTATTCATAGAATTGTGGCTGAATGTATTGACGAGTTAAAAATTCGAGAAAAAACTATCGGTATAGCTCCTGTGGGATGCGCTGTGCTTTTATACGATTATTTTAACTTTGATATAATTGAAGCACCCCATGGCAGGGCTCCTGCAATGGCAACAGCTATGAAGAGAGTTAAGCCAAATTTGACAATATTCACTTATCAGGGAGATGGTGATCTTGCATCCATAGGAATGGCAGAAATTATGCATGCTGCTAACAGAGGAGACAGTCTCACAGTGGTTTTTGTAAACAATGCAAATTATGGTATGACCGGTGGACAAATGGCACCCACAACACTCCCAGGACAAAAAACTACAACCACACCAGCAGGTAGAAAAACTAATGAACATGGATTCCCTTTTAGAATGGCAGAAATTATTGGTTCATTACCAGCTGTTGCATTTTCATGTAGAACATCTGTTACAAATCCTAAAAATATAATGAAAACAAAAAAAGCAATCAAAAAAGCTTTCCAAAATCAGCTGGAAAATAAAGGTTTTTCTTTTGTAGAAGTGTTATCCACTTGTCCAACAAATTGGGGGATGAGTCCTATTGAGGCATTAAAATGGGTAGATGAAACAATGACAGCCTTTTACCCCCTTGGCACTTTTAAAGATATAGATGAAGAGGTGTAAAATGTTTTTCGATTGTATTATGGCAGGATTTGGAGGACAGGGTATCTTAAGTGCAGGTATGATACTTGCTCAGATGGCAGTTAGAAAAGACCTAAATGTAACATGGTGGCCTTCATACGGTGCTGAACAAAGAGGTGGTACTGCAAACTGTACTGTTATAATTTCAGATGAAGAAATTGGTTCTCCAATAGTTTCAAAACCAAGTTATGGATTTATAATGAACAGACCTTCTTTAGATAAATTTCAACCAAAATTAAAAAAAAATGCAAACGTTATTCTCGACACATCGCTTATAAATACAAATTTAATCGATAGAAATGATATTAAATTCTACAGTATAAAAGCCACAGAGATAGCAAACAAACTTGGCAACACAAAAGTAGCAAATATGGTAATGATAGGTTCACTACTTGCTGTATCCAATTTATTCGAACTAAAGGATGCCGAAGAGGCTTTGTATTATGCCATACCAAAAAAATATCATTCGTTACTCCCTATAAATAGGGATGCTTTAAAGTTAGGATATACTGAGGTTGATAAGCTTTAGAGGGCAGTAATGTACAAGCGTTTACATGCTATCGTTTTTGGTAAAGTTCAGGGTGTGGGATATAGAGCTTTTATTTATGATAAAGCTCTATACCTTGGATTAAAAGGTTTTGTAAGAAATTTACCCGATGGAACTGTAGAAATCGAAGCAGAAGGAGATGAAATATCTATTTATAGATTATTAGATAGTGCGAAAAAAGGTTCACCACTTGCAAATGTTACAAATGTTGATTATAAGATTTATGATGATCTAAGAGGTTATACCAAATTCGAAATTACATACTAAATAACAGTCTTAAAAATCGTTAAGATATTCATCAACTTTATATTAAACACACATATTTAAGGAGGTAGTGGTGATTGAAGTTATTTATTCTGAATTTGATTTTGAAAAAAAACATATTAACAATCTTATATCACTTTATAAAGGAGGAAGTTCTGTACCTTTCATAGCCAGGTATAGAAAAGAGATGACAGGAGGAATGAACGAAAACGTAATCAGAGAAATAATAGAACGATACGAATATATTGAGAAGCTTGAGCAGAGAAAACAGGAAGTCATAGAACACATCAAAGAAAAAAACAAACTCACCGAAGAATTAAAAACGAAAATTTTGCAGGCTAAGACACTCAAGGAAGTGGAAGACCTTTACGCTCCTTATAAATCGAAAAGAAAAACAAAAGCAGATATTGCAAGAGAACTGAAGTTAGAACCTCTCGCAAATTTTATAAAAAATGAATCCAATACTGATAATATAATTACTGAAGCAAAAAAATATATTAGTGACAAAGTGCAAACAGAAAAAGACGCCATAGATAAAGCTCTTGATATAATAATTGAAGAAATTGCACATAATATTGAAATAAAAAACAGACTCAGAGAATTTTTCTGGGAGCATGGCAGTATTTTAAGTGAAAAGAGAAAAAAAGATATTACAGAAAGAACTAACTATGAAGATTACTATAATTACAAAGAGTCTTTAAAAACTATTCCACCACATAGAATTCTTGCCATATTTAGGGGTGAAAAGGAAAATATACTTAAGGTTAAACTCGATATTGACGCTGAGTTGTGTGAGCAAATCATTAAATCAATTTTAGTAGAAAATAAGTGGATTGTGAATGAATTGGTTGATGATAGCATAAAGAAAGCATTTAAAAGAATGCTTTTGCCATCATTAGAACTGGAAATTAGAAAAGAATTAAAAGAAAAAGCAGAAGATAAAGCAATAAAAGTCTTTGCTGAAAATCTAAAAAATCTACTGTTGACCCCTCCTGTAAAAGGAAAAAAAATATTAGGAATTGATCCTGCTTTCAGAACTGGATGCAAATATGCTTGCATAGATGAGACTGGAAAATTACTAAGTTATGGAGTTATTTACCCCACTGAGCCACAAAATGATTACATAAATAGTAAAAAAACAATCCTAAAAGAAATAATAACTCACAATATAGATATTATAGCCATTGGTAATGGGACTGCAAGCAGAGAAACAGAAGAATTTATTTCAAAAATTATTGAAGAAGATAATTTGCCCATTGTTTACACTATTGTAAATGAAGCCGGCGCAAGTGTTTATTCTGCAAGCGAAATTGCAAATAAAGAGTTTCCAGACCTTGACATAACAATTAGAGGTGCAATCTCCATAGCAAGAAGAGTTATTGACCCTTTAGCAGAGCTTGTAAAAATAGAACCCAAATCCATTGGTGTGGGTATGTATCAACATGATGTAAATGAAAAAAAATTAAGTGAAAAATTATTTGAGATTGTAGAGGACGTTGTAAATAATGTTGGAGTAAATCTTAACACTGCTAGTATATCCCTTTTGAAATATGTCTCTGGTATAAACGAAGGAGTTGCAGAAAATATTGTGGCTTATAGAGAAGCAAACGGTAAATTTAAAACAAGAAAAGAGCTTTTAAAAGTTGAGGGGATTGGTGATAAAATTTATGAACAAGCAGCTGGTTTTTTGAAAATTTATGATGGCGATGAGCCTCTCGATTCACTTTTTATCCATCCTGAAAATTATGATAATGTTTATCAATTATTATCAGAACTAAACTTATCCATTGAAAATGCCAATTTGATAAGGTTAAGTTTGAAAGATAAAGATTTGAAAAAAGTTGGAAAAAAGTATGGTATTGGTGAATTAACATTAAAAGATATTATCGAAAATCTTGAAAAACCCGATAGAGATATTAGAGATAACGTGGATCCTCTCATTTTTAAACAATCAGCCCTCACAATTGATAAACTTAAAGAAGGTATGACAGTTAAAGGAAAAATTACAAACGTGGTTGATTTTGGAGCTTTTGTAGATATAGGTTTAAAAAATGATGCATTGATACATATTTCGGAACTTACAGACAAATTTGTTAGACATCCATTAGAAGTAGTAAAGGTAGGACAAACAGTCTCTGCTAAAATCATAAATATTGATAAAGAAAGAGGACGAATAGGCTTATCTTTAAGAAAATAAAACTTTTAATGTTAATATAAAAAAAATGTTTGATTTTATCATTAAACAAAATTAACATAAACTTATGGAAGATCACACGAAACCTGTTAAAATTGCAAAGGATATTTACTGGGTGGGTCATAAAATCGAAAATGACCCATTCCAGTGCCATGTTTATTTAATAAAAAATGGTAAAGAATCCATTTTGATTGATCCTGGTTCAAACCTTACTTTTAAAGAAACTCTTTATAAAATTGAACAAATAATACCTTTTTCTCATATAAAATATTTCATTTGCCATCATCAAGACCCTGACATAACTGCAGCATTAGCTACTATACAACATATACTAAATAGAAATGATGCTCTAATTATTAGCCATTGGCGAGCAATAGAACTTATCAAGCATTATAATCTTAATATACCTTTTGAATGTGTAGAAAAAAATAACTGGGAAATAAATTGTGGTAACAGAAAGTTAAAATTTATATTTACACCATATCTACACTTTCCAGGTGCTTTTTGTACATACGATGTAAAATCAAAAATCCTTTTTTCTAGTGATTTGTTTGGAGGCTTTACAGATGAATGGAGAATTTTTGCCGAAAATGAAAGTTATTTTGATTCCATAGCTGCATTTCATTCCCATTATATGCCATCAAAAGAAATCCTGATTCATTCATTAAAAAAAATTGAACAATTAGAAATTGAAATGATTGCACCTCAGCATGGTTCCATTATCAAAAAACATCTAATATCATCTATAATTAAAAAACTTAAAAATCTTGATTGTGGAGTTTTTCTTCTTACACAAACAAGCACACAGATAGAAAAACTTAGAAAGTTAAACAAAATGCTTAGCTCATTTTCACAAACAATGGCAACTTATAAAAATTTCAGTGATTTGATAAAAAAATTTTCAAAAGAAATCGATAATATATTACCAATAAAAACGATTGATTTTTACACATTCTTTCTAAATAAATATTACTATTTCAATCATAATACTCCGCAAATCTGGGAAGAAGTTTGTATTGACAACCATTTGTTAAAATATCTTGGTAGAAGTAAATCCGAGTATTTTAAGAAAAATTCCTACATAATTTTGCTTGATAACACAATTCTAATACCAATATTAGACTCAGAGTTTAATATTATTATAGCATTTATTAACATAAGAATTACTAAAAAAGTTACTTTAGATTTAGAAACTAAAGAAATTTTACAAAAAATAGCAAATTTTCTTACCATAGCTTTTGAAAGAGAGTTTATAAGAAGAAGAATCCTCATTGAAAAAGATAAATACTATGAAATTTCGATTAAAGACCCACTAACAAATTGTTATACAAGACACTATCATAATGAAGTTATCAAAAGATTTGTAGCCTTACAAGATAGAGGAGAAATTAAAGCATTAGGAATCACTTTTATAGATATTGATAATTTTAAACAAATAAACGATAATTATGGGCATGATATAGGAGATACTGTTTTAGTTAAAATAAGTAATATTTTAATGGAAGAAATTAGAACCGGAGATATACCAGTAAGATATGGTGGTGATGAATTTTTGATTATGGCAGTTTGTGATAATATATCTAAACTTTACTTAATAGCAAAAAGAATTAGAGAAAAAATAAGAAACACACAATGGCCTTTACCATTAGAAAATGAAGAAATAACAGCTAGTTTTGGAATTGCTTTACGAAAAAAAAAATGAAGGATTTAAAAGTGTTTTAAAAAGAGCAGATATTCAATTATATAAAGCAAAACAATCAGGAAAAAACAAAATCTGTTTAGATACATCAACTTGATATATCAGAGATTTTCACAACCAAAGAATATTAATTTTTTGTAAGTTTTTTTAATGATTCTTTCAAGATTTCTTCAAAGTCTTTATTTTTATAATCAATTTCTTTCAGAATTGCAGTACAATCTTGTTTTTTATAACCTAGATTCATCAATGCACTTATTACATCATCAAGTACACTATTATCAACAACTTGATATTTTTCAACCTCCCCCAACTTATCTTTTAATTCTAAAACAATTCGTTCAGCAGTTTTCCTCCCAATTCCTGGTATTGTAGAAAGTTTCACGGCATCTTTGGATAAAATGCATTCTTTTAATTTTGCAACGTCAAAACCTGATAAAATAGCAAGTGCAAGTTTAGGCCCTATCTTAGAAACCTTATTTAATAAGTTAAATATTTCTTTCTCACTTTCTGTTAAAAAACCGTATAGAAAAATCCCGTCATCTTTTACAATTTGTTGAATAAAAATAAATACTTCGCTCCCTTCTTCGGGAAGATTAGAATATGTAGTTATAGATACATGAATTTGATATCCAATCCCATAATTCTCAACAACGATATGATCAGGTTTTTTAACAGTAAGAATACCTTTAATATAATTTATCATGCAATCTACCGTTCAAAAATACACCTAGGCATATAGCACATGCAAGAGCATCTGAAGCATCATTTAAAACACCATCAAGAGTAATTCCAAGCTGTATTTCAACCATTTTTTTTACTTGATTTTTGTCTGCTTTACCATAGCCAACTACAGCTTTCTTAATTTGTAAAGCTGTAAATTGATGCACACTAACACCTTTACTAAGTAAAGTGGCAATAATTGCCCCTCTAGCAACACCCAAACCTATAGCAGTCTTAACATTTACAGAATAAAAGCTATCTTCTACAGCTGCATAAACTGGTTTATATTTTAAAATAAATGCCTCTACCTTATTTACCAAATTTTTTATTTTATCAACAGGTTTAATTCCTTGTTTATTTTTTATTACTGAATAGCCTATACAATCAAACTTACTGCCTTTATTTTCTAAAATACCTATACCAGTTTTATTTAAGCCTGGATCAATTCCTAATATTATCAAATAACTATGCCCCCATCTCCTCCATTACTTTATCTTCAATGTCAAAATTTGCATACACTTCTTGCACATCGTCCAAATCTTCAAGAGCCTCAATCAACGCTAACAATTTTTTAGCATCTTCTCCTTCAACCTTCACAGTATTTTTTGGTCTCATAGTTAGCTCTGCATATTCTATAGCAATCCCTTTTTCTTCTAGTGCTTTTTTAACATTATAGTATTCAGATGGCTCAGTAATTACCTCATAATTATCACCTTCTATTTTCAAATCTTCAGCTCCTGCCTCAATGACAATATCCATTAGTGTATCTTCATCTATAACTTCCTTCTTTACCCCAATAATACCTTTCTTTTCAAAAAGCCAAGCTACACATCCAGCTTCTCCTAAACTTCCACCTTTTTTAGTAAGAGTACTCCTAACTTCTGCTACCGTCCTGTTTTTATTATCTGTTAATGCTTGAACCATAATTGCCACACCACCAGGACCATATCCCTCATAAATCACATCTTCATAATTTGCCTCATTACCTTCACCAGTCCCTTTTTTAATTGCTCTTTCTACATTCTCCTTTGGCATATTTGCAGCCCTTGCTTTCTCAAGAGCTACCCTTAATCTTGGATTCATTTCTGGATCGCTTCCACCCATTTTTGCTGCAACTGTAAGTTCTCTAGCAATTTTAGTAAAAATTTTGCCTTTTTTTGCATCCTGTGATGCTTTTCTATGTTTTATATTAGCCCATTTACTATGTCCTGCCATTAAAACCTCCTAACTTTTGGTGCGCTTGTTTATAAATTATTTCTTTTATATTTTCAATAAAAAGATTACCACTGGAATGTAGTAACACCAGAAAGATTACTAAAACAATTCCCCCCTTTAACTATTAGCTGATAACTAAAGAATTTTGGTTAGCCCTTTTAAAAAGAGCTAACCAAAACTTTTTAGATACTATCATTTAACACTTTTTTATTACCTTTTCTATTCATATATCTATTCAATGCATGTAAGTAAGCTCTTGCACTAGCTACAACAATATCTGTAGAATACCCTTTACCTGTGATCTCAAAACCAGAATTTTCAAACTCAACACTAACAACCACTTCACCTTGTGCATCTTTACCTGCAGTTACTGCATTTATTCTGTATTTTTTCAATCTACCTTGTATCCCAGCTATGCGCTCTATAGCCTTAAAAGCTGCATCCACAGGCCCATCCCCTATTGACGCATCAACAATAACATTCCCATCATCTTTTAAAAGTTCTATTGTAGCAGTTGGAATTGCATTAACACCACTCACAATTGTAAGATTTTCTAAAGAATAATATTCTCTTACCTTACTCATTTGATTTTCAACAATTGCCTCTAAATCCTCATCGTAAACCTCTTTCTTCTTATCTGCCAATTCCTTAAACTTTGCAAAAGCTATCTCTAATTGCTCTCTTGAAAGTTCATAACCAAGTGATCTAAGTCTTTCTATAAACGCATGACGACCAGAGTGTTTACCAAGCACCAATTTATTGGAAGGAAATCCAACACTTTCTGGAGTCATTATTTCATAAGTTGTCCTTTCTTTTAACACACCATCTTGATGAATACCAGCTTCATGTGCAAATGCATTTTTCCCAACAATCGCTTTATTAGGCTGTACATCAACCCCCGTAATTGAAGTTAATAATCTGCTAGTTCTATAAATTTCTTTGGTATTTATATCAGTATAGACATAATTAAACTCATCCTTCCTAACATTTAAAGCCATAACAATTTCTTCCAATGATGCATTTCCAGCTCTTTCACCTATACCATTAATTGTACACTCAACTTGCCTAGCACCAGCTACAACTGCTGCAATAGAATTTGCTACAGCTAGTCCAAGATCATTGTGACAATGTACACTTATAATAGCTTTATCAATATTTGGAACTTTATTTAAAAGAGTATTTATTATCTTTTCAAATTCCCTTGGCACAGTATAGCCAACAGTATCTGGAATATTAACCGTTGACGCCCCAGCATCAATTACTACCTCCACAATCTTACAAAGAAAATCAAGATTTGTTCTTGTTGCATCTTCTGCACTGAACTCCACGTCATCACACAAATTCCTAGCAAATTTTACAGCGTCTCTAGCAATCTCAATCACCTCTTCAGGATCTTTTTTAAGCTTATATTTCATATGGATATCCGATGTTGCGATAAAAGTATGAATACGTGGCCGTTTAGCCCCTTTTAAAGCCTCCCAACCTACTTCAATATCTTTTTTGTTTGCCCTACAAAGTCCAGCAACAGCTGGATCTTTAACTGTATCAGCAACCCTCTTAACAGCCTCAAAATCTCCTGGAGACGATATCGGAAAGCCTGCCTCAATGACATCCACTCCTAACCTTTCAAGTTGAATAGCCATTTTCACCTTCTCATCAACATTCATACTAAAACCTGGTGCCTGCTCACCATCTCTTAATGTGGTATCAAAAATTATCAACTTCTCATTCATTTTATAACCCCCTATTGTAGTTTAATCTAAAAAAAAAGGCCTCAGCCCTGAAGGCTGAGGCCTTTTTATGCTATTCTGCATGGCCTTCTTTGACCTCCAGGGACCGATATTTCAAAAACCTTAATAGTTGGAGGAGAAGACCTGAAAATGTGTATCCAATAAAAAATACAAACAAAAATATTTCAGGATACATCCCAATTACAAAAATTAGAAGTGCAAACCCCACAAGCAAGCTAAAAGGCTTGATCCCGTGTAACTCAAGTTTTTTAAAACTGTAATATTTCACATTACTAACCATTAAAAAAGCAAGTAAATATATAAACAAAACAAAACTCAAAGGTATTGATATACCTTCAGGTTTCCCAAATATCTCTTTTACAAAAAGAACGCTTGAGGCAATTACACCTGCCGCTGCAGGAATCGGCAATCCTATGAAGTATCGATTATCACTCTTTTTAGTTATAACATTAAATCTCGCTAATCTTAAAGCTCCACAAGCTACAAAAAGAAAAGAAGCCATCCAACCAACCCTACCATAGGGAGTTAACACCCATTCATAAATCAGCAGTGCCGGAGCAAGACCAAATGCTACTAAATCACTCAAAGAATCCATTTGAATACCAAATTCACTCGTTGCATGTAGCATTCTTGCAACTTTTCCATCAAGCCCATCAAAAACAAAAGAAAAAATTATCGCATAAGCTGCTAATACAAAATCACCATTAATACTCGCTATAATAGAATAAAAACCGGAAAATAAGCTCAATAATGTAATAAAATTAGGTAATAAATATTCACGTTTAATCATTTACTTTCAAACCTCGCTATTATTGACTCACCAGCCTTAACTCGGTCATTTAACTCTACAACTACATGAGCATTCATCGGTAAATAGAGATCCACTCTTGAAGAAAATTTAATTATACCTAACCTCTCTCCTATCAAAACCTTATCTCCAGTATTTAAATAAGACACCGTTCTACGCGCCACTAGACCTGCAACCTGTTTTACAATAACATTACCATATTCAGTAATAATTTTTATAATATTTTGTTCATTCTCGATGGAACTTTCAGGTCTATTAGCCGCTAAAAATTTTCCTGGTTTATGCTCTACACTAACTACCTCACCTGTAAGAGGAACCCTGTTAACATGCACATCAAACACATTCATAAATATTGATATTTTTTTAAATTCTTGCTCATCTACTTTCTCTTCACTAATATCAACAACTTTTCCATCCGCAGGAGAAACCACAATCCCTTCAAAAGGTGGAATATCCCTTTCAGGATCTCTAAAAAACCACACAAACAGCGCAAGCAAAATAATTATCATTAACAGAAGCAATTGCTTAGAGATAACTAATACCACCAAAAAAGCAACAACAGCTGTTAAAATAAATGGAAAACCTTCTTTTGCTATCAACTAGAACTCCTTTTTTGATTATTATAATTCACAGATTAAATATTAGCAATAGAAAAAAAAATGGGGGGACAAAAGCCCCACCTTAATTTTTCTCTGTATCAACTATTTTACTTTTACCAAGCCAACTCATCATTTCTCTAAGTTTTTTACCCACAACCTCAATTTGATGATTTTCATCTGACTTTGTCAATGCATTAAAAACAGGTCTTCCTGCTCTATTTTCCAAAAGCCACTCTTTTGCAAATTGACCACTTTGAATCTCATAAAGTACTTGTTTCATATTTTCTTTCACTTCAGGAGAAATAACTCTTGGCCCCCTAGTCAAATCACCATATTGAGCTGTATTACTAATAGAATATCTCATATTCGAAATTCCCCCTTCATAAAGCAAGTCAACAATAAGCTTTACTTCATGAAGACATTCAAAATAAGCCATTTCAGGAGAATAACCTGCTTCCACCAATGTTTCAAAACCATATTTAATAAGCTGGGTCAAACCACCACACAAAACAGCTTGTTCACCAAAAAGATCTGTCTCTGTCTCCTCTTTAAATGTTGTTTGCAAAATTCCTGCTCTTGCTCCACCTATTGCAGCCGCATAAGAAAGAGCTACTTCCAAAGCATCACCATTATAATCTTGAGCAACGGCAACAAGACACGGAACACCTCCACCTTTTTCATACTCTGCACGTACAAGATGCCCAGGCCCCTTTGGTGCTATCATTATAACATTAATATATTCAGGAGGAATGATCTGCCCAAAATGAATATTAAATCCATGTGCAAAAGCTATATAATCCCCCTCTTTAAGATTTGGAGCTATCTTTTCTCTGTACAAATCACCCTGAGTTTCATCAGGTGTTAAAATCATGATAACATCAGCCCATTTAGCTGCTTCTTCAACTTCCATTACTTTTAAACCAGCCTTTTCAGCCTTATCCCAACTTTTACTCCCTTTTCTTAAACCAACAACTACATCAACACCACTATCTTTAAGATTGTTAGAATGTCCATAACCTTGGCTTCCATAACCAATAACTGCTACTCTTTTGTTTTTAATTAAATCAAGATTTACATCTTTTTCATAAAAAACTTTCATCTTCCACCTCTTGTAATATTTTATATTTATGATGTTTTGCTATAATCAGGTGTTGCTTTACTACCTCTTGCTATAGCAACAAACCCTGTTTTTATTACTTCAATTAATCCATATGGCTCTAATACTTTTAGGAATGCCTTATTTTTATCATCTGTACCTGTTATCTCAACAATGAGCGACTCTCCAGTAATATCAACAACTTTTCCTCTAAAGGTATTAACAATATTAAAAATATCTGGTCTGGTTTTAGATGTAGCATGAACCTTTACAAGCATCATCTCACGTTCTATATGATCCATTGGTGTAACATCACGAACTTTTATCACATTTATTAACTTTCTCAATTGCTTAATTATCTGCTCGATTATTCTCTCATCACCACTAGTAACAATTGTCATCACTGAGAATCTCGGATCATGAGTAGTATTCACAGATAAGCTTTCAATATTATATCCCCTACCACTAAAAAGACCGGCAACTCTAGATAAAACACCAAATTTATTTTCTACTAATACTGATATAATATGTCTCATATCAGTCCCCCAATATCATTTCATTTAAAGCAGCACCTGCAGGCACCATAGGAAACACATTTTCTTCCCTATCAACCACAAAATCCATAAGAACAGGTAAATCCTTAATCTTCATGGCCTCTCTTAAAATTGGCTCTACATCCTCTGGTTTTTCAGCTCTAAACGCCGGACAACCATAACTTTCTGCAAGCTTTAAAAAATCAGGCTGACATTCCAAACAAGAATACGAATATCTGTTATTAAAAAAGAGACTTTGCCACTGCCTAATCATCCCTAAAAATTTATTATTTAAAATTGCAATTTTAACACCCACTCTATACTGAACAGCGGTACAAATTTCTTGTATATTCATAAGAAAACTACCATCACCCGCAATATCAAATACTTCCTTTTCTGGTCTACCTATTTTTGCTCCAATGGCCGCAGGAAAACCAAATCCCATCGTTCCAAGACCACCTGAAGAAATAAATTGACGATGATCTTTAAATTTATAATATTGCCCTGCCCACATTTGATTCTGTCCAACTTCCGTGCATATAATAGCATCACCTTTAGTTACTTCATATATCTTCTCAACTACAAATTGAGGTTTAATCACTTTATTACTTTTTTTATAAGTAAAAGGATGTGTACTGTTCCAAGCTTTTATTTGTTTCAACCAAGAATCTCTATCTTTTGCACGTTTATCCCAATTGTAATCACCCAAATACTTTGACACCTGTTCCAATACTACCTTACAATCTCCCACAATCGGTATATCTATAACTACATTTTTACTTATTGAAGCTGGATCAATATCAATATGAGCTATTTTTGCCTTAGGAGCAAAACCATCCAATCTACCTGTTGATCGGTCAGAAAAACGCGTCCCTACAGCAACAATAAAATCTGTTTCTGTCATTGCCATATTAGAAGCATAATTCCCATGCATACCAAGCCAACCAATAAAATTAGGATGATCACCAGGAAAGCCACCAAGCCCCATAAAAGATGAAATAACGGGTAAATTAATTTTTTCTACAAACTCTACTAGCTCCTTAGTGGCACCACTAATCCTAATACCTCCTCCCATATATACTACAGGTTTTTTAGCAGATTCCAATGCTTTCAACAATTTCTTAATCTGCATAGGATGTCCTTCATAATTTGGATTATAACCTAGTAATTCTACTTTTTCAGGATATCTAAACTTTGTTTTTGAAGCTACCACATCTTTTGGCAAGTCTATAACTACCGGTCCCGGCCTTCCAGTCTTTGCAATATGAAAAGCTTCCTTAATTGAAGGAGCAAGTTCTTTTATGTCTTTAACTAAATAGCTATGCTTAACTACAGGTCTAGTTATACCAATAATATCTGCTTCCTGAAAGGCATCTCCTCCTATCAATGATGTAGGTACCTGTCCAGTAAATATTACAAGAGGCACAGAGTCTAGATACGCTGTAGTAATACCTGTTATAAGATTTGTTGCTCCTGGTCCACTAGTTGCCATACAAACACCCACTTTACCTGTAGCCCTAGCATATCCATCTGCAGCATGAATACCACCCTGCTCATGTCTCGGTAAAATATGTTTAATATCAGTATCGAATAATGTATCATAAATTCCTAACAATACCCCGCCAGGGTATCCAAATATAACCTCTACATCTTCTTTTCTTAAACATTCCACTAATATTTCGGCACCTGTCATCATAGTTTTCTCCTACTACAATTTTTTAAAAATAGCACCCTCAGCAGCACTACTAACATTTAAAGCATATTTGTACAAATAACCTGTTTTGATTTTAGGTTCAGGTTTGACCCATCTCTTTTTTCTCTCTTCCAATTCTGAGTCGCTAATTAGCAGCTCAATTCTTCTTTCTTTTATGTTAATATAAATATCATCACCATCTTGAACAAAAGCAATGACTCCACCTTCGGCGGCCTCAGGAGAAATATGTCCAATACATGGTCCCCTGGTACCACCTGAAAACCTCCCATCTGTAATGAGAGCAACTCTATTCAACCCTAAACCAGCAATAGCTGCCGTAGGAGCAAGCATTTCCCTCATACCAGGACCGCCTTTTGGTCCTTCATAGCGTATTACCACTACATCACCATTTTTAATTTTTCCCTCCATAATAGCATCCATAGCATCCTCTTCAGAATCGAAAACTTTTGCTTTACCAGCAAATTCAAACATTTCAGAAGCAACAGCAGATTGCTTCACTACGCAACCATCAGGAGCAATATTCCCTTTAAGTACAGCTATCCCTCCTTCTTTATGGTAAGGATTATCTATCGGCCTAATCACATCCTCATCAAAAACAATTGCTGATCTTGCAATTTCCTTTACAGCTTTTCCTGATACTGTTAAATTATCTTCAATTAATGTTTCAAGTCTTTTTAAAACAGCAGGTATCCCGCCCGCATAATCCAAATCTTCCATGAAAAATTCACCACCTGGTCTCAAATTTGTAATATGCGGTACTCTCTTGCTTAAATCATCAAACAACATTAAATCAAGTTTTACCCCAGCCTCATGTGCAATTGCAGGTAAATGTAATGTAGTATTTGTAGATCCACCAAGCGCCAAATCTACAATAACTGCATTTCTAAAAGCTTTTTCATTCAAAATATCTTTTGGTCGTATATTGTTTCTTACTAACTCACATATCTGTACACCACTATCAAAAGCAATATGCCTCTTTTTTGACATAACTGCCAATGCAGTCCCACACCCAGGCAAACTCATCCCCATAGTTTCGGTAAGACAAGCCATTGTATTTGCAGTATATAATCCTTGACATGAGCCTGCAGAAGGACACGCACATTGCTCCAAATTATTCATCTCAAAATCATCGATTTCACCTTTTTTATATTTAGCCATAGCCTCAAATGTATCTCTTACAAAAGATCTTCTCTCTCCTCTCCAATTACCACTCAACATAGGTCCAGCAGTTACAAAAATTGATGGAATATTTAATCGAGCAGCTGCCATTAACATGCCAGGGGTAATTTTATCACAATTTGTTAAAAAAACTACACCATCAAGTTGATGAGCTTCCACAACACATTCTATTATATCAGCAATTGCATCTCGACTAGGTAAAGAATAATGCATACCTTTATGTCCCATTGCAATACCATCACATATCCCAGGTACTGAAAATAAAAAAGCATATCCACCACCTGAATGAATACCCTTTTCAATAAATCGTTCTAAATCCCTCATCCCAGAATGACCAGGAATTAAATCAGTAAAACTAGAACAAATCCCTATAAAAGGCTTATTCATAGAACTTTTTGGCACACCACTCCCATGTAAAAGAGCCCTATGTGGAGCCCTATCCAACCCTTTTTTTACATTATCACTTCTCATAAGTATCTCCTGTTAAATCTTACTTAAAATTGTTTAATAATTATCACACTAAAAGTTTATTTTCAATTATTTTTTAATGGAATCACATTTATTTTTACAGATAACATATCATGAATAAATGTGGCACAGTTTTCACTAAAAAAATTAAAACTAAAATATAAGATAACTGTAAAGTTTACTTTATCTTTAACGCCATCATTGTTATATCATCCTTTTGCTTTGTATCATTTGTGAATTCAAGCACTGATTCATAAATATAAGCTATTAAATCGTTTGGCGAAATACCACAACTCTTCACAATAACCTTTTCAAGTTTTTCATAACCAAAAAACTCACCATTCTCATTTTCTGCTTCTATGATCCCATCTGTATATAAAAAAATCATATCATTTGGTTTAAAATGAAATTCAGATTGCGAATATCTATAATCTTTCAATACCCCTAATAAAATATCACCATCTTTTAATTCAAAAGCTTGAAAAGCTCTGCATATAATCGGTTTAGGATGTCCAGCATTTGTATATATTATTTTTTTATTTATAAAATCTATTCTCAAATAAACTAAAGTTATAATAAATTCTAATTTTTCCAAATCTTCATAAATTTCTCTATTTAATTTAGTTATTATATCTTTTGGCTCATAATTAGGATTTGTAGCTATAATACTCTTCAATAATGTTCTAACCTCCGACATAATAAGAGCAGAAGCGACATTATGGCCAGAAACATCAGCAATAACAATATCTAATATATTATCAGAAAGCTCAAAATAATCATAATAATCTCCGCCAACAAACTCATAAGTATAACACACACCTGCAAATTCAACATTTGATATATTAGGTGGTTTATCAGGCAACAACGAACTTTGAATTGTTCTAGCAATTTCCAATTCCTTTGAAATCTCTCTCATCTTTATCAATTCTCTTGTTTGTTCATGACTTTTAATAGAAAAGGCAATCTGATGTGCAACACTCTCCAATAATGCAATAAACTCATTTGTATACATACCCTTGTAAATTTTTGAAAAAAACGAAATAACCCCTTTTACTTCTCCTTCAATTATTAGTGGCAAGTGACAAAAAGATACAAAACCAGCCTTTTTAATATCAATTACTTTCTCATTTAAAGCAATCAAATTAATATCATTGATAGCAATAGGCTTTTTCTCTTCAATAGATTTCCCCAAAAAAGTATCCTTTACTTCTTCAACAGTTCTGTCTAAATCTAAGTTTTGAGCAAGCTGACCAGCATAAGCTGTCATCTTTAATACATCATTCTTCATAACTCGCAAAACAACCAAATCAAACTTAAATGTTCTTTTTAACAGATTAAGAGATTTGATAATCTTTTGATTCAATCCGCCCGGGCTAGAGAATATCTTTGAAATTTCCAACAGTACATTTAGCTCAGAAACCCTTTTAATTAAAGTATCTTTAGATTCACTTATAGAATAAGAAACTAAATCTTTAAAAATATCAATAACTTTGTCCTCACCTTTTCCAAGCATCTCAAGATAAGATTCTACCACTAATTTTGAAGCACTTGGTCCAACTATTTCAGAAATAATCTTCTCAGTATAATCTCTTAATTCTGCAATATCAGATAGTGTCAGCTCACCAACATCTTTTCCTCGCATTTCAATATGAGATTTCAATTTCTCTTCTGCAATTTTTTCTCCAATAAATTTAGAAAGTAGTGAATAAATATCCTCATAACTCAAATCAACAATAGTTTTCTTTTTTACTTTTAACAGTTCTCTTAGATAAAATTCTTTTTCAAATATAAGAGATGTTTCAATTTCAGTTTCTGTTTGTTTTGTATAAAGAGAAACTATTACTATAGCCGTAATATTAAAAAACATACTCCAAAAAAACGAATGGGACCAAATATCTAAACTATCTAAACCAAATAAAGAATAAGGCTTTAAAAAAGAAACTCCAAACAACCCATCAAATATAATCTTTTCAGATAATATTCCAGCATTCACCATATCAGGAACAATCAAAGTATAAAGCCAAATTAAAAAGCCTGCAGTTATACCTGCAATAGCACCTTTCTCATTTACTTTGCTCCAAAACATGCCCAAAAATACAGAAGGTGCAAACTGGCTTACTGCAGCAAAAGATGTCAAACCAATACTTACTAGAGAAAAATGAGCCCCAATATATTTATAATAAAAAAAGCTAACTAATACTATTAAAACAACAAGTAATCTTTTAAAAAAAAGAAGTGTATAAGTTAAATTAATTTTTACCAATTTCTTTACGAATAAAGGTACCAACACATTATTCACTACCATATGTGTAATACTAACCGAAGAAACAATTATCATCCCTGACCCAGCGGCTAAACCACCCAAATAAACTAATAAAGCCAATAAATATTTTTGATTTGAAACAAAAATGTTAATAATATAATAATCTGGATCACCAGTGTTATTAAATATCAAAACTCCCGCAAAGGCAATAGGCACTACAAACAAATTAATCAAAAATAGGTAAAGAGGAAACATATACATTGCTTTATCAACATGTTCACTATCCATATTCTCAACAACCGTAACATGGAATTGTCTTGGCAAAAACATAACTGCAAACATACTCATCATCAACATTGTAAACCATTGAAAATAACTGGAAATGGAATCTTTAATTGTTATAAGACTATCAAATTTGTTTGAAATTAAATAATTTGAACTGTTTGCTATTTTATTAAAAATATCTCCAAATCCATCAAATATAAAAAAAGTAATATAAATCCCAGCAATCAAAAAGATTGTTAACTTTACAATTGATTCAAAAGCGATAATACTTATTAAACCAGGATGTTTTCTTGCTTCTGTTACATGGCGAGTTCCAAAAACAGCACCAATTAACCCAATAATCAAAGAAAAGTAAAAAGAAAAGTCATGTATTAAGCTTTGATTATATCTTAAATTAATATTCGTAATGATTGCATATGTCTCATTAATTGCTTTTAACTGTAGTGCAATATAAGGAATTATCCCAAAGATACAAAATAATGATACAATAACACCTAAATATTTTGATTTTCCATATCTAAAACTAATAAAATCAGCAATAGAAGTAATATTATATTCTTCAGAAATCCTTATTATATGTTTTAGAAAAATCCACCATGTAAAAACAACTAAAGTGGGACCAACATATATAGTAATAAAATCTATACCAGTAGTTGCCGCTTTACCTATAGAACCATAATATGTCCACGTAGTACAATAAACACCTAAAGTTAAAGAATATACATATGGATTTGAAATAATTTTTTTATTCTTTTTAAAAAATTTTTCCCCATAATAAGCAATCAAAAAAAGTAATGCAAAGTAACCAAAAGTTATTAGTATTATAGTATCCATTTCATCTTTTTCTCTTTTTCAACGCTAATACAAAAATAAATTCAACAATTATTGAAATAAACCATCCCATAAAAAAATATACATAAATCAAAGGAATACCTCTCACTAATACCCTTTTATCAAATATTGTAATGAATGGGTAATTTATAAATATACATCCAAGCACGAAAAGAAATATCCAAACAGCCGTTATTCTACTCATAGTAAAATTATATCATTGTAATATGTTTTATCAACATAAATATAATCCTTGGAGTCACCCCATTTTTTGCACTACCTTGCATGAAATTGTTTAT
>NZ_JAQNCS010000003.1:0-191890 GCF_049472655.1 Deferribacter abyssi
ATATTGTAATATACTCAAACAATCCTATTTTAAGCAAGTAATATTTGACTAACGTTATAATGAAAATAAGTAAAATTTTATTAAGTTGATCTATACTATTTTAGAGCAACTAATTATCAACTTACAAACTGTTAAAGATTATAAACAAAAAATCTCTCATCAAGTTTTGAAACTAATGTCTTTTTACATGTAAAAATAAAAACCTGTCTTGTATCACTGATTTTTTCTAATGTATCTAAAAAATTTAGTTCTCTCGCATCATCAAAATTTGCAGTAATTTCATCAAAAAATAGCGGCAATCGCAATTTTTTGTCAATCATATCAATATAACCAAGTCTCAATGCAAGAAAAAGCTGATCTTTTGTACCAGCTGATAACTCATCAACCCTTTTAATCTTATTATCCATACTCAAAACAAAAAGGTTGCCATCTATATTTGTTCGTATTTGTGTATACCGACCATTTGTAAACTTCTCAAAATATTTCGAACTACTTTGCAACAATTCAGGCTGATATTCTTCCTCATATCTTTTTAATGTATTTTCTAAAATTTTTATTGAAAATGTTTTTATAGCAAACTCTTCCAACTTACTTTTGAGTATATCTTTTAACATTTCAAGTTCACTTTCTTTTTTATGAAGAATATCTTTATTCATGTATATATTTATCCTTTCATCTAATCTACTAATATCTTCTATCACCTTTTGCAATTTACTTTGTAAATCTTCCATTTCACTTATTTTCTCATTTAAAGAATTTTGAAGCTGTAACTCTGAAACATTTTCCACTCTTTTTGAATAATCTTCATACTCAATACCAAAACGCTTTTCAAAAGTGGAAACACGCTCTTTTATTTCCTCCTTTAAGCCTTTTAACACCTTAAAATTCTCAAAACCAAGTTCCATATCATGGAAACTATTCACTCCAAATTTAACAAGAATATCTTTTACATTTTTTTGCATATTTTTAAATCTTATTCTCAACTGCACCAATTCACTTTGGGTTAAATTATATTCACTTTCCAATTTCAACTTATAATCCTGCCCTGTTACCACTCTTTCTACAAATTCGGCTAAATCATCAAGACTTTTATCATCACTAAGCTTCAATTCATTTTTTAACCTATTAACAGTATGATTAAAATCATTTATATTAGCAATGAGATCATCAACTTTTTTCTTCTCGGCAATTAAATTTTTAACTTTCTCTATATCCAATAAAATCTTTTCTTCATCTTTCAGATGAAACCCAAAACTTTTAATTTCCAACTCTATTCTTCCCAAATCCATTTTTACTTTCTCAATATTTGTAACTAATTCATCATACTCACTTTTCAAAATCTTCAACCCAGCCAATTTTTGCTTTAATTCGTCAATTTCCTCTTCCACTTCACAAAGCTCTCTATCTAACGTTTCCATATCTCCCACAACACCATCAAACTGCTTTAACTTATTTTTTAAATATTCTTTCTCATTTCTCAGAAATTCAATCTCATTTATTTTTTTTAGAACGTCATCGATGTTTTCATTTTTCAAGTTCTTAAGATTCTGAAATTCATTAAAATATTCCAAAAACTCTTTATATGAAAATACGTTAAATTTTCTTAATAACCTAAAATATAAAAAATAACTTGATGCAGAAATTAAAAACAACAGAACTAATCCCAAAATTATAAAACTAATATTTTTACCGATTGCAAATACCAAACCTAAAATATCTACTAAAATAAGGGAAAAACTTATCAACTTTATTTTTGGCAATAAACTTTTTACTTTCTCAATTTCCCTTTCATTAAAATCAACCAAGGGATTGTTATTAAACTTTCTAAGTTTAGTATTTAAATCTTGCAGTTTTTCTAAATCAATATCTTTTAAATGTTCATCCAGTTCATTAATCCTACTTAAAATTTTTTCTTTCTCCCGAAGTATGTCAATCAAATTTATTATTTTTTCTTTCTTCTTTTTCAATCGAAATAGATTCTCTTTTAATTCATTCTCATCGACAGCTGTCAAAATACCCTTTTTCTTTTCATACTCTGTATTATACAACTCAAGATTTTGCTTTAAAGAATTGTAATTATTTAACAGTTTTTTAACCTTCTTCTCTACAATCGAAAGCTCCTCAACATTAAATTCTACATTTTCAAAAAAATTGTTTATTTCTAATTCTAGTTTCTCCTTTTTGCGAAAAAGTTCATCAAAATCATAATCACCATACAAAAAATAACCTTTTTTAAATTTATCAAGTAAATCTCTTTTTATATCATAATCTATTTTCCCAATTTCACCCTTTAAAACAGAAAGTCTATAGACTTTCTCCTCAATTAACCTCTCTACCTCCTCCATTTCTTTTCTTAACCTTTTTATATTATTAAAACTTTGCTCATCAACTATCACTTCCTTTGACAACACGTTATATTTCTGCTTTTTATTTCTTATTTCAAGATAGCTTTCAAAAGGGGTTAGAAGTTTTCTAATATTCTCTATCTCTTTCTTTAAACCAATAATTCTTTTCTCATAATCTTGTCGTTCCTTTTCAAGGACTTTTTTTCTGTTCAGATCAGAATCAACATCCTGAATTTCATCTTTAGCATCATTTATCTCCTTCTCTAAACTCTTCAACCTATCCTTAAGCTGGTTGATATACGGTTTTCTCCCCCTTTGTTTATATAATTTATCAATATCTTTTTTTAAGGAACTAATCATTTCAGACAAATCATTAGAATAAGAAAGACCTGAAACGCCTAAAAATAGTTCTCTCTTTTTTTTGAGTAAATCAAAATACTCTATTTTAAACAGTTCTTCCTGAGTAATAGCAAAACTATTCTTAAATGATTCAAAATCAAATAATTCTTCAATATCCAAGAAAATTTTTTCAGAAGGAACAACTCTTAAATTTTTTTTATCAAAATTGATTATAAAGTTTTCTTCATTTAATTGTATCAAAGCATCAGCAGTAAGGTTTGCCACATACCAAGGTCTAGCTTTTCTTGCTTTTGGAAAAAATAAATATCTAAAAAATGTCAAAATTGTAGTTTTACCAGTTTCATTCTCACCATATATAACATTTACTTTCTTATCAAAAGTAAACGTCACATTCAATAAATTCTCAATTTCTAAATTTAATTTTTTAACTATCATTCATCATTCACTATATTTGCAAACAAATAAGATAAAGCATTTTTTTTCAGTTTGTTATAATCTAAACTAATATCATATTTCTTGATTAATTTCTTAAGATTTTCATCAAATATTTCCATCTCTTTCAGAGACTCTTCATACAACAACTTTTGAAAAATTCCCATCTTATCGATTTCCTTCAGCTCAAAGTCAGTCAAGCTTTCATCTAACATGTCCACTATATTAGGAAACTCATCCATTAAATCTTTTTTAGCTTCTATCAACTCCCATTTTAATTTTCCTCTTGCAACGCCTCTAATTTTAATAAAATAATAAAATTGATCAGAAATAACTCTTGCTAGCTTATCATAAACATTTTCTAACTTATCACATTCCTTTACAACCAACTCTTTTTCATAAATCATAATACCCGTATTAATCTTACTGACTGAAAAATTTTTTCCATCAAACTCAACTAAGTTTAGATATTTATTCCCTATCTCATTAATTCTTACAGGAATGGGTGACCCAGGATAAGCTACAGTCACATTATTAATTATCTTAAAATAATATTGATGAATATGCCCCATTGCTAGATAAACAGGAACATTAAACTTTTTCAAATCATCAACACCAATGGGAAGGTAATTTTCATGATCACCCACTAAACCTATAAAGTTTGAGTGCATCAAAAAAACTGTGGGTTTACGAAAAACTCCCCTATCACACTTTTTCAATGGGTTAACATTTTTTAAAGAATAATCAAGATTGACCCCAGCAACACTTATATCACCTTCATCATAAAATTTTATTTCGTTATTATTAAAAATTATAAAATTATCATAATATTTAAAGAAATCGTAAAATTCTCTTTCATAAGAGTCGTGATTACCGGACAAGAAATAAATACGCCTGTTATTATTTTTTTTTAAAAATCTTGTAAAAAGAAACTTGAATTTATAATCTATAATAGTGGAATTAAAAATGTCACCTGGCAAAACAAAAAAACTTATATCATACTTATCTGCTAACTCACTTACAAAACTAAGAATTTTCCCATAGAGTTCATAATCATCATGAGCTCTCAAAAAAGATAAACTTCTTCCAATATGTAAATCAGCAAAATGAATAAACTTTATACATCCCAACGAGTAGTACCCTGATCAGTTAAAATCTCTTCTAAAATATCAACTCCAGTTTCCCCTTTAATACAATCTCTAGTAAAACATTTACACTTGTTTAGCACGACATCTTTAATATAAACTGGAGATTTTATCCTTAAAGAAAGCGCTATAGCATCAGATGGCCTGCAATCAATTACTTTATAATTATTCCCATTTGCTAAATAAAGACTTGCTTTAAACACACCATCTTCATAATCCTCTATAATTACTTTCTCAATTTTAACATCTTCAATGGCAGTTAAAATACCAGTTATAAAATCATATGTCATCGGCCTTGGTGGAACAATCTGATTAAGTTCTGTATAAATTGCTTCTGCCTCAAATACACCTATTTTTATAGGTACATAAAAACCATCTTTTGTTTCAAGAATTAAAACATAACGAGCAGTAACAGGATCCTTAATCACACATTTAACTGATACTTCTTTCATAAAATCTTACCTCCCAGCATATTCAACCACTCTTCCCAACAATGAATTTTTCTTAGCTTCAATTATTTCGACAGTAACAATATCACCTATATTTAATTTATAATTTGACAAAATATTTACAACCTTATTTTGCCTGTTTCTACCAGAAAAAACATTTTCATCCTTTTTACTAAACCCTTCAATCAACACCTCTTGAATTTTACCTTTATAACTCTTATTAATTTCTTCAGTAATTTTCGATTGAAGTTTCAAAACTTCATCAAGTCTACTTGATTTTTCTTCTTCACTTACATTATCTTCCCACGCACTTGCTTTAGTTTTAGGTCTAGGAGAATACTTGAAAGCAAAAATAGATTCATATCTTATCTCTTCCAAAGCTTTTAAAGTCATAGCAAAGTCATCTTCAGTCTCACCTGGAAACCCTACAATAAAATCTGATGATAATGCTAAACCAGGAATCAACTCTTTTGCTTTTAAAACTTTATCTTTATACTCTTCATAACTATATTTTCTATTCATTAGTTTAAGAATCCTACTAGAACCCGCCTGTAAAGGTAAGTGAAGATATTCACATACTTTCGGTAAATCTCTAATAGCATAAATTAAATCATCACAAAAATCCTTAGGGTGTGAAGTAACAAATCTTAATCTTTCTAATCCATTTATTTCATGAACTTTATAAAGTAAATCTGTAAAAGTAATCGATACATCAAGGTTTTTTCCATAAGAGTTTACATTTTGACCTAAAAGAGTAACCTCCTTTACACCATTATCAACTAAATATTTTATCTCATCCAAGATTTCATCTGGCTTACGGCTTGTTTCTCTTCCCCTAACATAAGGGACAATACAATAAGAACAAAAATTATCACACCCTTTCATTATTGTAACAAAAGCTGATACTTTTTTTTCTCTAGCAAAAACAGGAATAGAAAGCTCATCACTTGCATCATTAACATCACATACTCTTTCACCTTGTTCCAACAAATCAAGCAAAGAGTGAAGTCTGTTTATGGCACTGGTACCAAATACCAAATCCACATATTTAAATCTATCAAGAAATTTCTCACCATCTTGTTGTGCAACACAGCCACACACTGCTATTTTAAAACTGGGGTTACTTTTTTTCATAAACTTTAATCTGCCAAGCTCACTCTCCACCTTATGATAAGGTTTTTCCCTTACACTACAAGTATTGATAACTGCAAAATCAGCTTCTCTTATATTATCCGTCAAATCATAACCACGTTGTGCAAAAACAGAAACAATCCTCTCTGAATCATATTCATTCATCTGGCAACCAAAAGTTTTTATATAAAGTTTCCTCATAACCTACTCCTATTACTCCTTTATTTCATTAAAATATTATCAAAAAAAAAGACAAATTTTACAAATACCATATAAAAAAATAATCATTAAAATGTCATTTATTCAATAAACCCTTAAGCACTTTTAGCTCTTTCTGAGCCATCTCATATTTTGGATGAGATTTATCAATTTTTGACAACCAATAAATTGCATCGTTGATATAAGTCTTATCTGCACTCCCTTTATGAGAAAGAACATAGGTGTATCTCTTATTCCCAATTACAAATGCAAAATCCATCTTCAACCTTTTTACCCTATCATTTTCAAATCCCAACCTTTCCAAATATTCATATGCAGCTACATAATCGCCTTTAGCTGAAAGAGTTAAAGCTTTATCAATATATGCTTTAGAAATCACAACAGAAAATTTATCAATATCCTTCTTTACCTCTTCAAGAAGTATATCTGCCTTTTTTTTGACAGGAACATCACTTGGTATATTGATTAATAAATCAAAACAGTCTGCTATGTATTTTTTTGCCGTTTCATAATCTTCAACAAAATATGCTTTTCTTGCTTCTTTGTAAAGTCTTTCAGCCTTCTTATAGTCTTCTTCAGCTTTAATTATTTTGTATAGTTTCGCCTTCAATACCAAAGATTTTTTATTAAATTTATAATATGTTAAAGATTTTACAACCTTTGCATAAGCTTCATAATATTTTTTTTCTTTTGCCAAAACTACAGCTTCTCTGTATAATTTATAAGTAGCACTATTTATATAGTACCAAATTGCACCTACAACCATCATAAATAATATTGTTATTAAAATTATAACTTTTTTCATTTTAGCAATTTCAACAATTCATTTTTTATTTTTTTATTTTTAATAGAATTAAAAATCTTCTCAGCTGAACCTGTATCCTCCAAAAGTAAATAAGCCAATACCTTATAATACTTCCCTCTATCACTATTATCGTTATTCATTAGCTTCAAAACTGCTTTTCCATCATCTTTTACAATCAACTGTTCAGCTATAGCATACTTATTACTACATTTTTGCAAAACACTTATATCAACTCTACCAATTTCATACCCATATACACCAAATTCACATGCAACCTCTCTATATTTTTCAAAAGCCATATAAAAACTCTTTTCAAACCCATCCTTATCACTATTATTTTGATAACAAGATATTTTTGTCTTATAATAATCAGCATTTTTTTCATCAAAACATTTATCAAGCAAATTGCAATCAGCGTTTTTACCTAATTTTTTATAAGCTTCATAAGCTCTACAATAATTTACACTGCTAATAATAAACTTTTTTCTATTTATCTCAAAACTGTTAATAAAAGAATTATACATTTTTAAATTCCATACCCTTTCTAATGCCAAGTTTACAAGGTTATTATCTTTGTAAATATTGTATATTTTCCAGAAATAATCATATTTTTTATTTTTATAAAAATACACAGCAAAAGACTTTTTGTATTCGTTCGTAATCCTATTTAAATTCAGCTTCGAAAACTGCTTAACCACCTCATCAGGATTATCTTTAAGTTTTACAGCAAGAAATAATCTCAGCTCGGTTGGCAATCTCAGCCTCAAGCTTTTATTAGAAATATTTTTATCAACATTACAGTTTGACCTTAAATAAACAGCTAACGTTTCATTATAAAAATTTTTGTCCAAATACCCTTTAGCAGCTTCGCAATCTTTTAAAGTAAAGATAAATAATTTATCAGCTCTAACATCTTTTAAATTGATTCTTTCATCCTTAGTATTTTTTATAAAACCTATATATTTCATTGCCTCATCAAAATTTTTCTTTTTAAAGTTTATTTTGTAAAGAAGGTAATTTGCAAATAATATTTTCTTTTTATCTTCGGCACGCCTCAAATAATCATGCAAACTCATTTCCGCAACATCATAAAAACCATCTTTATAAGCAGAAACTGCTAAAAAATAATCAGAGCTATCTTCGGCATAAACAAAGAAAAAAGTAAAAATAACTAAGCAAAAAACTACTAATCTTTTAAACACTTAGCAAGAACCTCCACAGGATGCAAAATGAGTTTATTACTTATATGCTCCATTTGTATTCTACATGTCGGACAATCAGTAATAGCTATTTCCACATTCGAATCATTAAGTTTTGTATGTAAATCAGAAGCAATCTCCATACTTAAACCATAATTTTCAGCAGAAAGCCCCCAGCTCCCAGCAATACCACAACAATGAGAATTTAAGTTAATGATATCATAGCCCAAACCTTTTTGCATAAGATCAATTGAACTGCTAGCATATTTTTGAACCTTCAAATGACAAGGCATATGATAAGCATATTTTTTAGTGTCAGGTTCTATTTCTAGCTTTTCTAGGTTATCGTTCAATAATTTTGTAATATGAATTACTTTATTACTTATTATCTCAATCTCCTCTGTATTTAACAAATATCCCCACTCTTGAAGTAAAGATAATCCACATGACGAACAAGAAACAACAATATAATCAACCTTATCAATAAGATTCCCCCACTTTGATAAATTCCTTAAAATTTTCCTTTTAGCACTATCCACCATCCCCTTTGAAATCATGGGTAAACCACAACAATGTTGATCTGGAATATACACTCTATATCCAATAGTTTTTAAAAGTTTTATTGTTGATAATCCAATATTTGTTTCAATATACCCTGCATAACAACCAGCAAAATAAAGCACTGATTTCTCACCTGCTCCTTCTTCTTTATCCACTTGTTCAAAAAGCGACTTGCTCTTAAAAGCAATAAATTTTCTTTCTTCAGAAAGCCCAGTAAATAACTCATTTATTTTTCTTACAAATTTTGGTTTCATAATTTTTGCAAGTAATGGTGAAATCTTCCTTGTTGTTCTAGCAGCTAGCTCAACACTTACTACTAGTTTTTTCTCTATCCCAGCACCATATTTTTTAACATATTGAGCCTTTGCTTCCATAGCTATTTTGGGAATGTTAACATTTGAAGGACACTCCTTATAACAGCTTCCACAATTTACACAGTGATTTATTACATATTGAAAAGCTTTATCATAAAGAGCCTTATCATCAATGACACCACTTACTAAAGCTCTTAATATATTCGCTTTCGCCTTAGGTGCAGCCATCTCATCTCTTGTAAACTTATATATTGGACACATCCTCGTTGCTTCTGTCACAGTTGTGCATTTAGAGCATCCATGACATTTTTCCACTTCGTCAAGAAAATTTTCTCTCCATACAAGCAGTTTATTAACCAAATCATAACTTCTATAATCTTTGCCAAATCTCAAAAATTTCTTTACTTGATTAGGATCACTATGAATTATTATATCAGGATTAAATACATAATTTTCATCTAAAATACCTTTAATACTTTTGAAAATAGTATAAATTTCAGGATATTGTTTTTCTATATAATAACTTCTAATCCTCCCATCTCCATGTTCACCAGAAATGGCACCATCTAAAGACTTTACTAACTCAAAAACTTCATCTGCTAAAATTTTCAAATAATCTATATCATGAGGATCTTTTAGATCAAGTAGTGGTCTGGTGTGAAGCAATCCTTTAGCAATATGGCCATAAATAACAAATTCAACTTTGTGCTTTTCCAGTATATCATACAATCCATTAAAATACTCAACAAGCCTATCAGTAGGTACTGCAGCATCTTCTATTAAAGCCAAAATTTTCTTTTTCCCTTTTAATTTATACAATATTGGTACTGCAGCTTTCCTAATTGCCCAAAATTTCTCTTTTTCTTCTTTCTCAACTGCTAAAAAAGCACTATTTGTCAAACCATGTTCATCCATTAGTGCCTTAGCCTTTTCAGCCAACATTTTTGCTTCATTTTTATCAAAAGAATCAAATTCAATTAACAGTACATTATCTACTCCATTTGGAATCTTACTACTTAATGTTTCATCATTTTCTTTTGCAATCTTTAAAAGAGATTTATCCATTACTTCAATCCCACTTGGTCCCATTGGTAAGATTAGTTGAACTGCTTCTGCACTAGCAATAATATTGTCAAAATAAGCCACAATAAGACTATCATATTTAGGTTTAGGAATTATTTTAAACTTCAATTTAGTAGCAACACCTAAAGTCCCTTCCGATCCACAAAACAATCTTGATAAATTAAGCCTTCCTCTTTCTACAAGTCCTCTTAAGTTATATCCTGTAACATTATATTTTACAGGTGGATACGCTGATTCAATTTTTTCTTTATTTTTTTCATAAAGATCATAAATCCTTTTTAAATAATCATCCAGTTCTTCATAATTCTTATTAAAAACCTCAGAAATAACAATTTTTTTACCGTTACTTAAAACAATCTCAGCATCAAGTACATAATCAGAAACATTACCATACTTCACTGAATGTGCACCACTTGCATTAGTTCCAAACATACCACCAAAGGAAGCATATTCACCGCTAGAGGGATCAGGAGGAAAGAAAAAACCTTCTTTTGAAATTACTTTTTCAAGTTCCCCAAAACGATATCCAGGTTCACAAATAAAATATCCCTCCTCATAATTTACTTCCAAAAGCCTATTCATATATTTCATAAAATCTATCACGATACCTTTACCAATAGCTGAACCACACAATCCACTCCCCGCTCCTCTAGGATGTACTGATAAGCCATATTTCAAAGCAAAATTAATTACAGACTTTACATCTTCTTCATCCTTTGGATACACAACACAGGATGGCTCTACTTTATAAATACTTCCATCAGTAGAATGCATATACCTCCTAAGTTTATCAGTATATACATCCCCCTTAATAAGTTCATGCAACTCATCAAAAATATTATCTGTAAGTTGTGGCATCTTCTTTTCCCCATTTAAGATTAAAATTTTTCATAAATATAATAACAGAAGTTAATAAAGTAAAGATTAATAAATGAAAATCTTGACATCTATCATAAAAACTGACAGAATCAATATATATAAGGGTAGCTAATGTTGAATAGGTTTTTAATCATAAATTTGAAAAATATTTTAAAAGGCCTTCCGGTTTATCCGGAGGGCTTTTTTTTTAACTAGGAGGTTAAGGATGAAATATGAAAAAGAAATTTTAAATGCACATGAGCTTGATAACATCCTCACAAGATTAACATTTCAAATCATAGAAAAATGTACAGACTTCGAAAACACTAAAATAGTCGGAATAAAAAGACGAGGTGCTATATTAGCCGACAGAATTAAAGATAAAATAAAACAATTTAAAAACAAAGATATTGAGATAGGATACTTAGATATTACTCTTTACCGAGACGATTTAACAGAAATATCAGAATTTCCCATAATAAAAGGAACAGAAATCCATTTTAATGTGAAAAATAAAAACATAATACTCGTAGATGATGTGATATTTACAGGAAGAACTGTACGAGCTGCTCTTGATGCCATTACCGATTATGGTAGGCCAAAAAAAATTATTCTTGCCGTATTAATAGATAGAGGACATAGAGAACTTCCAATTCAGCCCAATTACAAAGGTAAATATGTCCCCACCAGTCTTGATGAACGAATAAATGTTAAACTAAAAGAATTAGATGGAATAGATAGTATAAGCATCAGTAAAAATATTAAGTGAGGGGTATTATGTATTTTACTAAAACTGACCTTATAGGTTTAAAAGACCTTAGTAAAGAAGAAATTTTATTTATTATTGAAACAGCGGAAAAATTAAAAGAAATTAATGAAAGAGATGTAAAAAAAGTACCCACTTTAAAAGGAAAAACAATTGTTAACTTATTCTTCGAACCCTCTACAAGAACGAGAACATCTTTTGAAATTGCAGGTAAAAGACTTTCTGCTGATACTATCAATTTCTCTGCTTCATCAAGCAGTACTTCAAAAGGGGAAACTCTTATCGATACCATAAAAAATATTGAAGCTATGTACTCTGATATTTTTGTGGTAAGACACGCCTTTTCAGGGTCAGTAAAATTTATTGCTGAAAACACAAAAGCAAATGTAGTAAATGCCGGTGATGGAACTAATGAACATCCTACACAAGCTCTTCTTGATTTAATGACTATTAAGGAATACAAAGGTGATTTTGAGGATTTAAATGTCGCAATCATTGGAGATATAGAACACAGTAGAGTAGCAAGATCAAATTTGTGGGGTATGAGTAAATTAGGAGTCAATATTCGCCTTTTTGGGCCAAAAACAATGCTTCCTGAACATTTTAAATATTTTAACTGCAAAATTTGCTCAAATATGGAAGAGGCCGTTGAAAATGCAGATGTAATTATGATGTTAAGGATACAAAGAGAAAGGCAATCAAATCTTTTATTACCTTCTTTGAGAGAATATTCAAAGTTTTTCGGTCTCAATAAAAAAATTCTTTCCCTTGCCCAAAAAGACGCCATTATAATGCATCCAGGACCAATTAACAGAGGTGTAGAATTACCAAGTATCCTTGCCGATAGCAAACAATCAGTAATACTTGAACAAGTAAAAAATGGTGTTGCCATAAGAATGGCAGTACTATACTTATTATCACTTAACAAAAAGGAGGAATAAAAATGCTATTACTAAAAAATTGTACTGTAATAAATTTTGACAAAATTGAGGAAAATGTAAATATTTTAATAAATAATGATGAAATTGCAGATATAACAAAAGAAAATATTGAAAATACAACTGTAATTGATTGCTCTAATAAATATGTTGTTCCTGGTCTTATTGATATGCATGTTCATTTCAGAGATCCTGGACTTGAATACAAAGAAGACATAGAGTCTGGTAGCAAAGCAGCCGCAGCAGGAGGAATAACTACATGTCTCCCAATGGCAAACACAAAACCTATAAATGATAACAGCTCTATCACAAAATACATGATAGAAAAAGCAAAAAAAATTGGAATAATAGATATTTTTCCTGTTGCTGCAATAACCAAAGGGATGAAAGGTGAAGAATTAACTGAAATGGGAGATATTTTAGAAGCTGGTGCTTTAGCATTCTCTGATGACGGTCTACCGGTTATGAATTCTGAAGTAATGAGAAGAGCACTTGAATACGCAAGTCAATTTGATTCCTTTATTATTAGTCATGCTGAAGATAAAAATCTTGCTGGAAACGGAGTAATAAACGAAGGTAAAATCTCTACAATCACAGGTTTAAAAGGGATACCTGCTGAAGCAGAAGAGGTTATGATTGCAAGAGATATACTTCTTGCAAAACTTACCAATGCTCATGTTCACATAGCTCACGTAAGTACTAAGGGAAGCGTAGAGCTAATAAGGTGGGCAAAAAAGATAGGTATAAATGTAACAGCTGAAGCAACGCCACATCACTTTACACTTACTGACGAAGACCTTTTAACTTACGATACAAACTATAAAATGAACCCACCATTAAGAACAGAAGAAGATAAAAATGCTATTATCGAAGGGTTAAAAGATGGTACCATCGATATAATAGCAACAGATCATGCTCCTCATCATAAAATTGAAAAATTTGTCGAATTTGATAATGCCGCATTTGGAATAACCGGACTGCAAACGTTAATTCCACTAACACTAAAACTAGTAAAAACTAAAAATATTGATATGAAAAAATTCGTTTATCTTACCTCTTTTAAACCAGCTGAAATTTTAAATCTTAAAGATAGAGGTTATATCGCCAAGGGTAAAAAAGCTGATATAACAATTATTGATGATAAAATTGAATACATATTCGATGAAAAAATTAACAAATCTAAATCAGAAAACACTCCTTTTTTCAATAAAAAATTAATTGGAGCTGCAGTTTATACTATTAAAAATGGAAATATTGTTTATGAATTTCATTAATTAAAAAACAGAATATTTTTTCTGTCTCCCCTGCAACACGTTGGGGAGATGATCTTTGTAAATTAGTCAAAAGTATTTTTTAGATTTGTCTAATTTGTAAGTATTGATTTCATAAAAAAATAAAATTTTTTAAACAAATATTTGTTGAATTATTATGAATATCAAATATAAAGAACTTTATGGATTTAATGACAATTTTAGAATGTAAAAATATCTCCAAGTCATTTAATATTTCCTCTATATTTCATTCACGTAATAAAGTAAGAATCCAGGCTTTAAACAATGTTGACTTTTATGTAAAAAGAGGAGAAATTGTTGGGATAGTTGGAGAATCAGGTAGTGGTAAAACAACTTTAGCTAAAATTATTACTAATATTTACAAACCAGATACTGGAAGTATACTTTTTAATAAAAAGGATATTCATGTAAACAAATCGTATTATGAATATAGAAAAAATGTACAGATGGTCTTTCAAGACCCATATTCAAGTCTTAACCCAAGACTAAAAATTATTTCAACTCTTAAAGATGGAATAAAACAGTATATTACAAACAATAAAAAAGAGATTTATGAAATTTGTAAATCACTAATAAAATCCGTTGGACTTGAAGAAGAGCATCTATATAGATACCCTCATCAGTTCTCGGGAGGACAAAGACAAAGGATTTCCATAGCAAGAGCTCTATCAGTAGATCCTGAAGTAATCGTAGCAGATGAACCTGTTAGCGCACTTGATGTATCCGTTCAGGCGCAGATTCTCAACCTTTTTAAAAAATTAAACAAAGAAAAAAACAAAACAATAATACTCATTTCTCATGACTTAGCAGTGGTAAACTTTTTATGTCATAGAGTTTATGTAATGTATAAAGGATTTATTATGGAAACTGCTGAGACAGAAAAGCTTTTAAAAACCCCTTTACATCCTTATACATATCAATTAATAAATTCTAAACATTTACAGGTGGATGAAACAATCAATGAAAATGTTAAAACCAATTGTCCTTATGCTAAGCGTTGTAAAAAATATTCATCAAAATGCAATAATGAAATAAAACTCATCGAAGTGGCAAAAAATCACTTTGTACGTTGTGCATATTATGAGTGATATAAGTTTAACATTAAATATAACTTTAGATCAAAAAAAAGTATGTGAGTTTAATTCCAAGCAACTAAAAAAGTGTTATTTTTACAAAATAACCTATTTGGTATATTTTTTAAGTTTGAACATTTTTAATTTATTCGAAATGAATAATATTGGCTATACCATATGAATACTACTTATAATTTATCATGAATAAAAATTTTTAATATATAGAAATTACGATAGAGGAGAGCTATGATAAAAATTTTTAATACTATGACAGGTAAAAAAGAGGAATTTACCCCATTAAAAGATAATGAAGTTAGAATGTATGTTTGTGGAGTCACCGTTTACGACTACTGCCACATTGGACATGCAAGAAGTTCAGTAGTTTTTGATGTCATTAGAAGATATTTGATTTACAAGGGATTTAAAGTGATTTTTGTAAAAAATTTTACAGATATTGATGATAAAATCATAAACAGAAGCAACAATGAAAATATCCACTGGAAAGAACTAACAGAGAAATTTATCAAAGAACATGATTATGATATGAATCAACTCAATATTTTACCCCCTGACTTTACACCAAAAGCTACAGAATTTATTAATGAAATGATAAAGTTATGTGAAATATTAATAGAAAAAGGTTATGCATACGTTGCAGATGGAGATGTTTACTATAGAGTTTCAAACTTTAAAGAATACGGTAAATTATCAAAACGAGATCTAGAAGAACTATTAGCAGGGGCAAGAGTTGATATTAATGAAAAAAAAGAAAACCCCCTTGACTTTGCTTTGTGGAAAAAAAGCAAAGAAAATGAACCTTTCTGGGAAAGTCCTTGGGGAAAAGGACGTCCGGGATGGCATATTGAATGCAGTGTAATGAGTTCAAAAATTCTCGGAATTCCTTTTGACATACATGGAGGCGGTAAAGATTTGATTTTCCCTCATCACGAAAATGAAATAGCCCAAAGTGAAGCTGCAGAAGAAAAAATGTTTGCAAAATATTGGATACATAACGGATTTGTAAACATAAATAAGGAAAAAATGTCAAAATCTCTCGGTAATTTTTTTACTATTAGGGATATTATTAAAAAATTTGACCCAGAAGTATTAAGATTTTTTCTACTTACTACACATTATAGAAGTCCCATCGATTTTTCATTTGATCATTTAATTGAAGCTGAAAATTCACTCAACAGAATTTACATTTTCTTTGATGACTTAAACCATTATTTTGTAACAAAAAAAGGTAAAAACCGTATTGACGAAGTGCAAAAAATTTATGATAAATTCTTATCATCTTTTATAAAAGCAATGGATGATGATTTCAACACTGCCAAAGGTTTAGCAACTATATTTGATTATATAAGAGATATGAATAAACTCCTAAATCAAAAAGTTGATGAAAAAACCTTGTGTGAAATAAAAATTTTAAGTGATAAACTAAAAGATATAGTGAATCAGGTTTTAGGGATAATCATCCATACGCCTGATGATTGGTTTGAAAAAAATTTACCGCTAGATAAAAATGAACTTTTAAAACTCATTGAAGAAAGAACAATTGCGAGAAAAAATAAAGACTTCGAAAAAGCCGACAAAATCAGAGATAGACTTGAATCTATGGGTATAGAGCTACTTGATACACCAAAAGGTACTAGATTTAGGGTAATAAAAAAACATAAGGAGTTGAATTGATGAAAATATTATTAACAGGTGCTGCAGGATTCATCGGTTATTTCACCGCAAAAAAATTGTTAGAAGAAGGACATGAAGTTATAGGAATTGATAATTTAAATCATTACTATGATGTTAGATTAAAAGAATATAGAAAAAATGAACTAGAAAAAAATGACAAATTTACTTTTATAAAGATAGATATATCAAATTTTGAAGCGTTATCAGTTATTTTCCAAACATACAAGTTTGATGCTATAATAAACCTCGCTGCAAGAGCTGGAGTTAGATACAGTATAATTAATCCTTTTGTATATTACGAAACAAACTCTACTGGAACAGTTAATCTTTTAGAACTTGCTAAAAACTATAAAGTAAACAAATTTGTTCTTGCATCCACTTCAAGTCTTTATGCAGGCCAACCAATGCCTTTTACCGAAGACAAACCAGTCAATACACCTATCTCCCCTTATGCTGCATCTAAAAAATCTGCAGAAGTAACTTGCTATACATATCATTTTTATTATGGAATTGATGTAAGTGTAGTGCGATATTTTACAGTATATGGACCTGCAGGAAGACCGGATATGAGTGTTTTTAGATTCATTTCACAAATATACAATGAACAGCCTATTACAATTTATGGAGACGGTTCACAATCAAGAGATTTTACTTTTGTAGAAGACATAGCTGCAGGAACAGTGAAAGCGTTAAAACCTGTTGGATATGAAATAATAAACCTTGGTAACAATAGTCCTAATAAACTAAGTGAAGTCATTGAAAAAATTGAAAAACTACTCGGGAAAAAAGCAATAAAAAAATTTAAACCATTTCATAAAGCTGATATGATGGCAACATGGGCAAATATAACTAAAGCAAACACATTATTAAACTGGCAACCACAAGTTGACATTGATGAAGGTTTGGAAAAAACTGTTAATTGGTTTTTAAATAATGAAGATTTTGCATTTAATATTAAATTAACTGAATGATCAATCGTTAATGTTATCAATTTTTCATTTTCTGAAACGATTATTTTAAACTATAACTCGATGTTAAACATATCAGAAAAGATTGTTTCACTAACACTAGCAATGTCTTTGTAAGAGCGATAGTGACAAACAATTTACTAACCATGATACTGAGAAATATTAAGAGATCAAATATAACATTGATTAAAGCTTTTTCATGAGAAAGTACGTACCTATAACAAATAATGGTAGCCCCATGAAAAACATCATTAAAATATCAAAAGCAACAAATTTAAATCCAAGTCCTTTTAAAATAACAGCATACCCAGCATCAAGATAATATTTCAAAGGTGAAAGATATGTCATCTTTTGAAATATTAAAGGCATTGACTCGTATGGAGTCCATGAACCTGAAAGAAAGAGAATAGGAAGTAAAAAAAGAATTGCAAGCTGAGATACTTGTAACATATTTTCTGAAATAGATGCTATAAGCAAAGACAATCCCATGGTGGTAAAGATATACCCCAACGTTAATAATAGAAATAAACCAATACTCCCTCTCACTGGAACACTAAGCCCCATCTTTAAAACAACATTCACTGCAATAAAACTGCCCAATAAAATAACAATAGACATAGCTATCAGTTTTGCAACTACAAGCCTTTTTAAACTAAGTGGAGATATAAGTATCATTTCTATATTTCCTTCATCCTTCTCCCTAATTATCGATGAAGCAGGTAAGATTAAAACTAAAAGCGTTATTACTGAAAAAAGCTCAGATAATCCAAGAAAATTTTTTGTCAGTGTATTTTCATTGTAAAGGATACGCGACTCAGTAAAAACTTTAGCAAGTTTCTTCTTCCTTGGTAGATTTTCAAGATAGTAATCTACCATTATGTCAGAGGCATAACCTGCAAAAAGATACCCAGTACTAGCATCAGCTCCATTTAAATAAATAGCAATATTAAATACCCCTCTTTTCAATCCACTACTAAAATCTTGAGGGATAACTAAAACTCCAACTCCTTTATCACTAATAAGAAAATCATCTGCAAGTTTTTCATTAATTAAATAACCTTTAAAATCAAACCAGGGCTTGATCATTTTAGAAACAAGCTCTCTAGATTGAAAGCTCATATCATAGTCTACCGCGTAAAACTTTGCATTTTTAAGACTTAAGTCAATACCATTGGCAGCTATATAAATATCTCCGGTAAAAAGATAAATTACAAACACCAAAAGTCCTTTATTACGCAAAAAGTGTAATAGCTCTTTTTTAATTAAAAACAAAAATCTCATCTTTCCTTCTTTTTAAATAGAATGAGCGTTAAACTGAAAAATATTACATAAAAAAAGATCAAAATAACTACATTAAGAGTATAAAGTCTAATATCTATACCCTTTAGGTAGTTCAATTTAATTATATTCATAAAATAAAATGTAGGGTAAATATGTGCTTGTATATACGCCTCGTTAGACATAGAACTTACAGGAACAAGATAACCTGAATAAAGAAAAGCTGGTATTATGGCAACCACAGAAATCCCCACAATGGCAGACACCTGACTTTTTAAAAATGATGACATAAAAAGACCAATACTCGTTGAAACAAATATATATATCACAGATGCTATAAAAAATGACAAAAAATTTCCTTTGAAAGGTATCTTAAATAAGAATTCGATGAGTAGAAAAAGTATAAAAAAATTTATTATAGAAACAAAAACTGCAAACAACTGCTTACTAAGAAGATATTCAATCTTTGTTATGGAAGAAGTATAAATATTATAAATAGAACCGCTCTCTTTCTCTTTAACAATCAATAAAGAGGCAAAAATAGCTGGATTAAGAAAAAGAATAATAGCCAGCAACCCACTTGTTGTTAGTTTTACGCTTTTCAAATTCTCATTAAACCAGTATCTTATATTTAATTTAAACAATTCTTTGATATCAATATCATTTAATGCCAAATTAAAGTTGTTTACAATAGTATTTACGTAAGACTTTATAACATCAGCTCTATAAGGGAAAATACCATCAACTAAAAGTTGAATCTTTATATCTTCTTTTTGTTTTAACTTTTCAGTAAAATCAGATGGTATAATTATACCAAACCTTACTTTATTATTATCTATAAGTTGAATAACTTCTTCTTGACTTACTACTTCTCCATAAAAACTAAAATATTCTTTGTTATTTATAAAGCGATACTTGAAATCCCTACTCAATTCAGTTTTATCTTCATCAACAATTACAAAAGGTATATGGTGAACATCAAGTGCCATACCATAGCCAAAAATTATCATCATAACAAAAGGAACAATAAATACTATTACTCTCGAAATCCTATCTCTTTTTAGCTCTTTAAATTCTTTTTTGAATATGGAAACTATTCTCTTCAATTTTTTATTAAGCATAATAGACAAATACATCCTCCATAGTTGGTACACTTTTTATAAAAGTGCAATTTATGTCTAGCAAATTTTTAAAACTCTCATCTCTAGCATAAATTCTGATTTTTCTACCAAGTAAGGATGCTTTATACCCTTCTTTTTTTAGTTTTTTATAAATCATATAATAATTTTCACAGTGAATATCATATACATCACCTACTTCATTGGTTAATCTTTTTTTCAATTTTTCAGGCTCATCAAGTGCAATTAGTTGACCTGCAGAAATAAGAGCTATCCTATCACAATACTCAGCTTCACTCATATAATGTGTTGTTACTATAACTGTGATCCCTGCTCTTGATAGCTTTGTTATAAGTTGCCAAAAGACATCTCTTTCTACAGGATCCACACCAGATGTAGGCTCATCAAGAAATACTATTTCAGGCATATGAAGGATAGAACAAATAAGTGCAAGACGCTGTTTAAATCCAAGAGGTAGCCTTTTTACAATCTCCTTCTTATAGTTACTAAGTCCAATTGTTTTTATAATATTTTCAAATTTTTCTAAACTTTTTACACCATATATATTAGCATAATACTCAATGTTTTCTTCTACACTTAAATCACTATATAAGGAAAATTTTTGTGACATATACCCAATTTTATATTTTAACTGTTTTAAACTATTTCTTCCAAAAACCTCAAAAGTCCCGTCACTTTGCTTGTATAATCCCGTTAAAATCTTAATTAACGTAGTTTTTCCAGCTCCATTTGGTCCCAATAAACCGAAAATTTCTCCTCGTTTAACACTGAAACTAATCTCTTTTAATGCATAAAAATCACCAAATGTTTTACTGATTTTATCCAAAACAATTATATCATCCCCTTTAAAATTCGAGTTAATTCTTGGAAAATCAACATCCAGATATTTAGTTTCTAACTGATTCATTATTATATCTTCAAAAACCGGCTCAACTAAAAAATTTTTTTCTTTATCTTCGAATTTCTTTATTATATATCTTACAATATTACGTCTAAATCTCACCCCTCTGTATTTCTCATAATAATGTTTGACCTCATATGAACTTACAGGTTTTTCCACAACATTTATATTTTCAAATAATTTTTTCCCAACCCTACCATAATATTTAATCATTCCATCATGTAAAAATATAACCTTATCACAACGTTCAGCTTCATCTAAATAGGATGTGGAAATAATTACAGTAAGATTTTCACGATTTACAAAATCCATAAAAAGATCCCATAATTCTCTTCTTGAAATAGGATCTACTCCAACTGTAGGTTCATCAAGTATAATCAACTCAGGCTTATGAATCAAAGAACAACAAATTCCTAGTTTTTGCTTCATTCCTCCTGAAAGATTCATTGCTAATCTTTTTCTAAACCTATCAAGCCCTGTAACTCTTAATAACCTATCTTTTCTATCCCTAATTTCTTCAATATCCAGTCCTTTAAGTTCGGCAAAGAAGTCGATATTTTCTTCTACACTTAGTTTTTGATAAAGATTCAAACCAAGTCCCTGAGGCATATAAGCAATTCTATCCTTTAAAATATCATAGTTTTTTTTACGATCTATCTCTTTATCAAAAAGGTAAAGTTTCCCTTCATCAAAATCCATTACGTTAGCAATAATTTTCATTAATGTAGACTTACCGGCACCATCGGGACCAACAAGTCCCAATATTTCACCTTTACTTAAAGTAAAAGAGATATCTTTTAAAGAAAAGCTTTTTTTAAATCGCTTAGTAATATTTTCAACTTTAAGGATCATTGGAAAAACAATATCATATCAGCAGGCATCCCTGGTTTTAAATATTTATCAGATTTCACAAAGTAGGCTTTAATAGCAAAAACCTGCTTTACTCTTTCTTCTTTGGTTTGCACCTCTTTAGGTGTAAATTCTGCTCTATCGCTCACATAAGAAATTATAGCATCAAACCCTTTTTCTTGACCATCTACAAAAATTTTCGCTTTATCACCTATTTTTATTCTTGATAAATATTTTTCTGGAAAAAAACCCTTAAAATATATTTTTTCTGGATTATACAGAGAAAAAATTGGCTGATAAGCTACAGCAATTTCACCAAAATTTATATTTTTACTCATAATTATACCATCAATAGGTGATCTAACATATGTGTCTTCAATTTTAATTTGCAACTCCCTTATCATTCCCTTTATCTCATTAATCGACTCAATCATACCTTGTTTTTCACTCTTTTTAATATTAATAGTTTGTTGAATCCCCTTTATTTCTTTTTCAAGTAATTCAACCTCTTTGCGCTGTAATTTTACTCTTTTAAGATTTTTTTTGCTATTACTTAAGAATTCTTTTGCTGATTCTAACTCGCTTTTTACACTCTCAAACTCATTTCTTAACGTATCAAACTTCAAACAAATATTTTCAAACGTTGACTTTGAAATTGCTCCTTCCTTATACAATATTTTATATCGTTCATAATCTTTTCTAACTTTCCCTAAATTTGCAAAAATAATGTCTTTCTTTTTTTTCAAGACATTAACCTTGGCACTGGCTATTTTAATTTCATTCATTGCAATTTCAATTGCAAGTTCTACATCCTTTGAAACTTTATCCTTCTTTATTAACAACTGTTTCAATTTTACTCTATATGCTTTAATTTCGCTATCTTTAGCTCTCAAACTATTTTCTACTTGTCTTCTTTTAGCAATTAATTGACTCATTTTTTCTTCAAGTTCTTCTCTATCAACCTCCACCAATATGTCTCCCCTTTTAACCTTATCACCTTCTTCAAAATAAACTTTTATAACTTCCCCACTAACCTTAGGCGAAACATCCACTACATCAACCTCAATCCTACCACTTATTGTAATACTATCAACATGTTTCTTTTTATTCACATTTAAAAAAAATAAAATTACCGACAAAATTAAAACTACAAAAACAGCAAATCTTTTCATCAATCCTCCCTGTATTAAACGGTGAAAATATAATTTTAGACAACGCTAACCATGAAAAATAATAATAACAAACTCATGAAAAAACAATCTTAATCTAAATCTGGAATCATCCTATTCTTTGCAAAACTGACTCGGCTCCTCTCTCATATATTATCACCTCATATCAAAAAAAAGGGGAGGTAATTCCAATAAGTTAAAATTCTACAATGGTTACAGCATCGCCCCCCTCATGAAATGTTCCAACTCTAAAAGATTTTACTCTGAGGTCATTTTTCAAAAACTGTTGTACCCCTTTTCTCAAAGCACCTGTTCCCCTACCATGAATAATTACTGCACTATTAACACCAGCTAATACACATTTATCAAGAAATTTATCCACTTCATCAATAGCTTCATCAACTTTTTTACCTATAATATTCAACTCATAAGAAACCGATTTCTTAATTTCACCTTTTACATTCAACTGTTTAATCTTTTGCTTTTCTTTTTCTATATCTTGGAATTTCCTACCTATCAAATCCCTTTTCTTAATCTCAATACGAATCCCCTCCATATTAACAAGTACTGAATTCTTCTTAACTTCTAAAATCTCTGCCAGCTTATTATATTTTTCCAAAATTATTTTATCTCCAACTTTTACATCTTGTATCGGTTTTTTCTTCTCTCTCAGTTTGTTAAGTTTTGACGATGTAGTTTCTAAATCTTTTTCAATATCTTCTATAGATGTCTTTTTAAATTTTCCTTTTAAAATAGATCTTCCTTTTTGTAAAAGATAGTATGCTTCTTCCAATAACTGTTCTTCTTTCTTATTAAGTTTTTCCTCTAGCTCCTTCTCACGCTCTCTCAAAACTTCCTCTTTATATTGGAGCTCTTTTTCCTTCTCTTCCAGTTTCTTTCGTAATATTTCCACCTCTATTTTTAAATCATTTAATCTGTCAAGTTCATACTCCAACTTGCTTTTATCTTCTTGAAGTCTCATTAATGCTAATTCTATTATATCTTTATTAAAATTGAGACGTTTAGCTATTAAAATAGGATCTGATTTCCCAACAACACCTTTTAATAAAGAATATTTTGGTGTAAACGTTTTATAATCAAAATCCACAGCATAATTCTCAGCAAAATCATTTTTCAATGCATATTCTTTCACTTCATTATAATGTGTAGTAACAATAAGTTTTGCCCCTTTTTCGACAAGATATTCGATAATTGCCACTGCAAGAATCGCACCTTCTTTCGGTTCAGTACCCGTACCAAGCTCGTCTAACAAAACTAAAGATGACTCATTTGCAAAATCTACAATATTCTTAATGTTTATTAAATGAGCTGAAAAAGTACTCAAATCCATCATCAAAGACTGGTTATCACCAATATCGACCAAGATATTTTTAAAAAGCTTTACTTTCGCATAATATCCAAATAGTGGCAAACCACACATAGCAATAATATGATTTAAACCTATAGATTTTAATGCTGCAGTTTTACCTCCAGTGTTTGGACCACTTATAACAACCACCTTTTTATCTTCCCCCATATTAAAATCAATAGGTACTGAATTGTCTTTTTTTGTAAATAAAATAATAGGATGATGTATTTTTTTAAACTCAACAGTCTCATCTATATCTGGAAAAACAACATTATGTTCTTTCACAAACTTTGCATATTCAATATAAAAAATCAGTTTCTGATATGCTTTAATTGTAGAACTCAATTCAAATCTTTTCCCTTTTACTTTGTCAATCAATTCATAAACAATTTTTCTTATTTCTTCATCTTCAGCAATTTTTAAAGACTGGTAGCGATTATTCAAATCAACTATCTGTGCTGGTTCTACAAAATAAGTTTGAGCACTTTTTGATATATCATGTACAATTCCATTCAAAAACTGCCTAAAGTTTGGTTTACAAGGGATAACAAACCTACCATTTCTTTCAACAATTGTCTTATCCTGAATAAAGCTTTCTGATGATTTACCATAAATAATAGAATTTAGTGTTTTATTTATCTGCTTTCCTACATTATTTAAATCTTTTCTTATCGTTGCAAGCTCAATTGTAGCATCAGTTTTCACTTGCCCATTATCAGCTATTTTTTTATCTATTTCTTCAATCAACTCCCCAAAGGAATAAATATCTTTTAATATTTCACGTAAAGTGTCGATAGTATCATTTTCCAACAAAACTTTCTTCAAATTTCCAAGCCATTTATGAAAAATTTTAAATGTCACAAGCTCCTGAGCAAAAAAAGATTTATATGGATCCATCAGATTTTGATAAAAATTCTCATAATCTGAGTCATCAAAAAGTTCTATTTCATTATTTGTTAAATACATTATTATTTCTTTAATATAATTTTGAACTTTTTTAATACTATTTTCTGATTGAAATGGCCTTAAATTAATAAAATATTTTTTAGCAAAAGTTGATAAAAACTCACCAGATACAAGTTTCTTAAACAAAGGAAATTCTAGGGTTTCAAAATCGATCATATATTAAAAAGTTAATCCTCTAAAAGGATTCTTCTTTTTTTCTTTTGGCAACTTGTTCAAAACATCAAAGACATAGGGGGTAACCTTCATAAAGCTTCTAGCAACAGGTGATTTTTTCAAGTCTTTTGACATGGCAACTGAAGGTGGTAAAATAGATAACAGGAAATATAATAAAACACCTAAAATAACACCTGCTTTTAAGATTCCAAACACAAATCCTCCCGTCTTATCCATCCATCCAAGTTTAATTTTTTTAAAAAGTTTCCTGAGTAACGTCCCAATAAAAAAAATAACAATATAAATTAATAAAAACATAACAACAAATCCTAAAGCATCAGCAATACTTCGTCTAATACCAAATCCACTTATTATCTTTGCAAAAATCCCATAATATTGATAAGCTATTACATACCCTAAAATTAAACCTAAAATACCAAATACTTCACTAATTAGTCCCCTGAACAACCCTTTAATACCAAAAACACCAATAATAATTAACAAAACAATATCAACTATCCCCATTGAATGCCTCATTGACAAGTTTATTTACTAGCTTTCCATCAGCTCTTCCTTTAACTTTAGCCATTACTCCCTTCATAACCTGACCAAAATATTTTTTGTCTTTACTCTCAAGCTTATCAATTTCTTCTTTTATTATTTCTTTAAGCTCCTCTTCCGTCAACTGCTCAGGGAGATACTTTGCAAGAACCACTATTTCTTTTTTCTCTTTCTCAGCTAAATCAGCTCTTCCAGCCTTTTCGTACTGTTCCACAGCATCTTTTCTCTTTTTAATAGCACTTTGAACAACCTGAATAATCTCATCATCAATAAGCTCTTTCTTTTTTTCTATTTCAGCATTCTTAATCTCAGCCCGTAACATTCTTATTGCACCAAGTGCTATTTCATTTTTTTCCTTCATAAATTTTTTCATATCTTCAAGAATCTGATTTTTTAAACTCATCAATATTTCCTCCTTCTCTTTTTCCAATAACTCTAGCCATCATAAACAAGCAATCACTCAACCTATTTATAAACTTCAAGATATTTTTGTCAATCTCTATATCTTTCGACAATGCTACTACTCTCCTTTCAAATCTACGACAAACTGCCCTACATACATCACATTTTGCTGCTGTCAATGTTTCAGATGGTATTATAAAATTTTTTAATTTAACAAACTCTTTTTCAAAATTTTCCAACATTCTTTCTAGAAATTCCATATCATCTTCAGAAACAAAATAATCACCTATAGGTTTTGTACTTGCTAGATATGCATTTATTTTAAAAATTATTTTTTGAATTCTCTCCAAAATATCTTTAAAATCTCTTGCATAAAACTTTAATTCTGCAAGATGGCTAATGAGCTCATCACCTGTACCATATGCTTCCACTCTCAAATCATCCTTTTCTACTCTTTCACCTGTAAATAAACAAGTTTTACCTGAATCACCCTTTTTTGTAGCAATACTCATGATATTAGCCCTTTATCCTTTGCAAAATTAACAAAAGACCTATCATATGTCTTTTCAGCATCAGGTGAAAAGTAACAAGCAGGCAATTCATCCCTTTCTCTATGATATGCTATGCAATCACAGCAATGACCTCTTTTTGAACAACTTAACCAAGTACAAGGACATTTGTCAGTAATTTTATTAGCTTTACATTCCATAAACCACCTCCTTAATTACTTAACATTTCAGCAATTTCTAAAAGAGTGGGATCAAGCTCTTTTCTCTTTAATAACACCTCATCTAGCTTTACTAATTCCATTTTAGTCTTTTGTAATGCAACCATATCACCACAAGCACCATCAAAAAGCACTTCTACAGCAAAAGCACCCATTCTTGTAGCAAGTGTTCTATCAAAAACAGTAGGGCTTCCACCTCTTTGTAAATGTCCAAGAACAGTAATTCTAGTTTCAAATCCACCTATCATACCAAAAACCTTCCCAAAATCGTAAGCAGAACCTACACCTTCAGCAACTATTATAATACTTCTTGTTTTACCTTCTTCATATCTTCTTTTGATTTTCTCAATTATTCTCTCTATATTATACGGAACTTCAGGGATCAATACTGCTTCAGCTCCACCGGCAATTGCAGACATTAGTGCAAGATATCCACAATTTCTGCCCATAACCTCTATCAAAAAAGTTCTATCATGAGAACTGGCAGTATCATTTATAGAATCTATACATCTTATAATCGTGTTAAGTGCAGTATCCACACCGATAGACATATCTGTACCATAAATATCATTATCAATTGACCCTGGAATACCTACTACTTTTACTCCGTATTTTTTACAAAGCACATTGGCTCCTCGCAAAGAACCATCACCACCAATAACAATCAATGCATCAATATTAAACCTTTCAAGATTTTTTATAGCCTCTTTTTGTCCATCTTCAGTTTTAAATCTCTCACTTCTAGCACTTCTTAAAAAAGTCCCTCCGCGTTGTATAATATTCGCTACATCTTTACTTTCAAGTTTTTTAAACTTTCCTTCTATCATCCCCTTATAACCTTGCTCTATACCATAAACTTCCAATCCTTTGGAAATAGCTGTTCTCACAACACTCCTTATTGCAGCATTCATCCCCGGGCAATCTCCACCACTTGTTATTACAGCAATTCTTTTCATTTACTCCCCCTTTTATTTAATCTATTTAAAATTGTTAGCTACTTTATAATAACTGATTTTTTATAATATTCTATAAAACCTTCATTATTTGCAGTTTCTGAACAAACTATAACAAAACTCTTTTGATTATTTTATATTCATTGAGAACTTTTTAAAAAATCATTATAAAAATCAGGATATTTTTGATAAGGTATAGGATCAATCTCACCTGCATCCATAAAACCTTTCAGTCTCAAAAAACAACTATCACATTCACCACAAGCAACATCTTCACGTTTATAACAAGACCAGCTCAAATGTAAAGGAGCTTTTAGCTCTATACCTTTTTTCACTATCTCCCCTTTTTTTAAATTAATTAATGGTGTCACAATTTCAACACTAAAGTCAGCAGCAAGCGCTACAGTTAAAAGCTCGTTAAACTTTTTATAAAATATTTCCCTGCAATCTGGATACCCCGAACTATCCTCTTCCACAGCTCCTATAAATATTTTCTCAGCCCCTATAACCTCAGCCCAACTTGTAGCAATTGATAATATATTAGCATTTCTAAAAGGTACATAAGTGCTAGGTATCCCCTTTCTATTTAATTCACCTTTTTCAACTTCCAACCTTTCATCGGTCAGAGATGACCCACCGATTTTCTTCAAATAACTAATATCTACTACCATGGTGTCCTTTGCATTGTAAAAAGAAGATATATCATAAAATGCCTGTAATTCTCTCTTTTCGGTTCTTTGTCCATAATTAACATGAAGAAAATATAGATCATATCCCAAACTTTTGGCAATTGCTGCTGTTATACAGCTATCCATACCACCACTTACTAAAACAATTCCTTTAGACATTCTACCTCCAGCTTTTCTAATTACAAAAATTACCTTCTTTTCATTACTTGTTACTCAAAAATTTTAAAAAATTAAATTATATATATCAATTTTACTACAAAAATTCTACATATTTTTATACATGAGAAAATTACACAATAAAAAATAAAATTTTAGAAGAAAAAATCTTTGTGAATATAAAAATTATGTCTCAAAATTTCCTATAATGCTATCAAAATGCAAAAAATTCTGCTTATTTTGTTGTCCAATTTGATTATTTTAATCTAAAAATACCTCACTATTTGAGAAATGATACTTACCGCACCATCTATCGAAACTTTTGACATATTGATTAGTAAGTGATATAAACTCCCGTCTTCAATATTTCTTTTATAATAATGCTCCACAAAATTTCTTTTTCTTTTGTCTATTTCAATAATCTTTTTTTTTGCATCTTCCTTTGAAATACTTTCATTTTCCGACACCCACCTTATTCTGTCTTCAAAATCAGCATATAACCTAAAATGAAATGCTCTACCAAAATGTTGCAAAACACATTGTGCTCCCCTCCCAAGAATTATAACATTATCTTCTTCTGCAAGTTTTGTAATTAGCCTTTCTACCATAGAATGAAAAATTTCACTATCTATAACACGAGTAACAGATGACCTGTTACCAAATAAATCCTCATCATCCAATACCTTGACTTCTTTCTCAGCCTCCTCAACTTTTTCAAAAATATCCTTAAACATACTTATGTCAAAATATTTTGACATAAAAGCTTTAAAACTAGAATGCATATCTTCATCATATTTTTCAACCATCTCTTTAGGAACTCCTATTAAAATGGCAATATACTCAATCAACTCTTTATTAACATATTTATAATTTAGTTGCTTACTCAATTTTGCTGCAACAAGTTCACCAGCACAACCATATTCTCTAGAAATAGTAATTACGGCCATTTAAGTTCTCCTACTCTTTTTATTGCAAGATCATTTTCTATTCTTTTAATAAAATATTCCAGCTTTTCCTTATTAATAGGATGAATATAATCTGGACAAATATCCCTCATAGGATAAATAACAAAGCTTCGCTTATGAAATTGCAAATGTGGTATGATTAAGTTATCTGCAATAAAAACTTTTCTGTCGTAATCAATTATATCAATATCGATAACTCTTGACATCCACTTTTTAGTATTAATTCTACCCATTTTTTTTTCAATTTCTTTACACACATTCAATAGCCTCATTTGGCACAACCTTGTTTCTGCATTCACCACAATATTAAAATAATCAGGTTGATCATCTAGTAAAAGTGATTTGGTTCGATAAACTGAAGATACTTTTTTTATATATACAAGTTTTTTTTCAAGAAACAACAACGAGGTGTATATATTTTTTAGTTTGTCTCCAAGATTAGAGCCTATAGAAAAAATAACTCTATGCATTTAACTCTTTAAAAATGGAGTCGCGCACTTCTTTAACAAGATCATTTACCTTTTTCCCTTCAGAAGAGATTGGCGGTAAAAATGTAATAGAAGTTTTTTGAAAAGGATGAATTTTCAAACTGTTTTTCTCTAGCACTTTATTAGTTCCCCTGATTACAAAAGGTAAAATATCAAGCCCCGCTCTTTTTGCAAGGATAAATCCACCTTGCTTAAACTCAAGTAACTTACCATCTTCGGACCTGGTACCTTCTGGAAACATTAAAATAGAATCACCTTCTTTTAGCATTTTTGACGCTTTTATTAAACTTTTCATAGCTTCTCTTGGGTTATCCCTATCGACCGGAATAAAATTCATTCTCTTTAGTACTGTACCAAAAAAAGGTATAGCAAAAAGCTCTTTTTTTGCCATAAAAACAACTTTGTCTTTTAAGGCAACAAATACAAGAAAAATGTCAAAATAGCTTAAGTGATTTCCCATTACAATGTAGTTTTTAGTAAAATCAATATTTTCTATTCCTTTAACTTCAAATTTTGTGAATGTAGCCTTTAATGAGTATTTTCCCCAATAGTATCCAATATATCTATAAAAACTTTTTTTGTTAAATTTTAAACCAATAATTTCAAAAGGTGCACCAACAATAATAGTAATTACCGTTATCAAAATCAAAACAATCCAAAAAAAGTAACTAAGAATCACAACACTTCCCCTTAATTGCTTCACTAAGATCTGTCAAAATTGAAGCGAATAAGGGATTATTAAAAATACAGGTTTTTATCTTTTCTACCCCCACTTTCAACTGTATCATTAAACCAAAAATATTTATAAGCTCAGAAGCACCTTTACCAAGCACGTGTGCTCCAACTATTTTATTGTTATCTTTATTATAAATTATTTTTATTATTCCTTTCGAAAAGCCTAAAATAGCTGATTTCTCTATATCCGCAAAACTATACTTAATTACTTCATAGTTCATCTTTTGCTCTTTTGCTTTTTGTTCAGTGATTCCAATTGAAGCAATCTCTGGGTCAGCATAAATAATTTTTGGAATTGTTACATTTTTATAATTTCTCTTTGCACCTAAGATATTATCGACAACAATTTCAGAAGATTTATAAGACCAATTAACAAACATATTAAAACCAGTGGCATCACCAACCACATAAACCTTTTTATTGCTGGTTTGCAAATAGTTGTTAAGTTTTATTCTACCATCTTTAACAAATATACCAGCTTTTTCCAAATCCAAACCTGATATGTTAGGTTCTCGTCCTATCGATACAAAAGCTTCATTAGTTTCTATTTTTTCACCATTATTTAGAAAGATTATTATCTTACTACCTACTCTTTCAATTTTCTCAGGTACAACATTTTTAAATATAGTTACACCACTTTTTCTAAGAGCATCCTCAAATTTTTTAACAATAAAGTCATCAAAATCTTTCAGAAGCTTATCTTCTTTCTCAACAATTACAACTTTGGCACCAAATCGCTTAAAAATAACAGCAATCTCTACTCCCAAATATCCTCCACCAATAATTGTTATATTTTCAGGAATCGATTCTAAATTTAAGAAATTATCAAGTGTTAAATAATTAATTTTTGTTCCAAGTTTCAAGCTTTTAGGAGTAGAACCTGTTGCTATAACAACATAATCAAACTTATATAATTCATCATCAATTAGTAAAGAATCCTCATTTAAAAATTTTGCCAAACCAGATTTCAAAGAAATATCATTTTCCACAAGCTCATTAATAAAAATTCTACTCAACTTATTTTTTATCGTATCAATACTTTTTTTAAGTTTTTTCACATGTATTTTCACATCTTTTTCTTTTGTATCTATGATATTTATTATTTTATTCATAAACATATCATACAGATAACTATAATATAAAACAGAGTTTGATAAAACACTCCCCTTGTGAACATAATTATTAGCTACATTATTATCTACAACAAGAACAGATTTACCTCTTTGATTTAGCTGCTTTGCAGTACTGATCCCGGCTGGACCTGCACCTATAACAATTACATCAAAAAAATTATCCATGATATTATGTACCTATTTCCCAAGCTGACAAATACTCTTTCTGTTCTTCAGTTAACTGATCTATTCTAATCCCCATAGTGGCAAGTTTAGTTGATGCTATATCTTGTTCGATTTCCTCAGGTAATATGTAGACTTTATTTTTTAACTTCCCTTTATTCTTTACAACATACTCTGATGCAAGAGCTTGTGTTGCAAAACTCATATCCATAACACTAGCAGGATGCCCTTCAGCAGCACTAAGATTCACTAATCTACCCTCAGCAAGTAAATATATCTTTCTTCCATCAGTTAAAATATATTCATCAACAAAGTTTCTTACATTTTTGTTAATATTTTTAGCAAGTCCTTTCAAAGCTGGAATATCAATTTCTACATCAAAATGACCAGAGTTACATACATAACATCCATCCTTCATTACTTCAAAATGCTCTTTTCTCAACACATGGATATTTCCTGTCACAGTACATATTATATCTGCTTCTTTTACTGCATCGATCATTTCCATAACTCTAAAACCATCCATTGCCGCTTCAAGGGCTTTAATAGGATTAACTTCTGTTACTATAACATTGGCTCCCATTCCTCTTGCTCTTTCAGCAAGACCTCTACCACACCAGCCATAACCTGCAACCACAAAAGTTTTTCCAGCTAACAAAACATCTGTAGCCCTAATAATCCCATCTAAAGTAGATTGACCCGTACCATATCTGTTATCAAACATAAATTTTGTCTGCACATCATTTACTGCTATTACAGGAAATCTTAAAATACCATTCCTTTCCATAGACTTAAGTCTAATTACACCAGTTGTAGTTTCCTCCATACTACCCAAAATTTGATCATAAATTTCAGAATGATTTTTCAAAATCTCACTTACTAAATCAGCACCATCATCCATTGTAATATTAGGAGAATGAGCAATAGCACTTTCTAAATGTTTATAATACGTTTCGTTATCTTCCCCTTTTATAGCAAATACAGGTATTTCGAAATCTCTAACAAGGGAAGCAGCTACGTCATCTTGTGTAGAGAGTGGGTTTGATGCACAAAGCACCACATCTGCACCACCGGCTTTTAAAGTTCTCATGAGATTTGCGGTCTCAGCAGTAACATGAAGGCAACAAGACATTCTCAACCCTGCAAAAGGCTTTTCTTTTCTAAACCTTTCTCTTATTTTTGCCAAAACTGGCATATCTTTATCTGCCCAAAGAATACGTTTTTTACCCAACTCTGCTAAATTTATATCTTTTATATCATAATTCATTTAATAAACCTCCCCTTATGCACCTAATTTCCCAGCTAACTCTTTTATATCATCAACTCTATCTATTTGCTCCCAACTAAACCCTTTTCTACCAAAATGTCCATAAGCTGCAGTTTTCTTATAAATAGGTTTTCTTAAATCAAGAGCCTCTATTATTCCTTTAGGAGTCAAATCAAAAATCTTTTCTACTATTCTCTCAATCTCTTCATCAGGTATAACACCTGTTCCAAATGTATTCACCATAATAGATACTGGATATGCCACTCCAATTGCATATGCAAGCTGTATTTCACACCTTTTTGCAAGACCAGCAGCTACAATATTTTTAGCTACCCATCTTGCAGCATATGCTGCACTCCTATCAACCTTTGATGGATCTTTACCACTAAAACAACCACCGCCATGTCTACCTACACCGCCATATGTATCCACAATGATTTTCCTTCCTGTCAAACCACAATCACCCATAGGACCGCCAACAACAAACCTTCCTGTGGGATTTATATGATAAGTTATACTTTCCTCATCCAAAAGTTCTTTAGGAACTACCGGCTTTATAACCTTCTCTATTATATCCTCTTTTAAATCCTGTAACTTCACTTCAGGTGAATGCTGTGTCGAAACTACTATTGTATCTATCTTAACTGGTTTAAAACCTTCATATTGTATAGTCACCTGAGATTTACCATCAGGCCTTAAATAGTGTAATATCCCTTGTTTCCTAACATCGCTCAATTGCTTGCATATCTTATGAGCTAAAATTATAGGTAAAGGCATTAACTCCTCTGTCTCATCACAGGCAAAACCAAACATTAACCCCTGATCACCTGCACCACCAGTATCAACACCCATTGCTATATCGGGTGACTGCTTATCAATTGTAGTAATTACAGCACAAGTCTCATAATCAAAACCGTATTTTGCTCTCGTATAACCTATCTCTTTTATTGTTTCCCTAACTATACCTGGTATATCAACATAAGTCCTTGTAGTTATCTCCCCAGCTACCACTGCCAAACCTGTTGTCACCATAGTTTCACAAGCTACTCGGCTATATGGATCATCTTTTAACATTGCATCTAATATCGCATCAGATATCTGATCTGCTACTTTATCAGGATGACCTTCTGTTACTGACTCTGATGTAAAAACGTACTTCTTTCTTTCCATTATCACTCTCCCTGAATTTTATCCTTGTACTCTTTTATTATTTGATTCATTCTATCTTTCCCTTTTAATTTTGTAAATTTAATCTCTTTAATTTTTAGTTCAACCTCAGGTGGAAAATATTTTAAACTATAAAGAGCTTCTAAATCCTGTTCTAATCTTATATGTTCTTCAAAAAGCTTTCTGAATTCATCATTTTTTTCAAGCAATTCTTTAACAATAGCATCATTCTTATCTAACATATTTCACCCCTTCTTTAATTTCATTAAAATTGCATGCTTACCAAAACCATAATAATTAAACCTCTTGCTATATTCTATAAAACCAAACTTTGTATATAATTTCCTTGCTGCTATATTATTTTCTTCAACTTCAAGGTAAAAGACAGCATTTCTTTTAGAATTCAAAATAAATTTCAGCAACTTACCTCCAATACCTTGACCCTGGTATGATTTTGAAACAGCTATATTTGCAATATCAACTTCACTTCCAAAATCCCATATTACAATAAAACCTACTAATAACTTATTATACTCATAAACATATATTTGTGAACTAGGATTATAAAATTCTTTAACAAAACTATCAAAACACCATGGAGATTCATAAACATCCTTCTCTATTATATAAATCTTGTTTAAGTCATCATAGACTGTAGGCCTTATCAAAGTTAATCTCTGCCTGTGATTTTCTCATATAAAAAGGTTCATATCCTCTAATGAAATCCTTAAATAAACTGTGATCATAACATCTTGTAACATTAATATAATAATCTCCTAATATATATGTATTAGAAGATATTTCATCTTTTTTAACAATTAAGTAATCGCTATATTTGTTCATTTTAAAGTCGTATTCTCTATAAGCATATTCATTTAACCTGAGTTTTGTAGCCACAGAAATCTTAACTTGTTTGGTATACTTATTTAGTATTAATGCAGCTGCATCAAGAGAAGTAATTCCGTATAATTGTTTTCCTGTTGCCAACGATAACCCTAATGCAGTTGATACACCTATTCTAACACCGGTAAATGACCCTGGACCTACCACAACGTAATACTCATCAATCTCACTATTATCAATCTTTAATGTCTTAAAAGCAAAATCAATAATAGAAAGCAATTCTTCATTAAATCTGTTTTTTAATAAAATAGAATTACTATAAATGACTGCCTTAGACTGATATATGGTAAGAGATAAATATCTTGAAGATGTATCTAAAAATAATGTTTTCATTACTTATATTCTAAACTAAAAAAACTTTTAGTCAACACCAGTTGACCCAAAACCACCATATCCTCTTTCCGTTTTCGAAAGAACATCTATAATCTCTATGTCAGCTTTTATAACTTCTGACACAACAAGTTGAGCTATTCTATCCCCTCTTTTTATCCTAAAATCAGAACTACCAAAATTAACAAGTATAACTTTTATTTCACCTCTATAATCAGAATCTATAGTACCTGGCGTATTTAACACTGTAATTCCATGCTTTAACGCCAAACCACTTCTTGGTCTAACTTGTGCTTCAAAACCATTTGGCAATTCAATATATACACCAGTTGGTATAAGTTTAAACTTACCGGAAGGTATAATCTCATCCACTGCAGAACGCAAATCCATTCCACTAGAACCAAGAGACTTATACTCTGGTACCAAATCTTTCTCAGAACATTTTATTCTAATTTTCAACATTCTCATAATTAATCAACATAAAAGGAACCATCAAGGTTCCTTTTATTCTATTGTTTTTCTACTGAGTTTAATCCTGCCTTGATCATCTTTCCCAAGATACTGTACCTGAAGAGTATCTCCTACCTTTACATGATCACGTATATTCTCAATTCTCTCTTTAGAAAATTGTGAAACATGCAATAAACCTTCTACTCCAGGGAAAAGCTCCACAAAAGCACCATAATCTACGACCCTTTTCACTTTTGCATTATATATTTTACCTACAGTTAATTCTTGGGTTATAGCCTCTATCATTTCTAGAGCATCATCTATAGCTTCTTTACTATTACCAAAAATATGAAGCTCACCTTCTTCCAAGATATCTATTTTTACACCAGTCTTATCAATAATAGCTTTTATAGTCTTACCAGCAGGACCTATTAAAAGCCCTACTTTCTCAGGGTTCACCTTGATCTTTTCAAATTTTGGAGCATTAGGAGAAATCTCTTTTCTTGGCTCTGGAAGAATAGATTTCATCTTAGCTAAAATAAACAATCTACCTTCTCGAGCTTGTTCAAGAGCTTGCTGAAGAATCTCTCTTTTAAGCCCCTTAATTTTAATATCCATCTGCAACGCGGTAATCCCAGTTTCAGTTCCAGCAACTTTAAAATCCATATCACCGAGATGATCCTCAATCCCCATAATATCACTTAAAATCACATACTTATCTTCTTCATAGATTAATCCCATTGCAATCCCTGCTACTACATCTTTAACAGGAACACCAGCATCCATTAAAGCAAGAGAACCACCACATACAGTAGCCATAGAAGAAGAGCCATTAGACTCAAGAATCTCAGATACAACCCTTATCGTATAAGGAAAAACACTTTCATCTGGAATGACAGGAGTTAAAGCTCTTTCTGCTAAAAAACCATGGCCTATCTCACGTCTTCCTGGTGGTCTTAGAGGACTTACTTCACCAACAGAGTATGGAGGAAAATTATAATGAAGCATAAAGCGCTTAAATGTTTCTCCTTCCAAATCATCCAACAGTTGACTATCAAACTTAGTACCTAAAGTCGTTGTAACAAGAGCTTGTGTTTCCCCACGAGTAAAAAGTGCTGAACCATGGGCACAGGGAAGTAAATCTACTTCTATATCAATAGGTCTTATTTCATCGTAACGTCTTCCATCTATTCTACGCCCAGAATTCAGTGTTATCTCACGAAAAACTTTTTTTTCTACTTTTTGGTATACTTCATTATATAAAGTTTTCTTTTGGTCAAATTCTTCTCCAAGTTTTTCCTGCAACTTTTTAAAATATTCTTCTTTAATGTTTTCAATAGCAGCATATTTTTCGAGTTTTTTAGGAAGTAACACAGCCTCTTTTAATTTTTCACTTAACTCATTATATGTATCTTCTACAAATTCATTTGAAACTTTAAAATCTTTGTAATCAATTTTTTCTTTCCCAATTTCACCTCTCATTTTTAACTGAAGATCTACAAGTTTCCTGATTGCTTCATGACCAAATTCAAGAGCATTTATCACATCATCCTCAGAACAATTCTTCATTCCAGCTTCCACCATAACAATAGAATCTTTTGTGCCAGCCACAACAATATTCATATCAAATTCATCTAAATAAGCCACAGGTGGATTAATAACATAACTACCATTAACCTTGCCTACTCTAACAGCTCCAATAGGACCTTCAAAAGGTATATCTGAAATCATCAAAGCAGCACTTGCAGCATTTAACGCTAAAATATCTGTTGCATTTGTCTGATCACTAGAAACTACGGTAGCGACAATTTGAGTTTCATTCCTAAATCCTTCAGGGAAAAGAGGTCTAATAGGTCTATCAATTAGTCGAGCTATTAGCGTTTCTCTGTCAGAAGGTTTACCTTCCCTCTTTATAAAACCACCAGGGATCTTACCAACAGCATAAAATTTCTCAATATAATTCACTGTAAGTGGGAAAAAATCAATATCCTCAGGAACATCATCACTTGTAACTGCAGTAACAAGGACAACGGAACCACCTTGTTTTATCCAAATACTTCCATTTGTTTGCTTTGCTTTCCAACCAGATTCAAAAATTATAGGGTCACTATCTTCTGTTAGCTTAATTTCATAACTAAATATTTTCTTTTCCATTTATTACTTCCTTAATCCTAGCGCCTCAATCAGATTCTTATATCTGTTGAAATCCTTTTTTCTTAAATAATCAAGAAGTTTTCTCCTTTGACCAACTAACATTAAAAGACCTCTCCTTGAATGATGATCTTTTGGATGTTGCTTAAAGTGTTCTGTGAGATATTTAATTCTCTCAGTAAGCAAAGCTACTTGCACTTCAGGAGAACCAGTATCCCCCTCATGTCTTTTAAATTTTTCAATAATTTCTTTTTTTCTCACTGAATCTAACGCCATTACACACCTCCATTTTCAAAGTTAAATATTATAACAAATTTTTTTTAAAATACAACATCTATATTTTTCTGAAGTCATTATTTTCCAACCTAACTAAAAAACATGTTCAATCTTCAAAGGAAAGATTGACCCTTCTTCCTTTTTAGCAATAGCAAAAATATTCCCTTTACTATCACTTAGAAAATAATATTTATCAAAATCTGTTATAGGAAATTTCAAGTACATTGCCCTTCTTAATTTACCACCATTTTTTGCAAGTTTTAAATATTCATCCTTAACAACAGCTGTAGGAAATAACAACACTTTCCAAACAGGAACAATAAAAGAATAATCATTAATCCTTATTTTTTCCTCAATCTCATTGATTTTTAAAGCATTTTTTATACTAAAATCTCCACTTCTAGTTCTAATAAGATTGCTCATTGTAGCAAATGAACCCAATCTTTTACCCATTTCATTTACAAAACTTCTTATATACGTTCCTTTAGAACACGTTATTTTTACAATTCCTACAGGATATTGATACTCCACTAATTCAACGTGATAAATTCTTGAAACTCTACTACCTGTATCAAAGTCTTTTTTCTGTCTAGCAAGCTTATACGCCCTTTCCCCGCCTATTTTAACAGCAGAATACCTAGGTATAGGTAACAATAAATCACCTATCATTTCAGTTAAAACATTTTTAACATCTTCATATCTTGGAATTTTTTGTTTATTTTCATCAATAACCGTTCCTGTAATATCAAAAGTATCAGTGGAAATACCTAATCTAAACTCAGCGATATATTCTTTTTCATTTTCATTCAAATATTTGATAAACTTAGTAGCACTGTTAATACATACAGGTAAAACTCATTCAGCTAATGGATCAAGAGTACCTGTATGACCGCATTTTTTTACACCTAAAATTTTACGCAACTTATCAATTGCCTTAAAAGAGCTTATGTTTTTCTCTTTGTATAGAATTACAAATCCGTTAAGACTCATGAAGCTTTTTTATTATCTGATCTATCTTAAGACCTTCATCTACAGTTTCATCAATAAAAAATTCTAGTGTTGGAATTCTCTTTAAACGCAATGAACGCTTTATATTTTCTCTCAAGAATCCTTTACTTCTATTTAAACCAGACAAAATACTATTAAGATTTGCATCAATATCATAAGAGCGAAAGTAAATTTTAGCAATACTTAAATCATTAGTAACTTTAACAGCAGTGATTATAACAGATTTTACTAGAGGATCTTTGACTTCATAAATTATCAACCTTGAAATTTCTTCCCTTAGTAATTCTGAAACTCTTTTTGCACGTAAACCTTTTTCCATCATCTATAATATTTCCTCATGCATTTTTAATATGTTAATTTCATGAAAATTATCAACAAAATTTATGATTTTTTGTAAAACTTCATCCACTAAACGTCTGCTATCTGATACCGTAGTAACTGCCAATACACTTCTATTCCACACATCTTTATCACCAACTTCAGAAACAGCAACATTAAACTTATTTTTCATCTGTGACTTCAAACTACTTAAAACTCTCCTTTTATCTTTCAAAGAAAATGCACTTGATATATCCAATTCAAACAAAACTAATCCAATAATAAATGTACTATTCCTCATTACTTTCCTTTTTTACATCACTTAGAGTCCTTTTTTCCTCAACAAGCTCATAAACTTCTAATATGTCACCTTCTTTTATGTCATTATACTTATCTATTGTTAAACCACATTCATACCCAGCCACAACCTCTTTAACATCATCTTGAAAACGTTTCAGAGTCCCTATTTTACCATCGTAAATTACAATATTGTCCCTTAAAATTCTAACATTAGAATTTCTTGTTACCTTACCTTCAAGGACATAACAACCAGCAACTCTACCAACTTTGGAAATATTAAAAACTTTTCTAATCTCAACCTTACCAACAACATTTTCTTTTGTTTCAGGCGTAAGCATACCTTCGATAGCTTTTTTAACATCTTCTATAGCATCATAGATAACAGAGTAAAGATGAATTTCCACCTTTTCCCTTTCACTAGCAGCTTTTGCTTTTGCATCTGGCCTCACATTAAAACCTATAATTATAGCATTTGAGGCAGATGCCAAAAGAACATCAGACTCACTTATCGCACCTACACCATCATGGATAACATTCACTTTAACCTCTTGATTAGAAAGCTTCAACAACGAAGTTTTTAATGCCTCCACAGAACCTTGAACATCAGCCTTTATAATTATATTAAGATCCTGTAGTTCACCTTCTTGAATTTTACTAAATATATCTGTAAGACTAACTTTACTTTTTTCAAGAAGCTCTTTTTCTCTCTTTTTCTCTTTTCTCATTTCAGCAATTTGTTTTGCAAGTTTTTCATTTGGTAAAACAATCAACTTTTCTCCAGCCTCAGGAACTTCAGAAAACCCCATTAATTCTACTGGAATAGAAGGACCTGCTTCTTTTATCGTCCTGCCAAGAAAGTTAAACATTGATCTAACTTTACCATATTGAGCACCTACAACAAAAATATCACCTTTTTTTAATGTTCCATTTTGAACAATAACAGTTGCAACAGGACCTCTATGCTTATCCAACTTAGATTCAATAATTACACATTCAGCAGGTCGTTTAGGATTTGCTTTGAGTTCAAGCATTTCAGCTTCTAACCATACTCTTTCTAAAAGTTCATCTATACCATGTCCTGTTTTAGCTGAAACTTCCTGAAACTGGTAATCTCCGCCCCATTCATCTGATATAATTCCAAGCTCTGCAAGTTGGCTCTTGACATGTTCAGGATTAGCATTGGGCTTATCAATTTTATTAATAGCTACAACTATTGGAACATTTGCAGCTTTAGAATGGTCGATTGCCTCTTTTGTTTGAGGCATAACCCCATCATCAGCAGCAACAACGAGGATAACAATATCTGTTACTTTTGCTCCTCTTGCCCTCAATGTTGTAAAAGCTTCATGTCCTGGAGTATCAAGAAACACAAGTTTACCCTGTGGCATATCAACTTCATAAGCACCTATATGCTGAGTTATTCCTCCTGCCTCTTTTTCTGCAACCTTGGTTTTTCTAATTTTATCTAAAAGAGAAGTTTTACCATGATCCACATGTCCCATAACAGTTATAATTGGAGGTCTAGATTTCAAATCTTCTGGTTTATCCTCATACTTAGGAATTAAATCTTCTTCAGTAACAACTTTTACTTCAACTTCAATATCATACTCAGCACCCAAAAGCTGTGCAGTCTCAGCATCAATTGATTGTGTGATATTAGCCATAACCCCCATTTCAAAAAGTTTCTTTACTATTTCATTAGCTTTTATACCCATTAACCTAGCCAGTTCTGTAATTGAAACATTTTCACCAATCTGAATTTTAGATGGCTTTATAGGTTTTCTAGGTTCTTTTTCTTTCTTTTCATCAATAACTTCTTTTTTCTCAGATACTTCTTCCTCAACGGTTACTACCTCTTCATCTGTAAAACTATCATCAACTTTCTCTATCTCCTCCTCTAACTCAAGTTCGTCTATGCCTTCCAAAATATCCCTTTGGAAATTCTTAACCTTTTTAGTTCCTTTCTTCCCTTTTGGTTTTTTAATCTCTTTAACTTCTAAAATTTCATCTTTATCTTTTTTCTTCTTTTTCAAAGATTCTTTATCACTTTCACTTTCTAAATTAGGTTGAAGTAAATGTTTAGCTTCTTTTTTAACTTCATCTTTATCAGTTTTCTCTTTTACATAAACCTTCTTACTTTTTACATCACTTGCTTTATGAGAACGATATGGTTTTTTCCCTTTATTAGTATCTACTTTATCTTTTTTAACAACATCTTCATCAGATATAATTCCTTTACCTTTTAAATCTTTTTTAATATCTTCCGTAGCATCTTCTTCTACTTTTTTACTCGCTTTTCCATCATGAACTTCTTTTTTTGAAACTTTATCTGTTCTTAATTCACTCTTTTGAATAGCTTTCTTCTCGTCTTTAAACTCATCTTTATCAGTATCAAGTATCTGTTTTTTAACCTCTTTAGAAGATGTTTCTATTTTAACCTCTTCTTGCTTTTTCCTACGCAACTCATCAACCTTCTTTAAGCTTTTCTCCAATTCAAGCTTTTTCTTTAAAAGTTCCTCTTTAGATAACCTTTTTCTCTCTTTTTGAACACTTTGATCCTTAATCACAACTTCTTTTGGTTTGGGGTGTCTTTTACGCCTTTCCAGCGCCTTTTTCAAAAATTCCTGCCTTTTATCCATCTGTAATTTTTTGGGATCCAACCCTAGTAGCTTAACAGCTTTATCATCGATGCTTTTATTTACATCAATACCTTCATAACCACTCTCTTTTAACTTTTTCACAACCTCTTCAGTAGTTATTTTAAGCTTTTCAGCAACTTCTTCGATTTTAAATCTTGCCATATAAAACACCCCTTACTAAATCCATTTTTTTATCTGCTTAATCTTTTCTAGCTGCCCTATCATAACATTTGCTAACTTTTTATCAATAACAGCATAAGCGCTCCTAATAGGCCTGTGTATGTTAATAGCAACTGTTTTTTTGTCATCTAATACATAAAAAGGCACCTTTTTCCTAATAATCAAATTAAAAAGCTTTTCTTTACTATTTTTACTTATATCAGATGGAAATAGGCATAAAAAAACCTTATCTTCTTTTAGAGCTTCCTTCACCTTAAAAATACCATCAACAATGTTTCTTGAAACAATATTTACTCTCATCAGTGTATAAATATATCTTTTATAAGTTTCCCTAACATTCTTACATAAGGTAAAAAAAGAAATATCTTCTAATATATTATTTTTTAAATGCTTCTGAAACAATCTCTTTTTAGTGCTTCTCTTAAAGCATTCCTTAGAAAAACATAAATAGCACCCACGACCTTCCAATTTCTGCTTTAAGTCAAACACAAGCCGACCATCAACAATCACAAATCTTAACAACTCACCCTTGTATCTTTGGGCATTGCATGCAATGCAGCTTCTAATAGCTTTGTTACCCATTACTCCTCTTCATCAGAAATTTCTTCTTCATAACCTAATTCATCAAGTTTCTCTGTTAAATAGTCAATCGCACTATTAATTATTACAATAGCCTGATCCTCATTAACACCGAGAGCCATAACAACTTCATCTACGCTTGCAGTAGATAGTTTCTCGACATCATCAATACCATGCTCAAGCAACTTTGATATCATATTTTCATCCAAAATATCTATATTTTCAAGATTATATATCTCATAAAACTCCTTCAACTCTTCTTCCTGTTCTTGCATTCTCTCTTTTCTTATTATGTTATATTCACTTTCTTTTAATACATCCAATCTCCAACCTGTTAACATTGCAGCGAGCCTAACATTTTGGCCTTTTTTTCCAATAGCCAACGACAATTGATCATCTGGAACCACAACCTCAATCGTTTTTTCATCTTCGAAAATATTTGTTAAAATTACTTCCGCTGGAGATAAAGCATTACAAACAAATTTTACAGGATCTGGAGACCATTCAATTACATCAATTTTCTCACCTCGTAATTCGTTGCTAATAGCATTAATTCTCGTCCCTTTTAAACCAATACAAGCACCAACAGGATCAATATTACTACTTTTTGAGTACACAGCCACCTTAGCTCTATCACCAGGCTCCCTAGCAACAGATTTTACCTCTATTATACCTTCAAACACCTCAGGTATTTCCACTTCAAACAATTTTTTCAAAAAATCAGGATGAGTTCTAGACAGAATCAATTGAGGCCATCCCCTAACAACCCTTATTTCGAGCAACAATGCTCTTACATAATCACCTCTATCATAGTAATCCCCTGGAATTATTTCTCTTTTTGGCATTAGCGCTTCGGTTTTACCTATACTGACAATCATGTTATCTTTATCAGATTTCAATACAACTCCTGTAACTATTTGTCCAATCTTACTTTGAAACTCGTCATAAACAACTTGTTTTTCAGCATCTCTAATCCTTTCAAAAAGCCTTTGTTTAGCAACAAGAGCAGCTTGTCTACCAAGTTCATCAAAGGAAATAGGTACCATTATTACATCACCTAATTCTGCATCAGGCTTAATTTTTTTTGCATCATTTATTAAGATTTCATAATTTTTATTTTCAATTGATTCCACAACCTCTTTCGGTATTTTAATATCTATTTTACCACGCTCAAGATCCACAGACACTTCAGGATCAGTCAATCTCCCATATTTTCTAATCACAGCAGCCCTAATGGAGTCCTCAAGAGCTTCGCTCAAAACTTCTCTTGACAACCCTTTTTCTCTACCTATTTCATCAGCTACTCTTGCTAGTTCTTTCATCTTTCCTCCTAAAACTTCACATCTAAATTTGCTTTTTTAATCTTATCATATTCTATTTCAAAATTTTTATTTTCCTCTTCTACATATAAAATCACATAATCATCCTGTATCCCCTTAATATAACCTTTATAATTAATACGTCCATACTTATCATGTCCTTTCATTTTAATCTTACAATATTTACCAATGTATTTTTTAAATTCATCAAATGTTCTTATCTCTCTATTTGCTCCAGGTGTAGATACTTCCAAACGATAATTTTCATAAGGTACAATATCCACTTCATCTAACCATCTGGAAACAAGTTTACTGACCAAAACACATTCATCAAGCCCAACACAATCCCCATCTATAAAAATACGCAACACCCAACCATATTTTTCTCTTCTAAAAACAATATCATAGAGTTCTATTCGTTTATTCTTAATATTTTTTTCAAAAAATAAAGCTACCTCATTAATTATTTTTTCGTTTAAAATATCCATTATCATAACCTTTACAAAAAAATAAGTGGGCTAAGCCCACTTGTTTTAATGATTATCACAAAAATTTTCTTATTTCAACCACATTTTTTATTATAATTCAAACAGTTTTGAACATTTTTAAATATATACATAATTTATATCAGGTAATAATCAACACAAAAAATATAGAAATTAGAAAGTCTAAATGAAATAACTGTTTAACGATTCTAACTTTTGAATCAATTTATTCTGAATATCAAGTTGTAATTCAAAATTAATAAAATTCACATTAGGTTTAATACTTTTACCATGATAGTCACTTCCACATGTTACAATTAATCCCTTATCTGCAGCTAATTTAAGAAATCTATTACGCTGTTCAAAGTCATGATAACTACTAAAAGCCTCTACACCACAAACAGATTCAACAAGAAGATTTTCAATTAAGCATTCAGGATATAGCCCTGGATGAGCCAATACTAAGAAAGTATCTTTTAGTAAATCTACTACATCAAAATAATTAAATAACTCCATTTCTACGTAAGCAAATCCACCCTTTCTAAAAAAATCAAAATAAAAATTGGTATAAGGTGACTTAGACTTATTCCCCTCTAAATAATCATAAAGTTTATATCTATTTTCCTTGTATTGTTTTAAGACATTTAAAAAAGTCACCCCAGAAGCAGCTTTTTCTCCAGCATGCATCAAAACATCTTCAACTTTTAAAACAAAACCTAACTCTTGCAACTTACGGGCTCTTCTAACGGCTTGTTCTCTCTTAATTTTTTTAAAATTATCCTCTAAAAAACCATATCTTTCATCTAAATGGTTAAAACCATAAGATAGTAGGTGAATTTCATACCCTTCATAAGAACAAGAAAATTCAACCCCAGGGATAAACATAATTTTACCTGCTTTTACATTATCCAGTAAATCTCTCACACCTTTTACAGTATTATGGTCTGTAATTGAAAAAACATTGATATTTTTCTTTTTAACTATCTTATAAATATCCAGAGGTTTGTGTTCACCATCAGAACTAAAGTTTGAGTGGATATGTAAATCAATGAGCATACCCTAAATCAAATGCCTTAATATTAACATCCACAACTTTATTAGGCACTCTCATCTTAATCACTTCATACCAACTGTCTTTTTTAAAAGGTAAAATTTTAGCTACTGCACCAAGCAATACAGTACTTACTACTTTCACATTACCAGCTTTTTTAGCAATCTCAAGAGCGTTTAGCTCATATAGTTTATCAAAATTTTTCTTTTCTTTATCAATTAACTCATCAGGATAGTCTACTTCCCCCATAGCAACAGATGGAGGATAAATCCTGTTTATATTTAATACAAGTATAGTATTGGTATTTTTATATTCTAGATATCTTAAGAATTCCATATATTCATAAGAAACAATTATATCGGCCTCACCTAGGGGAATAACTGGAGAATAAACTTTTTCTCCAATCCTAACGTGTGAAACTACACTTCCACCTCTCTGAGCCATACCATGAATTTCACTTTTTTTTACATCATAACCCTCTAAAAGAGCCACATCACATAAAATATCACTCGCTAAAACTATACCCTGACCACCTACTCCAACCATAAGTATATCTTTCTTCATTTCTCCCCCCTTTGATGAATAGCATTAAAACGACACACTTTCGGACAAAGACCGCAACCAGTACATAAAGTTTCATCAATGAAAGCTTGTCTTTTATTTTCATCCCATAAAATAGCAGGACAACCAATTTTGGTACACGCTTTACAACCTGTACAATTGTCTTCATCTATATAAAAAGGGCTAGAAATTACTGATCTATCAGCAAAAATACAAGGTCTTGTAGTTATTATTACACTTGGCTCCTTCTTCTCCACTTCTCTTCTTAAGACCTCCATACATTCTTCAATATTAAAAGGGTCTACTTTATATACATTTTTCACACCAATTGCTCTTACTAATACTTCAAAATCAATTTTAGGAGCCAATTCACCTTTAATTGTAATCCCTGTAGCAGGGTTAGGCTGATGACCTGTCATCCCAGTTATTCTATTATCAAGAATTATAATAGTCGAACACCCTTTATTATACACTATATTCATCAAACCATTCACACCTGTATGTAAAAAAGTAGAATCTCCTATTACACCAACTACTCTTCTCGCATATTCTCCATCACTTGCCTTATCGATACCATGCGTCATTGAAACACTGGCTCCCATACAAACTGTAGAATTAATCGCATTTAATGGAGGCAATAATCCTAAGGTATAACAACCAATATCCCCAACAACAAACAGTTTTAACCTATGAATTGCGTAAAAAATCCCTCTATGAGAACATCCAGGACACATATTTGGAGGTCTATTTGGTAATTTTAAAGGGTTCAAACCTTTAACATCTATGTTATGATTAAATAGTTTTCTAACCTTTTCAACTGAAAGTTCACCACAAACATCTCTTTTTAAACTTTCGACCATTATCCCTGCAGATTTAAGTTCATTTTCTATAAATCTATCAAGCTCTTCTACAACATAAAGTTTATCTACCTTTTGAGAGAACTCTTCAACTAAATCAGTACAAATAGGATAAACCATTCCAAGCTTTAATATAGAAGCATTTGGCAGAGCTTCTTTAACATATTGATAAACTACACCAGAACAAACAACACCAATTTCAGGAGACTTATATTCAATCTTGTTCAAACCTGAATTATATGAATAATCAATTAATTTTTTCAGTCTATCTTCTACAAATAAATGCCTTTTTCTCGCATTCGCAGGCACCATCACCCATTTTGGGATATTATTTTCAAGGCCTAAATCTACCTCAGCTTGCCTTTCACCAAGTCTTACAACTGTCTTACTATGTGATAATCTAGTACAAGAACGAACCAAAACAGGAGTAGAAAATTTCTCGGAAATATTAAAAGCTTCAATTAAAAAATCTTTTGCTTCTTGAGAGTCTGATGGTTCTAGCATAGCTACTTTAGCAAATCTCGCATAATGCCTACTATCTTGCTCATTTTGAGAACTATACATATTTGGATCGTCAGCTACAACAATTACCATCCCTCCATTAACACCGGTGTAACTTGCAGTCATCAAGGGATCAGCAGCTACATTTAATCCAACGTGTTTCATACAGGTTAGAGCTCTTTTTCCTGCAATAGATGCTCCAAGAGCCACTTCAAAAGCAACTTTCTCATTCGGAGCCCATTCAGTATAAATCTCATTATAAAACTTAACATTTTCAGTTATTTCAGTACTAGGAGTACCTGGATAAGAACTCACCACTTTGACAGCAGCCTCATATGCTCCTCTTGCAAAAGCTTCATTTCCGCTTAAAACTTTCTTCATGAATTAAGCCCCCAGTTATTTAGCAATTCTAACAACCTACTGTCTGGAAATTCCAACTTAAATTCCTTATAAAGTTTTTTTCTATCACTACCATTTTTACTATCTAAAATAGCTTTATAATACCAAATAGGCTTTAAATAAGAATCTGTCAGATACTTATTAGCGTCAACTTTTTTGATATTTAAGTCACTTAACAAGTTATCTGACAACTCATTGAAATTATCTCCTAAATTTGAAGCTAATAATTTGATTTCATTCGTAAGCCCTAAATCAGAATAAAGCTGAATAGCTTTCAAAACCACATAATCTCTAACTTTCGAAACAGATATACCTTTGTTTACAAATTCATTTATCAAAGCTTTACTCTTCTTACCTTTAGTGAACGATATTTCATATCCACCCAATTCATTTAAACTAGCTATATATTTGTTTGTCATATAAGTTTTTACCCCATACCCAACTAAAACAGCTAAAATCAACATACCCACAATTATTAAAATTTTCCTAAAGTTATTCTCAACAAAACTTTCAACCTTATCTATAGGTACTTCATCCAAAACTTGATTTTTCTTTTTAGCCATTTAACCCTCCAAACACCTATTGAAAATTTTTTTATTATTTTTAAAAATACGCTCCACTAATTCTTTTTGTAATCCTGCTCCAAGTAAAGTTTTACTTAGCATATCAACTGAAAAAAAATCACCTGGTGTATGAAAATCATTGTTTATTACTAGGTTTGCCCCATATTTTAATGCAAGCTTAATCACATGAGCATTGGTTAGAGAATGCCCTTTTCTTGTAGTAACTTCAAGGTATACATCGTTATCTTTTGCCTTTTTTACCAACTCTTCAGTAATCAATCCAGGATGAGCTAATATATCAACACACGCATCAATTGCTGCTCTATTAGTATCTTCATCTACAGGCTCAACAATAGTTTCACCATGAACAAGCACTATATCAGCACCTGCTTTTCTACTCAAAAAGGTAAGTTTTTCAATCTGGGATGGTAAAACATGAGTTAATTCCACCCCCACTATAACCTTAAATTTACTACTACTATTAATATGATCCTTAAATCTTAGTAAGTTTTCAATTATCAACATATAATTAGATGAATCAGCATGATCTGTAATTGCTATACCAGAATATCCTAACACTTTAGCTCTACGAACCAACTCAGCAGGAATTAATACACCATCGCTAAAGGTAGTATGAGTATGTAAGTCCACATAAAACATAACGGTTATTTATATATTCTTTTGAAAATAAATCAACTATTTTAATAATTAAAGATTAAAACATAGATAAAAAAGTTTTTATTGTATTAACCACTTCGTGTACATCATCTTTTACCTGAATAAGGTCCACATCTTTTTCAGAAATAAACCTTTCAGCTAACACTCTACCTTTTATCCAATTCAATAATCCAGCCCAAAAATCACTATCTACAAGAATTAGAGGAAAAGGTAAAATCTTCCTCGTTTGAATTAAAGTCAATGCTTCAAAAAACTCATCCATAGTACCAAAACCACCTGGAAATATAACAAAAGCACTCGCATATTTTACTAGCATAACTTTCCTTACAAAAAAGTAATTGAATGTTATCACCTTATTTGCATAAGGATTAGGCTTCTGCTCAAAAGGCAACTCTATATTTAAACCAATAGAACTCCCACCAGACTCCGCAGCTCCCCTATTTGCAGCTTCCATAATTCCAGGTCCACCACCTGTTAAAACAGTAATCCCCTCTTTTGCAAGCAACCTTCCTAACTCTCTTGCTCTCCAATAATCTTTATGGTCCTCTTTCACCCTTGCAGAGCCAAATATACTTACAGCGGGCTCAATCCCTGATAATCTTTCAAACCCTTCTACAAACTCAGAAAGAATCTTAAATATACGCCAAGTATCTCCAACTTTTATATCATCTATTAAATATTGATTTTTTTTTATATTGTTATTGTTCTCATTCATTATTTTAAACCTCAATTATAATACTTCTTTTTAAAATTTGCTCTTTTATTAACACTTAATATATTGTTTTTTAAGCTATCTTTTTCGGATTTTAATCTTGACAATAATAAATTATTCTTTTCATTTATTTCAATTAAAACTTCTTTTTCACCTTCACTGATCGTTTCCATTTTCTCCGAAATCTGTAAAAGCTGCTTTAAAAAGTTTTCATACATATTCAATTTCAAAAAGAACTCATCATTTATTTCCATTTCATTAAGCTCTTTTAAGAAAAGTAATAGTTTTTCAGCAACTATTTTAAAACTAGAAGACATAAAAATACTCTAGCGATTTTTTAAATAATATCAAGAACAAATCTTTGAGGGCTCCAAAATATTACTCAAAAGGATAAAGCTTTAACACCTTATCAGCATTAGCATTATCATGAGCAAGAAGAGCTTTTCTAGCATCTTTGTTAAACAGGTTTTGTAAATCATTCACAAGACGAGCAGCTTCATCTTCATTTTTGATATCCATATTTGCAGCGAGCCAATTTTCATTTTTAATCTTTACTAGATCAACAATTTCTCTCCTATTACTTTTTGATGCTGATTTAGTAACATCACTCTTTGATTCTACTCCAGAGCCCTTCTTCTTGCTTAGTTCCTCAATTTTCTGTCTAAAATTAATTATGTTACCTTCAAAATTAATTGTCATAGACCTAACCTGAGATATTTATTTGTTTTGCTTTCCTCTCATCCAACTTCGTTTTTTCTTCTTGCTCAACTATCTGTTTCCACCCTTCTCTCAATACAAACATAAGTTTTATAACAGACTCTATTTTCGATTTATCCTTATCTTTATTTGCCATAACAAGCTGATAAACCATGAAGTCATAAAGTCTTAATAAATTTTCTGCAATTTCTCCCCCTGCCTCCATATTTAGTGTTGACATTAATTCATAAATAATATTTTCAGCTTTTATAATGTTAGAGTGTGCTTCAGGAATATTTTTCTCATCTATATACTTGCAGGCCATTTTCATATACTTTATAGCCCCATCATATAGCAACAATACAAGTTTACCCTTTGTTGCACCTTCAATTTCATTTTTTAAGTAAGTCTTTATAGGGTTTTTCATAACACCTCCTAATCAAGCTTGTGTAATTAATTGTTGAAGATATGAACCCTGAGCTTGCAAATCGGCAATTACTTTCTCCATATTTGAAAATTTCTGCCACAACCTATTTAAATAAGATTCAACATATCTCTCTTTAGTATCGATTTGCTTTGCAAGAGTATATAACTCTCTATCAATTGTTCCATACGGTCTTATCTTTACATCTATAATCCCATTTAAAGACACATACTGATTAATAATATTTTCATATTTCCTAGCCCACCCTTGAATATCATTTTCATTCACAGCAAAAAGCTTATAAATATCATCTGGATTACTTGTCAATGCATTAATAAATGTTGTGTTCTCTTCAAGTTTCTTTTTAATTTCATCGTAATCAGTACTATCAACTAAGAGATAACCTTTTTTTTCAATTTCAATATTACCATTACCTGCAATATCAATACCTATATCAACCAATGAATTATATTTACCATTTAAACCACCAATTTTACTTAAGAGGTTGGACCTAAGATTTAACTTTAAACTTCTTATTTCCGAACTTTTTCTTATTATTTCATATGTGTTAAATTTCTTCCAGTTCTCTTCGTATTGTTTCACCTCCTCATCACTCATTTTTGCTTTATCATCATCAGACAAAGGCTCTAAATATTTTTTATCTTCATCATCTAATTCAGGCGGATTTAGTTTTTCTATTAGCGCATTATAATGTGATATAAATGATGCTAAACTTTCCACTGCTTTAGTTGTATCTACCGACACATTTAAAGTAACAGATTCTGTTGATGCATTTTGCAGATTCAAAGTAACTCCTGGTATTATATCATCAATTTTGTTTGTTTTCCTAATATAATTTATTCCATCCACTGTTACAGATGAATATTTACCTTCAAAACCTAATCTTCTTTCCATAGTAGTATTGTTAGTAAGATTCAAAGCTTCTAATAGATTGCTCGTATCATATATAGAACCAAAAGTAATTTTATCCACATCATTAGATTTTATAAAAACCTTATCTGATGCTTGGTCATAACTAATACTAACACCAGCTCCAGAGTTGTTTATTTTATAAAAGACATCATTTAAACTATCATTCTGAGCATCAACATATATAGAAACACCATTTATAGTAATTATTCCACTACTAATAACTGTATTAAAATTACTATCTGAAAGTTTTGCGGTGGGATCAATATTTCCATCTGTTGTACCATATTTTATCGTAGCACCTTCAGCAACTGATAATCTCAAAACTGTAAGTATATTGCTTGTATCAGAAAAATCACCCAAAGTTATATTGGCACCACCCGTCTTATTTGCTTCAAGAACTATTCTATCATTACCACTATCATAATATGCAGTAACACCTGCACCAGAACTGTTAATTTTAGCCAATAAATCATTCACAGAAATCGCTGTATAATCTTCAATAGTAATTTTAACACCATTTATTGTAAAAGTACCATTTAAGCTAGAATCAACAGTTTTCAAAAAACCTGCATTCTGCAAACCAATGGTGGTAACATCCAGGCCGCTACCACTACTAACAGTATTTCCAAAAATTTTTGTCTTTGTAGCATAATTAGTACTCAACGTAGCATCCTGCACTATTTGCAAATTGCCTTCAGTTAACCCTGATCCTGTGTTTAAAGTAACCCCTCCAATCAACCCATAATTAGGGTCGTTTATCTTTAACTCTAAAGCAGCCAAATCTACTGCAGCTATATAGTTATCAATAGAATTCACATTCGATATCGTAGTTGTATTCAATCCTAAATCAGTAATAAGAGTAGAAGGTACACTTGAATCAATTGTTAAATTATAATCTGTAACACGGGTTTTATAAATAGCTAAAGACCAGCTACTTCCATCAAATTGAGCCTTTACAGCGACATACTGAATATCAGTTGTGTTTTCAATCACATTTATTTCATTATTTAAACCATCCTGAATCTGCTGAGCTACCTTATTAAGGCTATCACCAGTAACTGCATTTATAGGTACATTAATTACAGTCGAATTATACGTAAAAGCTAATGTACCTGATTCATCAACTGTCAAATCACCAAAATCATCTACGTTTGAAATAGAAGTACCAGAAATTTTTTGCACATAAGGCTGATTTAATAACTGTATTGAATCATGGGCAATAAATCTTGTCCCATCACTTGATATAGAAACGTTATGTAAACCTTCAATATTTTCCACAGGTTTTCCTGATAATGAGGTAACTCCAGCTCCACTTTCCACTATTTTAGCATAAGTATAATTACTATACCAATATGCATTTTGTGCAAGATTGTTTACTTTAATAGTATGGCTACCAACCGATGCCACAGAAGAAGCTGTTGCTGTCAATACAGAAGTGTTTGACGAAGTAGCTATCATTGATTTATAGGTAGATTGAAGTTTTAAAGACAGTAAGTCTGTTTTTAAATTAACTAAATCTGCACTAATATCTTGATATACATTTTTTTCCAAAGTTTTTAAATCATATTGTCCTTGAAGTTTCTCAATAGGGATTCTAGCTTGTTTAACTAAAGTATCTACAATACCGTTAGTATCAAGGCCACTCATTATACCGCCAATCCTTAGCGCATCCATTAGGCCAACCTCCGTGTCTTGTTTTATCTATCGACACAATCAAAAAACTCTTTAGATTTTTTCTTATTTTTTTTCATTTTAAAACAAAAATTAGTTTAAATGTTTCACATATCATCTTATGAAATGGCAGAACAAATTTCGGGTAACTCCAGGGATAAAAAAATCTTGACAAAATCAAACTGAATACTACTTCACTATTTTATTATTGATTTAGTGTTTAAAATACTCTAATTAGTTTTCTTTGACAAACGGAGGTACAAGAAATGGGATTAAAAAATTTTCTTTTTGATAAAATAAAAAAAGTTAAATCATTTGGCAAAAAAAAAGAAATAAAAGAAAATGTTTGGATAAAGTGCCCTGAATGCGGAGAAATTAATTATAAAAAAGAAATTGAAAGACATCTCCATACTTGTCCAAATTGTGAATATCACTTCAGAATAAGCGCATATGAAAAAATCAAAATTATTATTGATGAAAGTTCTTTTATAGAAATTGACGCAAATTTAATTTCAAAAGATCCTTTAAGGTTTAAAGATTCAAAAAAATATCCTGACAGGTTAAAATCAGCTGTAAAAAAAACTGGTATAAATGAAGCATTTATCAGTGGTATCGGAACTGTTTATGGTAAAAGTGTTCACATAGGTGCTATGGAATTTTCCTTCCTCGGTGGTTCAATGGGAAGTGTAGTAGGGGAAAAAATCACTAGACTTATAGAATCAGCTATAATTAATAAAAACCATGTTATTACAATTAGTTGTTCAGGTGGAGCAAGAATGCAGGAAAGTATTTTATCTCTTATGCAAATGGCAAAAACTTCAGCTGCTCTTAAAAAACTTGAAAAAGCAGGCTTAGCTCATATTTCTATATTAACTGACCCTACTACTGGTGGCGTTACAGCTAGTTATGCAATGTTAGGTGATGTTATAATTGCTGAACCTAAAGCACTGATTGGCTTTGCAGGACCAAGAGTTATTGAACAAACTATTCGCCAAAAACTGCCCGAAGGGTTTCAGCGCTCCGAATTTCTATTAGAACATGGTATGGTAGATATGGTAATCCATAGAAAAGACTGGAAAAATACAGTAGCAAAACTACTGGAGTATTTCGGCTGATTACGAAATTCGAAAAATTCTTTTCATCAGCAAATGAATACCTCAGCGCAAAACTAACTTTAAACAGAATAAAAGCAGCTTTAGAATATACTAATTTCAATGAAAAAAAACTAGGTAATATTATCCATATTGCAGGAACAAATGGGAAAGGCTCAACCGCTCATTTTATATCATCAGCATTAACAAACTCTGGTTATAAAGTGGCACTTTTTACCTCACCTCACCTATTTAGTATTTGTGAAAGAATTAAACTTAATAGACAACAAATTAGTATAGACATGTTTAACGATATCTTTAAAACCTACTTTTCAATTATAAAAGAGTTCAAATTGACCTATTTTGAAGCAATAACACTAATTGCCTTTAAATATTTTGAAAAGTTTACCCCAGATTTTTCAATTATAGAGACAGGTATGGGTGGCACATATGATGCTACAAACGTCCTTGAAAATAAAATTCCAGTAATTACAAGCATATCGATTGATCATGAACAATTTCTTGGAAAAACATTAGAATCTATAACAAGAGAAAAAGCAGCTATTGTAAAAAATAACAATCCTATATTTCTTGGTTTAAACAATAAAACTGTGATCAAAACCTTAAATTCTATCTACCCTAATAAAAATATTATTACGCCTAGCAAGGAAATTATAACACAACTTAAAAATCATTTTCCAACACCTTATTATAAAAATGCAGCCCTAGCAAAAGTAATTTTAGATTTTTTTAAAACTGCTACAACTATTGAAAAAATCAACCTTCCCCCTTGTAGGTTTGAAAGATATGACAACATAATTATAGATGGTGCTCATAACATTAATGGAATATTAGAGATTCTAAAAAACTTTAAACAAAAACCAGTCGTAATTTTTTCTTCCACAAAAGATAGAAATTATCAAAAAATCATAAACTTATTATCTACAAAATCAACAAATTTAATATTAACCGAGATCCCAAATAATGTCAGATCAATCAAGGTAAATGAATTAGAAATATCCGCAAAAAACATAACTAAGGAATCTAATCTAAAAATTGCTCTAAGAAAAGCAGTTGAGTTATCAAAAAATACTGATATACTGGTTTGTGGTTCACTTTACCTATGCGCTGAGGTTAAAAAGATTCTAAAAGGTTTTTGAGATATTTAAATGATGAACGGCTTTTTAAAACTGCTGATTTTATACATTTTGTTTTTTCTTACTATTAATCCGGTTTTTTCAAAAGATAACGTAATTTTAGAAGCAAACAATGTTACTACTATCAATAAAAATACCGCCGTTGCTGAAGGAGATGTAATTTTAATATATCAGGGAGTATTAGTTACAGCTAATAAAATTATATACAGAAAAGATAAAAACGAAATTGAAGCTTTCGACAATATTACATTTAAGGATGACAATGGTAATTTTTTTGCAGCAAAGTATCTAAAACTAAATCTCGCTAACCAAAAAGGGGTAATTAAAAAAGCCAAAGGTTTTTATGCTCCTTATCATTATTTCAATGCATTAACCATTGAAAAAGTTGGAGACAAAAGTTTTAAGTTATTTGAAGCTGAAATAACAACATGCAAAGATGAAAATCCAGATTGGTCATTTAAAAGTAAATCAGCCAAAATTGATTACGGTGAATACTTCTATAGTAAATCAGCCACAGCAAACATAAAAGGTGTACCACTGTTGTACATCCCTTATTTTGTATGGCCTATAAAAGAAAAACGTGAATCAGGATTTCTAGTACCTGATATTGGAGTAAGTTCCAATACAGGTTTTTTCATTACACCAAAATATTTTTGGAACATAGATGTTGATAAAGATGCCACTATTGGAGTCAGTTATTTCCAAAAAAAGGGGCTATTATACAATCTTGAATTACGATACCAAAAATCTGATTTTGAAAAATTCTATTTTTATGGAGAATATATAAAAGATAATGATATTGTTTTCATTGACAACAAACGTTGGAGACTTTTTAGTAATACAAATATATTTCTACTGAAAAACCTGGAATTAAGGGTCAATCTGGATTACGTAAGTGATTTTCAATATATAAGTGATTTTGAAACCTTATCATTAAATAAAGAAATTAAAGAAAATAAAGATAATAAATTTATTGCAGATTTTAGATTGATTTTACATACCAAATATTCTGATATTTCGCTGGTGTACAAAGATGACATGAAATTTTCAGACATATTCAATGGGTACACCAAAGAACATTTGTATAGAAAACCACAAATCATTTTTGAAAAAAACAACTTAGATACAAAATACCTAAAAATAGATTATTATGCTGATTTTAATAGTTTAAAATCCACTACAATAACAAATAAAATAAACAATAATATATATATCACTTCTACTAACTTGAAAAGGGAACACTTTAAAATAAATTTATATAAGCCGATTAACGTTAAAATTGGAACATTTACTCCTAAATATACTCAATATTATACTAGATGGTATGATGCAGATTTCAATTTTAGAGGTAAAGATGATAATGAAAACATATTTTTAAACATTCGTACCAATAATAACAGTATTGAAAGATTCATATACACTTATAAGTTAAAATTTGAATTAAATGAAATATACAAAAATTATAAAACATTCAAACATTCCATATATAACAGCTTGGAGTATATTCAAACTCCATTTTTAGATCAATCTACTATCCCTTTGGTCATTGAAGATGATAAAATTTATGAAGAAAATATTTATAAATATACAATGACACATTATTTTAAATCTAAAAACTGGAATTTAAAAATGGAAATTAATGAAAATTATAATGTAGCAAAAAATAACGAAAGACTTGAGCCATTAAGCTATAAATTAGAATTTAACTACAAAAATTTTATAAAAATTTACAAAAACGCCGATTATGATTTTTATAAAAAGGAACCCTTTTATAATAAAGACTATATAAGATTCATTTATAACAATTTTTTTATGTCAACTGAACTTATCTTCAATAAAAATATTACATACGATGAAAACACATCCTGGACAAACAGCATTGGATATACTTATAAAAAATTAAAAATGTCAGTTTCACTGAAAAAATCTGGATTTAGAAAAAAATTAACATATTTATCAAATGATTCTTTAAAAACAAATGAATTTATAGTAACAGGAGTTTACAATTCTGACTGTTGGAGTCTAGGTTTACAATATCATAAAAAACTAAATACAAATATAAATTCTGATTCAATATCTAGTAAATATGAACATATTTTTTATTTATTAATATCCTTTAAAGGAATTGGAGATACATCTAGGGAAATTTTTAAAAGATGAAAAATATACTGATAAGTGGTGCATTAGGATTTTTAGGAAATAATTTCTCTATCTTTCTTGCTAATAATTTTCCTATGTATAAGATAATTGCAGTAGATAATGAAAACGATGAAAAATATATTAACAATAAACAACGATTTAATAACGTTAGCAATATACTATATATAAAGGGAGATTTAAAAGACAAATCATTTATTAATAAAATCCTAAATGAACATAAAGGCATGTTTAGTCACTTTTCATTTGGTAATATAGATGTAATTTATGCATTTGCTTTTAATAGTGATATAAACATATTAGACATATCTTCATCAAAAACGCCTTTAAACAACATTTACTTACCTATAAATCTTGCAATCGCTGCCATCAAAAACTGGCAATCTTTAAATAATAAGAACTTTGTTTATATAAGTTCTACAGATGTTTACGGATATCTTGATACGGAGAAACAATTTGATGAAGAAAGCAAGTTGATGCCATCAACCTTAAAAGGAAGTGTCCATGCTGCAAATGAATTAATTTTACAATCTTTGCACTTTGATCATAATTTACCTCTCACAACTTTCAGAATTTCCAATTACTTTGGACCTGGTTGTCAACACAAAAACATCCCTACAACTATTTTAAAAAACATTTTTTTCAATTATCCAATTACTCTAACTATTTCAAAAAATTCAATAATAAACGTAATTTTCTACGAAGATTTAATATATGGTCTTGAACATGGGTTAAAAATTAGAGGAAAATTTAATATATTCAATTTAGGTGGAGAAAATATCTCTATTAATGATTTTATCGAAATTGCAATAACCATTGCCAAACATAAATTCAACAGAGTTTATGATAAAGAAATAAATTATCGAGTTGACAAAAAATATAATTCATCTATTTCAATGGATAAAGCTTTTAAAATACTTGGATGGAAAAATTATACATTATTAGAGGATGCCATTGAAAAAACATTTGCTTATTTTATTAGCAATTCTACTCATTAGTTATAGTATAACTTATGCTATTCAGTACGATAGCTTTGGTACTTCTGTAATAGAAAATAATAATCTTAAAAAAGCGGATAAAAGTGCCCTAACAAACGCACTGCTAAACGCTATTAAAAAGCATTTTGAAAAAGTGACTACTAATAAAGATAAAATACCTGAAATAACAAAAGACTTTATCAGGTTTGTCAAATCATATAAGATTCTTAATAGATATATTAAAGATTATACTGTTTATTATCATCTTTTAGTAAACGTAGACGAAATTACTGTTGATGATCTTCCCCTGTTTTTCAACAATCTCAAACAATCCGTAATTTACTATATTGTTAATATGTCAAATTTAAATAACGATAAAAACATTGCCAATATATTTGGAAAATATAATCTTTCATTGAAAAATGAAGATGATTTTTTATTCAACCTACCTCAAAATCCTTCCTACGATGATTTATTAAACGAATTTGCAAAAAGCAGCGCCAAATATTTAATAATATTTAAAACAAATATTATTTCAGAATCTGGAGAAATCCCTTACTCTTGTAAAACAGAACTCATAACAGAAACATTCACCAAAGAAAAAAAATTTAAAATATTTAAAGTTGTCTCTACCAAATCTTCTATTATTAGCAAAAATGATTGTATTTCCAACTCCATATTATCCTCAATTAATAAAGCTGTTGAGTATATAAAGAACAACTATATTGAATTACCTAAAATAAATATTTCGAAAAATGAATTAACCCTAACTTTCATCAATTTTAACAATTTAAGTATAATCCTAAAATTATTGAAAGTACTTGACAATAAACACTATATAGAAAAATATAAAATGAAATCGTTTTCACTAAATGAGGCAGTTTTTGATATAATATCTCTTTTACCTGTCGATAATTTGGAGAAAAAATTAAAATTATTGCAAAAAAATTACAAGTACAATATTATTAATTTTGGCAACGGAGAAATTATAATAGACTTTTCGAAATGATTGATGAAATTTTAGAACTAATAAAACCAGCTCGAAAAATTCTAATTTTAACACACAACAATCCAGATCCTGACACCATTGCGTCTGCTTATGGTTTGAAATTTATTTTTCATAGTATATACAAAAAAAGATGTACAATTGCTTATGAAGGGTTGATTGGTAGAGCTGAAAACAGAGAACTTGTCAAAGAATGTAAAATAGAAATGCATCTTTCCAAAAAGCTTAACTTTTCAAGATATGAAATATTAGTACTTGTTGATTCACAACCTACTGCAGGAAATGTTTATATTCCGAAAGGTTTTTTCCCACAAATAGTAATAGACCATCATAATTTTAGAAAAGCAACTACAAAAGCTAAAATTTATGACGTTAAGCAAGAAGCTGGATCAACTTCAACAATTATCACTCAATATATGAGGCAACTTGGTTTAGAACCTGATAGATATGTTGCAACAGCACTTTATTATGGGATAAAAACTGATACCATAGGTTCAGCAAGAAGTAATTCAAAAACAGATTTAGAAATGATGAGTTTTTTATTACCAAAAATTTCATTGAAGAAACTCTCTAAAATTGAATCACCTGAATTACCAAAATATTATTTCAAAAATTTAAAAAAAGCTATCGAACAAAGTGAAATAATTGATGATTTAATTTTTTGTAATTTAGAAGAAGTAAGAAATGCAGACTTGATTGCGGAGACATCAGATTTTCTACTAAGAATGAGAGATATTAAATGGTCTTTTGTAATTGGTAGGATAGATAATATATGTTATTTTTCTCTTCGCTGCAAATCTTCAAAAAGAAAAGTAGGAAGTATTGCTTTACAAATTGTAAGAAATTTAGGTACTGGCGGTGGACATATAAAATCTGCTGGAGGACAAATTCCACTTAATGATAGAGATTATTCTCAAGTCATTGGTATTCTAAGAAAAAGACTATTAAAAAAGCTAGCAATCAAAATCGACAAAGTTGACATAAAAAGTATTTGACATTTCGTTTTTTATAATTATTATAAATTAGAGCAAGGAGGTGCTTATGAAAAAGTATATATGTACTGTATGTGGCTGGATTTATGATCCTGAAGTAGGTGATCCTGACAATGGAGTAGAAGCAGGTACTGAATTTGAGAATATTCCAGATGACTGGGTGTGTCCTGAATGTGGTGCAAGTAAAGAAGCATTTGAGCCTCAAGACTAAAAGGCTATCATCTGATAGCCTTTTTTTCATATAAAGGAGGATAATACATGGGTGCTGTTAAAATAAAAAAAAATATTTATTGGGTTGGTGTGTTTGATCCTGATTTAGAAATTTTCGATATTGTTATACCTACCGAACATGGGACTACTTATAATAGCTATCTGGTTATAGGTACAGAAAAAAAAGCTTTAATAGAAGCAAATAAAAAAATTTTTACAAATGAATACATAAAAACAATTGAAGAAATATGTCCTATTGAAGAAATAGATTATATTATCTTAAACCATAATGAACCTGATCATTCAGGCGCCTTACCTGCTATTGTTGAAAAAAATCCTAATATTCAGGTTATCTACTCAAAAACAGCTAAGTCATTTGTTGATAACATTATTAACAAAGAGTATAACGGCCAAGCTGTAGGCGATGGTGATTTTATAGATCTTGGAGGAAAAACATTAAAGTTTTTCCATACACCATTTCTTCATTGGCCTGATACAATGTTCACCTATTTAGTTGAAGATAAAATTTTATTCCCTTGCGATTTTCTTGGAGCTCATTATTGTGATAAAAATATTTTTAATGATACATTAGAAAATAAAGATGAAGCAATCACTGCATTTAAATTTTATTACAGCATGATAATGAGACCTTATAAAGAGCATATCTTAAATGCCCTTAAAAAAATTGACAGTTTAGAAATTGAAATAGTTTGTCCTTCACATGGACCTATTTTGAGAGAAAACATAGAATATTATATTAATTTCTATAAAGAACAAGCTAATAGATATTATCTCAACAATCCAAACAAACAAATTACTATCGTTTATGGAACTGCTTATGGTAACACAAAAATGTTAGCAGATAAAATTAAAGAAGGTATTGAAGAAACTGGTTTAGCAGTAAAGATGTTTGATGCTGCACTAGATAACATGAATGATATTATCGATGAGATAGAATTATCTCATGGATTGCTTATAGGCTCACCTACTTTGAATGCAAAAGCTGCAAAACCGATTTTTACTCTATTTGCAAATCTAGTTGTACTAAACGTAGCAAACAGAAAAGCGGGAGCTTTTGGTTCTTATGGTTGGAGCGGTGAAGGTATTAAAATGACTGAAGATATATTGAAAACTATGAGAATGAAATTACCACTTCCAGCATTTAAAGTAAAAATGACCCCATCAGAAGAAGAATTAAAAAATGCTAAAGAATGGGGACGTGAATTTGCTCTAAAGGTAATTGAAGGCTAAAAAAGGGGGTATCCCCTTTTTTAATTTAAACTCATCAAAAATTCTTAATCACTAAACACTTTTTTTATATTATCTTCTTCCCCAGCCACAACAAGCTCGTCGTTCTCTATAAGTTTAACACTAGCATCTCTTATTAGTCTAGCATTCCCATCTCTAATTAAAATAATAGCTGTAATATTATATTTCTTTCTTAAATCTATTTCCATCAAAGATTTGTCAAAAAACTTTGAAGGTACTTTTACTGTTGCAACAGCAGCATCACCACTCAATTCAAAAAAATCAATTATATTAGGTCTTGCAATTTTTTCAGCCAACTTTAGAGCAATCTCTTTTTCAGGTAAAATAACTTTATCAGCACCTATCTTTATCAAAATTTCTTTCTGAATTGTAGTACTAGCTTTTGCGATTATATATTTTGCCCCTAATTTTTTTAAGTATGTAATACATAAAATCAAACTCTCAAAGCTACTACTCATTCCTAAAATTACAGCATCATATTTGTCCACCGATAACTCTTTTAAAGCCTCTTCATTTGTAGCATCAGCTACAAGAGCATCAGTAACTATATCCTTTATTTGATTAATAATCTTAGTATTCTTATCTACAGCTAAAACATTTATACCTTCTCTTGCTAAACCTACTGCAACCTCAAAACCAAATATTCCAAGCCCAATAACTAAGACATCTCTACTTTTTTCAAACATATATCACCCCAACACCACTTTTTCTTCAGGGTATTGAACAGCCCTTTTCTTTTCTCTTCCTAGCATAGCCATAACTAAAGCGGCTGGTCCAACCCTTCCTAAAAACATACATAGAATAATAACCAATTTACCTGCAGCTGTTAATTTAGTGGTAATTCCAAGACTCAAACCAACTGTACTCAAAGCAGATGTTACCTCAAACAACATTTCTAAAAAATTGTAATCGTAAATATACAACAAAATTAAGGTAGCTGTAACATCCACAAACAAGTATAAAAATATAAGTGCAAATGCCCTCAAAATTGTTTGATAAGGTATTTGTCTCTTAAAGACGACTATCTTATTTTCACCTCGTAATACTTTTGTAATTGAAGAAATTGTAATAAAAAATGTTGTTGTTTTAACACCACCGCCAGTTGAACCAGGAGATGCACCAATTAGCATTAATATTATCAAAGTAAATTTACTTATATTGTGTAAGGATGTTAAATCAATGGTGTTAAATCCAGCAGTCCTTGCTGTAACAGACTGAAAAAGACCATCAATCACATTCATCTCTTTTTCAACTACAGAAAATATCATCACCCCCATTATGATTAATGTAAAAGTAGTTAAAAGTACCACTTTAGTATGAAGTTTTAACCTGCTTTTAAGCTTAAAGTATTTATTTAAATCATATATAACATAATATCCTATACCACCTAAAACTATCAAACTAGTTATAGTTAATTTCACTATCAGATTGGTTCCAATCAAACTCTGATCAAAAGTGGAAAAACCAGCATTACAAAAAGCAGAAATTGAATGAAAAACCCCGTAATAAATAGCATCACCTAAAGAATAGTGAGAAATATAAAATCCTATACTCAGAAAAATTGCTCCAATTAGTTCAAAAACAAAAGTATATTTTATAATATATATCAAAATACTTTCTACTTCATGCAAGCCAAAAACATCTGTAATCTTAGCCACCATAATTCGTTGACTCAAATCAAGTTCTCCTCTTAAAAAGATATATAATGAAGATGTAAGAGTCATAATACCAATAGCACCAAGTTGAATTAATATTAAAATTATGATCTGTCCAAAAAGAGTAAAGTTTGATGTATTCGTCACAATTAAACCCGTTACACAAACAGCAGATGTCGAAGTAAAAAGAGCATCCAAATATGACAAATTGCCTTTTGAGTATGCCCCAGGTATCATCAAGAAAAAAGAACCTGCGATAATAAGAATTGCAAAAGTTAATATTAAATACGACCAAGGGCTCAGCTTTAAATTACGCATGATGCGGATATTAGTATTTAAATAATTTTTGTCAACAAAATATTGTAACTGGAGTCACCCCATATTTTTTTGCAAAACTTTGTTTAATTGTGTTTGTGGAAAATATTAACATTATTTGAATTCATAAATATTAATTTATTAATTATAAAATTGGTTGCCACTGAAAAGTGGGCAACCAATTGAAAAAGAATACTTCTTTTATACAAGTTGTAATTTTTTTGCCCCCATTTCCCTCAATTTAAATTTTTGTATTTTTCCACTAGCTGTCATTGGATATTCATCCACAAATTCAATATATTTAGGAATTTTATAATCAGCAATTTTCCCTTTACAAAACTCCTTAATATCTTCAGAAGTTATTTTACCACGATATTTTTCTTTAATCTTTATAAAAGCCATAACTTCTTCACCATACTTTTTATCCGGTACACCTACGATTTGAACATCTTCGATAACCTCGTAAGTATATAAAAAGTCTTCAATCTCTTTAGGATAAATATTCTCACCACCCCGAATAATCATATCTTTAATTCTACCAGTTATTACATAATAACCATCCTCAGTTTTTAAAGCCAAATCTCCCGTATGCAACCATCCATCACTATCAATAGCCTGTTTTGTTGCTTCTTCCATCTTATAATAACCTTTCATAACATTATAACCTCTTGCACATAATTCTCCAGCCACATTTGGTGGACACTCTTTACCAGTTGACGGATCAATAATTTTCACCTCTACTCCAGGCAATTCTCTACCAACTGTAGAAACTCGTTTTTCTATATTATCATTCACTCTAGTTTGAGTAATACCTGGTGAAGCTTCAGTTTGGCCATAGACTATAGTAATTTCTTTCATATTCATTTTATCCATAACTTTTTTCATTACCTCTACTGGACAGGGAGAACCAGCCATAATCCCAGTTCTAAGAGATCCAATATCAAAATTTTCATATTCTAAAACTTGTAACTCTGATATAAACATAGTGGGTACACCATGTAAAGCTGTACACTTCTCTTTTTCAACAGTCTTTAAAACTTCAATTGGGTTAAAATATTCAACCGGCACCATCGTTGCACCATGTGTTAGACATACAAGAATACTTAACACTAGACCAAAACAATGGAAAAAAGGAACAGGAATACATAATCTATCCTTATCTGTAAACTTCATAATCATACCTATTGCATAAGCATTGTTTAGTATATTATAGTGAGTAAGCATAACTCCTTTTGGAAACCCAGTAGTCCCAGAAGTATACTGCATGTTAATAACATCATTATACTCCAAACTACTCATAACTTTTTCTAATTCTTCTTTATCAAAAGAATCACCTATTTTATAAAGCTCATCAAAATTAATCATTCCAGAAAAATCCTTATCATCAATCATCACAACCTTTTCTAACAAAGGAAATTTCTCAGATTTTCTACCTTCAGCAAGCTCTGGATATATATTATAAAGTGTTTTAGCGTAATCAATTGTTCTATATCTCTCAACCAAAAATAAGTATTTAGTATCAGACTGCTTTAAAAGATACTCAAGCTCTCTCTCTCTGTACATAGTATTCACCGTTACTAAAACAGCGCCAATTTTAGCAGTAGCAAATAAAAGATAAATCCACTCAGGTACGTTATGTGCCCAAATCGCAACATGATCTCCCTTTTTAACTCCGAGTTTTAAAAGAGCATACGCAAGCTTATCAGTTAACAAATCAAGTTCTTTATATGTTAACCTAATTCCTCTAAACGGGTATATAACAGCTTCATTGTCAGGATATTTATCAGCAATGTGTTTTAAATATTCTCCAATAGTCTGTTTAATAAAATTGAATTTTTCCATCATTTCCTCCGCATTGTTTAATATCGCTTTACATTTTACAGTTTCGACAAACCTATATCATTATTAAAAAATATTTTCAAGCACTTTTACAAAAAAACATAACCTTACTTTAACATTGTTTTAAAAATTTAGTGACTCTAAAATACTTTAAAAATAACGAAAATTGTTTGACTGAATTTTGATAAAATGCTATATAATTTTACCTTTGATAAATTTTAAATAGGAGGTTTTAATGTCTAAAAGAAGGTATGTCAATGTCGATGGTAATACCGCTGCAGCATATGTGGCACATGCTACAAATGAAGTAATTGCAATTTATCCTATCACTCCTTCTTCAGTAATGGGAGAATTAGCTGATGAAAAAAGCGCTAAAGGTGAAAAAAATATATGGGGAACAATTCCAAAAGTGATAGAAATGCAATCAGAAGGTGGTGCAGCAGGAGCCTGCCACGGGTCTTTATCTGCAGGAGCCCTTACAACAACTTTCACTGCATCTCAAGGATTGCTACTTATGATACCAAATATGTATAAAATTGCTGGCGAACTAACCCCTACTGTTTTTCACGTCAGTGCAAGAGCTGTAGCTACTCACGCGCTTTCAATTTTTGGAGATCACTCTGACGTAATGGCATGTAGACAAACAGGATGGGCACTGCTTGCATCTAACAATCCTCAAGAAGTTATGGATTTTGCTCTAATTGCCCAAGCATCAACCCTTGAATCAAGAGTTCCATTTTTACATTTTTTTGATGGTTTCAGAACATCCCATGAAATACAAAAAGTAGAAGAACTCACTTTTGATGATATGAGAGCAATGATTGACGATGAACTTATTAGAAAACATAAAGCGAGGGCTTTAAATCCTGAAAAACCATCCATTAAAGGAACATCCCAAAATCCTGATGTCTTCTTCCAAAGCCGTGAAGCAGTAAATAAATATTACGACAATGTTCCAACCATAGTTCAAAAACAAATGGATAAATTTTTCGAACTTACCGGCAGAAGATACAATCTTGTAGACTACGTAGGCGCTCCTGATGCTGAAAAAGTCGTAGTAATTATGGGTTCAGGTGCTGATGTAGTTCATGAAACTGTAGAATACCTAAATTCTTTAGGTGAAAAAGTTGGTGTTTTAAAAATTCGACTTTTCAGGCCATTCCCATTAGAAGCTTTTATTAACTCACTTCCAAAAACTGTTAAAAAAATTGCTGTTCTTGATAGAACAAAAGAACCTGGTTCTTTAGGCGAGCCACTTTACCTTGATATTAGAACTGCAATAGGGGAAGCAATGCAGAAAAAAATGATCAATTTTGATAAATATCCAGTTATCGTTGGAGGAAGGTACGGTCTTGGTTCAAAAGATTTTACACCAGCAATGGTTAAAGCTGTTTATGACAATCTTGATAAAGAAGAACCAATCAACAATTTCTCTGTCGGTATAAAGGACGATGTAACAAATAAAAGTCTCGACTATGATCCAGAGTGGCTCACACCTCAAGATGATATATTTAATGGAATGTTCTTTGGCCTCGGTTCTGATGGTACAGTAGGTGCCAATAAAAACTCCGCTAAAATTATTGGTGATTTGACAGATAATTTTGTTCAGGCATATTTCGTTTACGACTCAAAAAAATCTGGTTCTATGACAGTATCTCATGTTAGATTTGGCAATAAGCCAATCAGAAGCTCTTATTTAATTCAAAAAGCAGATTTCATTGCTTGCCACAACTTCTCTTTTCTTGAGCAATACGAAATTTTAAAACCACTCAAAAAAGGTGGTATTTTCTTACTTAATAGTATCTATTCTAAAGATGAAATATGGGACAAACTACCTGCTGACGTTCAAAAACAACTTATTGAGAAAGAGGCAAAATTTTACGTAATCAATGCAAATAAAATAGCAGAAAAAATAGGTTTAGGACCAAGAATTAATGTAATTTTACAAACCGCATTTTTCAAAATATCAAATATTATCCCATTCGAAAAAGCTGTAGATGCAATTAAAGATGCTATCAAAAAAACCTACGGAAAATATGGCGATGAAGTTGTTAACATGAATATGAAAGCAGTAGATGCAGGAATGAATGAAGTATACGAAGTGGATTACCCAAAATCTGTCACATCAGACGTAAAAATGCATAAATACATTGACGACCCAGATGCTCCAGAATTTGTTAAAAAGGCAATAAGTAAAATGATTGCTATGGAAGGAGACAACATCCCTGTGTCTTGGCTACCAGATGATGGTACATACCCAACTGGAACATCAAAGTATGAAAAAAGAAACATTGCATTAAAAATACCTGTTTGGGATCCAGAAGTATGTATTCAATGTGGTATATGCTCTTTTGTTTGCCCTCATGCAACAATAAGAATGAAAATCTACGATCCAAAATATCTTGAAAATGCACCAAAAACTTTCAAATCAGCTGATGCAAAAGGTAAGGAATTTGCAGGAATGAAATTTTCACTTCAAGTTGCTCCAGAAGATTGTACAGGTTGCGGTGCTTGTGTTTATAATTGTCCTGCTAAAAGTAAAACAGATCCTACAAAAAAAGCAATCAACATGGAATTGCAACCACCACTGAGAGAACAAGAGGCAGAAAATTTTAAATACTTCCTTTCAATCCCTGATCTTGATTACTCCAAATATAACAAAGCTACGCTAAAAGGTAGCCAACTATCACCTCATCTTTTTGAATTTTCTGGTGCTTGTGCCGGTTGCGGTGAAACTCCATATGTAAGACTTCTTTGCCATCTTTTTGGTGATAGAGCTATTATTGCAAATGCTACAGGTTGTTCATCTATCTATGGTGGTAACCTACCAACGACCCCTTATACAACAAGAACTGACGGCAGGGGTCCTGCATGGTCAAATTCTCTCTTTGAAGATAATGCTGAATTTGGCCTTGGTATGCGTCTTGCCACAGAAAAATTTAAAGAACAAGCTATAGAATTATTAACTGAACTTAAAGATAAAGTGGGTGCTGAACTTGCAGATGAAATCCTTAATGCTGATCAATCTAATCAATTGGGTATAGAAAAACAAAGAGAAAAAGTTGCAAAACTCAAAGATATATTATCTAAACTTGATGATCCCAAAGCTAAACTGCTCTATGATGTTGCAGATTACCTTATTAAAAAATCAATATGGATACTTGGTGGTGACGGATGGGCTTATGATATTGGTTACGGTGGTCTTGATCACGTACTCGCTCAAAAATACAACGTTAATATACTAGTACTTGATACCGAAGTATATTCAAATACAGGTGGACAGTCATCAAAAGCTACTAATACTGGTGCTTTTGCAAAATTTGCATACAACGGTAAATCTGATTTCAAAAAAGATCTTGGTATGATGGCTATGAGTTATGGTCATGTGTATGTAGCTCAGGTTTCTCTTGCTAATCCAGCTCAGTGTGTAAAAGCATTCATTGAGGCAGAAAGTTACGATGGTCCATCACTTATAATTGCTAATTCTCACTGCATAGCCCACGGTATTGACATGAGTAAAGGTGTAGAACAACAAAAACTTGCCGTAAATTCAGGATACTGGTTACTTTACAGGTTTGATCCCAGACTTAGCATTGAAGGTAAAAATCCTCTTCAATTTGATACTAAAGATCTTAAAGCCTCTATTTATGACTACATGAAAACGGAAAACAGATTCAGAGCCGTGGCAAAAATGTTCCCAGAAAGAGCCAAAATGCTTGCAGATACTCTTAATGAAAGTATTAAAAGAAGATACAGCATTTATAAACAACTTGCTACAAAGCTTGAATGTTCTGAAGAAAATGAATAAAAAGCGGGTTTTATACCCGCTTTTTTTTATAAAAAAAATTCAAAGCTTCTCAAATTATAAAATTTCAGGATGCACATATTGTAGATTTATAAAATAAAAATTTACACATTTAAGGTTATATGAAATGAATACAAAGGAGGGTAATTTGAAGCCTGAAATAATTGTTGCACTCGATTTCGCAAATTTTGATCAAGCGAAATCAATCATTAACCAATTAGAAGATGAAATAACTTTCTACAAAGTAGGGTTAGAAGCCTTCATTTCTATAGGTCACAGTATTATTGATTATTTAAAAAATAAAAACAAAAAAGTTTTTTTAGATCTTAAGTTCCATGATATTCCAAATACAGTGAAAAAAGCTAGTATTGCAGCTGCTAAGTTAAACATTGATATGTTCAACATACATATTCAAGGTGGTAAAGAAATGATCTCGGAAACTGTGTCTTCTGTTAAAGAAATCAATAGTTCAGTAATCATCCTTGGTGTAACCTTACTTACTTCACTAGATAAAAGCTATTTTAAAGAGTTCAATATAACGTTTAACAGTGAAACTGAATATGTATTACATCTTGCAAATATAGGAAAAATGGCTGGGCTCGACGGTGTGGTATCCTCTGCAAAAGAAACTCCCATCATAAAAAAACAATTGGGTAATAACTTTTTAACAGTTACTCCAGGAATACGTCTTGCTTCAAATAAAATAAATGACCAAAAGCGAGTAGTAACACCTAAAGATGCCAAAATTATGGGCACAGATTATATTGTAATCGGCAGACCAATTACACAAGCAGAAGATCCTAAAAAAGCAGCAATGATTTTTAAGGAGGAAATATATGGATAAAAATGAAATTCTTGAAATTTACAAAAAACATAACGCACTTTTAAAAGGCCATTTTCTTCTTTCTTCAGGTCTTCATAGTGATACTTATTTACAATCAGCACTTGTAATGCAATATCCAGTTATAGCTGAAGAAATTATAAATGAGCTTGTTAAAGAAATTTACCATTTAAAATTTACAACAATTGTAAGTCCTGCTATTGGAGGAATAAGATTTGGTTACGAACTGGCAAGACTTTTGAAGAAACGTGCGATTTTTACAGAAAGAGTTGATGGTACAATGACTTTAAGAAGAGGTTTTACAATAGACTCTGATGAAAAAATCCTTATAGCTGAAGATGTTGTCACCACAGGGAAATCCACAAAAGAATGTATTGAGGCAGTAAAAAAACATGGTGGAAATGTTGTAGCAATCACTAGTCTCATTGATAGAAGCAATGGACAAGCCAAATTTGAATACCCTTTTTTTCCCTTACTTACAGTTAATGTAAAAACATACGCTCCAAACGAATGTCCCTTATGTAAAAAAGGAATACCATTAGAAAAACCAGGGAGCCGTTTTATAAAAAACAGTTAGCACTTTTAAAGTGCTAACTGTTTTTCATCAGCTAAGTCAAAAAAATATAATGTGATTATTTATTTTGATTCGATGCGATTTCGTCCATTTTCCTTTGCTTGATACAATGCTTGATCACATCTATCGTAAAAAGATTCCATATCATCCCCTTCTTTTAACTCTGTAACACCCATACTAATCGTAACTTTTTTAACAGTATCAAATTGTATATTCTCTATTATTCTACGCAACTTTTCAGCAACATTGCAAGCAGCTTCCAAGTCAGTGTTTGGTAGTAGAATAGCAAATTCTTCTCCACCTACACGAAATAAGATATCTGTCGTTCTAATGTTTTTCTTTATAATATTTGATAATTTTTTCAAAACATAATCACCTGCTTGATGCCCAAAGGTATCATTTATTTTTTTAAAAAAATCTATATCAAAAATTATTAAACCCAGTTTTTGTCGATATCTTTTGGCTCTCTCAATTTCCTCATTAACAACTAAATTAAAATACCTTCTGTTATATGCCATTGTTAATTCATCTAAAATAGCCTTTTTCATTAAATCACTTATCTTTTTTTCTTGCTCGGTAACATCATCAATAATTCCAACAAATCCTCCAATTTTACCTTTATCGTTAACAAAAAACGATTTAGAAATTTTTATACGTTTTACATCAAAAAGTTGTGATCTTAATGAAATTTCTAAAGGTTTTGAAGTAACAGCACTCAAGCCATACTTTCTAGCTCCTTTTAATTCTAAATCTATAATTTTACCTAACTTATCCAGCTCTCTTATATCAACAGATTTTATATCTTTACCAATTAGATTCTCTCTTTTAACACAGAAATAATCTTCAAACTGTTTATTTATATTCAAATATTTCCCAGTAATATCTACAATAAAAATAGGTTTAGGAATTAAATTTAACATAAATTCTTCTAATTTTTTTTTCTCTTCAATTAACTTTTGTAACGACTTTTTTTCTCTTTTAACCTTGTAAAAATTAAAAATTAGGATAACAAATATTATTAAAAATATTATTATTAATAAATAAATATTAATTATCACCTGTATTATCTCCCACCCAAAAAATACTCAACTAAATACTATACATCTTTTATAAAAATTTAAAATCAAAAATAACTGGATCATCTATTTTTTCACAAAACTTTATTTAATACGTCTGGAAAAATGGAAAAAAACCATCAAAATAAAAGTTGACAAAAAATAATTTTTATCTTACTTTATGACTGATGAGTCAGTCGAACAAAAACACTAAACAAAAAATTTTTGATGCTGCAATAAAAACCTTTGCAAAAAATGGGTTTTGGAAAACAAAAGTATCTGATATTGTTGCAGAAGCTGGTGTTGCCCAAGGCACCTTCTATCTCTATTTTAATAGCAAAGATGATTGTTTATATGAGCTTTTAGAATATTTGCATAAAGAAACACTTCATCAAATGAACTTACTAATAGAAAACAAGCAATCTACCATTTTTGATATTTGTACATCATTCATAAAAAGAATTTATCAATACAAAATGCTCTCGAAAGTTTTTATTTTCGAAGCTATAAGTAGTGGCAAGAAATTTGAAACACTTTATTTTAAATTCAAAAAAAATATCAGAAATACTTTATCAAAAGTTTTACCTGATAATACTGATGATAAAGAAATTACAATTTCAATAATATCAGGTTTTTTGAAAGAATTAATTGAATATTACATACTTTTTTTAGAGGAAGACTTAGATACAATTCTTAAATATTTATATGAAGGATTAGAAAAAATAAATGGAGTTTAACATGAAAAAATATAAGAAATTTTCTATTCTATTTTTGTTCATGATGTTACCTATATGCAGTGTGTATGCTTTAACTTTGGAAGAAGCTGTAAACAAAACATTAAAAAATAATTTTTATCTGCAGTCAAAACAAAAAGAGGTAAATAGTAAAAAATATGAAATAAAAGCTGCAAGTGCAGCAAAATATCCTTCTCTTTTCTTTAGCGCTACCTACACGTTACTTGATGAGAAAAAGACCCAACCATTTACAACCCCTTTTTTCTCTGAAAAAATAACAATGAGTGAAAAAGAATATTTTGATATCTTTACAGGAGTTAAAATTAATCTTTATACTGGAGGGTTAATATCTTCTAATATCAAGACTAAAAAACTTGAATATGAATCTTCAAAATCAATACTAAGCGAAGAACAATTAAAAATAATATTCAAAACTAAAAAGGCATATCTGGATATATTAAGACTCTATAGTAGCAAGAAAATTGCAGAGGATTACGTGAAATCATTAACTAGTCATCTTAATGATACAAAACTAATGTATGATCAAGGACTTGTTCCATATATTGACATATTACAAACTGAAGTAAAATTGAGTGAAGCAAAACAAAAATTAACAACAATAACAAATAATATCAAAGTAGCAAAATCTCATCTATCAACACTTATGGGTGAAAAATTAAATGATAATTACCATGTGGAAAGTTTAAATTACAATATACCTAATAAGTTACCAGTTGATCAATTATATAATATAGCAGAAAAAAATAGACCTATTTTGCAATCTCTAAAAACTCAAATAAAGGTGGCTGATCAAATAATAACTGCCACAAAATCACAATTTAAACCAAAAATATACCTTATAGGAGGCTATAAATATTCAGATATGTTAGAAGATATCAACCCCAAAGGTAATTTTCTAATCCAAGCTGGTATCTCTTTCAATCTTGACTGGAACAAACCTTTTAAAGAAACAGAAGCAAGAAAAGAAATTAAATATGCCATAATCAAAAATAGAGAAAATTTAAAACTAAAAGTTTTACTTGAAGTAAAAAAAGCAATAGAAGATTTAAATAGTGCCAAAGAAAATCTCAAAGCTGCCAAAGACGCTGTAACAAAAGCAAAGGAATATCACAGAATTTTAAATCTAAAATATAAGGAAGGGTTAGCAAATAACTCCGATTTACTAGATGCAAAAGCTATGCTTACCGACGCTTTAATGAGAGAAAAAAATGCATATTACAATATTATTGAAAAATACTTTGCTATAGAAAAAGCAATTGGAAAAGAGTTGAGGTGATAAAAATGGGGAAAAAAGCAAAAATAGCAATTTTACTTTTAACTTTAGGTTTAGCAGTATTTATTTATTTTGCTTATCAATATTTTAATTTTATAAAAGAATTCGCTACCACTGATGCTATGTTTGTAAAAAGTAACAAAATTACCAATATAAGTTTTAAAAGAGTTGGTGGCAAACTCATAAAGTTATACTTTAAAGAAGGAGATAATGTAGAAAAAGGAGACTTAATGGCTGAAATCGACTCTACAGATTATAAAGTCAAACTCGAAGCGATTACAAAAAAAATTGAAAGTCTCAAAAAGAAAAAAGAACAACTTGATATTCAAATCGATAGAGTTTCAAAAGAACTTGTCATAAAAAAACAAAATGCACAAAAAAACGTAGAATATATTGAAAAAGAAATTAAATCAATAAAATACAATATCGAAGAAATGGAAACTAATATCGAACAGATGACAAGAGATTACAATAGATACAAAACTCTGTATGAACAAAAAGCTGTATCAAAACGCTCTTACGAAGATATTGAAACAAAACTAAAAAGTCTAAAACAAAAAAAGAAATCGTTAGAAAGTAAACTAGAAGGATTAATTAAACAAAAAGATATGGCATACAATAATATTAGAATTATTGAAGAAAAATTCAAACAGATTAAAGAACTAGAAAAAACAAAAGAATCTTTAATTAAACAAATTGATGCAGCAAAACAAGAGCAAAAAGATACTAAAAATCTTATATCATACTGTAAGTTGTATGCTCCTTTCGATGGTGTTGTTGGTAAAAAGTATGTTGAAGTAGGTACTGTTGTTAATAGCGGTTATCCAATTTATTCCATTGTAGATACAAAAGATTTATATGTTGAAGTATTACTAGAAGAAACTAAAATGAATGGTGTGAAAAAAGGGGCTCCTGCCACTTTCAGAGTAGATGCGTACCCAAACATTGAATTTAAAGGAATAGTAGAATCAATTTATCCTGCTTCAGCTGCTACATATGCTCTTGTTCCAAGAGATATCTCTGCTGGAGAATTTACAAAAGTTGCCCAACGTATACCTATAAAAATTAAAATAACAGAAGGAAATATTTCACTGTTAAAAGTAGGAATGGGTGGTGAAGTAAGAATCAAAAGAGTAAACTAATAACGGATTTTCCAATGACTACAAAGCAACTACCTCTGTATGAAAGAATAGATAATGTTAGCAGGGCAATCATAACATTTATTGTCATGACTGGTACATTCATGGCAATTCTTGACACTACAATAGTTGATGTAGTAGTACCTAAAATGATGTCTCCTTTAAAAACTGATCTTTATGGAGTTCAATGGGTTATTACATCTTATATGACGGCAGCTGCAACAGGACTTTTACTAATTGAATCGTTAACAAAGGTTCTTGGACTTAGAAATCTATTTCTAATAGGTATAACTATTTTTACCATTTCAAGTGCCGCTTGTGGAGTGGCATCTGACTTAGCACAAATGATCATTTCAAGGTCTTTTCAAGGACTTGGGGAAGCGTTTATCGTAGCAACAGCTCAAACAATTATGTTTTCAATATTCCCTCCAGAAAAAAAAGGTATTGCTATGGGTATTTTCGGAATGGGAGTAAGCTTTGCACCGGCTTTAGGTCCTACAGCAGGTGGATATTTGACAGAACATTTTAGCTGGCGCTACGTCTTTTACGTAAATTTACCTGTTGGTCTTATGGTTATTATTTTAGGACTTTTTATGCTACCTAAGGTTTTAGAAAAAAGAGAAAAATTACATTTTAATTTTGTTAGCTACACATTTTTTGCTATCTTTACAATTCCATTGCTCATTTTACTGTCAAAAGGTCAGCAAAAAGGATGGTTTCAATCTCCATTTATTGTTAAACTATTATTTATATCAGTATTTGGTTTATTACTGTTTGCCATATCTGAAATACTTTCCAAAAAAAGACTTATTGACTATTCAATTTTTAAAATAAAAGAATATTCTGTAGCAATTCTAATTTACGCTTTTACCCTTGGCCTATCAATTTATCAAATTTTTTATCTCATACCTCTATATTATGAAAATCTAAAAGGATATACAACATTACAAACTGGACTACATATGTTAGCATTTGCTATTTTTATAGGTTTTACATCATTTTTTGCAGGTGCATTTTCTGATAAGTATGGAGAAAAAAATATTCTTTTAATAAATGCTATCTTATACTTTATCACTTCTGTTATACTCATTCCAAAACTTAATTACTATACGCCCTCGATAAAAACAATATTGCTTACCATACCATTAGGTTTTTCCCTCGGAACTTTTTTTGCACCGATATCTACCCTGGCTATGAGAAAATTAGGGGCCAAAACACAAATGGGAGTTAGTTTTTTACACTATATAAGATTCATGGGGGGGTCATTTGGCACAGCCATCGCAACCAATACTCTACAGTCAAAAATTTCTTTCCATTATGATGAAATAAGTGCTATTCAAAATTATTCATACATATCAAATTATTTATATAACGCTAAAACCTATTTATCACAAATAATGTTAGAACAAACAGCTGAATTAAAAAGTTATGCACTTTTTGGTAAAGTACAGTATCTTATGAGCGCTTCTCATGCTTTTCAGGATACATTTAGACATGCAGGATATTTCGGTATTTTTGGACTATTTTTTTTAGTTTTTCTGTTCATGCCAAGCAAAAATAAAAACTAATCTTTAGCTGTAAGAAAAATACCTGAAAAAACTAGAAGAATAGATACTATTTGATATAAATAAAGCTTTTCCTTCAAAAAAATTATAGACATTATGGTTCCAAAAACAGGCATTAGATGAACAAAATTTCCACCTTTGTTGGCACCTATCTCCCTAATACCTCTGTTCCAGCAAATAAAAGCAAGAACAGATGCAAAAATCCCAACGTAGAAGATTACAATTACATTTTTATAATCCAACGCAAAATTTTTCTCTGAAAAGAGATAAATTGGCAAAAGTAAAATTAGCCCTAAAATAATTATTACTTCTAAAAATACGAGGGGATTTAATCTCTTGTCAAGATTCCTCAGTAATACCGAATAAAGAGCCCATGAAAAAGCTGCAAGTAATACCAATAAATCCCCAGGATTAAACTTTAGTGATAAAAGTCTACTAATATCACCCTTAACAATAATTATCGCAACCCCAGTCAATGAAATAAATGCTCCCAGCAATTGATATCTACTTGCTCGTAATCCTTGCAAAACAAATGAAACAAAAAATATCATTATCGGAACAAATGAATTTATTAGTAGAGCATTTATAGCAGTCGTATAATGCATTGCTTTGTATATCAACGTGTTGAAAAGGGTAACTCCTAAAAAACCAAAAAGTAATAAAAATTTAATATTTTCCTTAATCAATTCTATTTGTTCTAAAATTTTCTTATAAGTAAAAGGAAGAAGAACAAAAAAAGCAACAATCCAGCGCCAGAAAACAAGAGCAACTGGTGGAATAGAAGCAGCAGCCCATTTACTTAAAACAAAATTGCCAGCCCAAAATAATGCACTTAACGTAAGTAATAAAAAGGGCATAATTTATTTTGCAGAATCTACATATTCTACAATCTTTTCAGCCAATACCTTCACCGTATGCTCAAATTTATCCACATCTTTTTCAAGTAGTGTCATCCTAAAGCCTGGAAGTGGAGTAAAAAAGGATGTAAGAGGTACAACACAGATTCCAGTAGAAGCTAAAAGATAGTAAACAAAACGTTTATCGTTTTCTATAGGTTCACTAGTAATCTTTTCTACATACTCTTTAACAGCTTTATTTTCAATCGGTAGTGTCTGTCTGTTATTCAATACTGCTTCAATAAATACAACAGACATGTAAAATGCACCATTAGTCCTGTTTACCACAATATAAGGGACGTCTTTCAATATATTATAAGCAATATTTGAAAGTTTCTCATAATGTCTCAATCTATCTTTAAGATAACTTTTATACTCTGGATGTGTCATTATCTTAGGTATCGCCATCTGAGGAAATGTTGTAGAACACACTTCTGCCATTTTTTGCTGTAAAATCGCATTAATATATCTTTCAAAAGCCGGATCATTTTTAGCATTGTAAACCTCTATCCAGCCACATCTAGCACCAGGCCAAGGTAATTCTTTTGAAATCCCTTTCATACACATTCCTGGCACATCACCAATAATTTCTGCCAAAGAAACCGTACTTTTACCATTATATACCATGTTATTATAAATTTCATCAAACACTAGAAACAAATCATATGTTTTAGCTATTTCAACAATTCTTCTCAAAGTTTCCTCATCGTATACATACCCCGTTGGGTTATCTGGATTTATTACAAGAATACCCACAATGGATTTATGACTTTTGACCTTCCTCTCAAGTTCATTCAAATCAGGTGCCCAGTTATTGTAAGGATTCATCCTATAAGTATTTGGTGGAAATGATGCATGCAAAACTTCAGCCAGAAGATGAGTAGAATATGTAGGCTCTGGCATAATAATCCTGGCATCTACTCTAATGGCACTATAACTTCTTGCAATCGCATCACCCAACCCATTGAAAAAAATTATATCTTCTTTTGTTATTTGAACTCCACCCTTTTTATTAACCTGAGCAGCAATAAACTCTCTTGTTTCATCCACACCTTTTGTAGGGCTATAACCATAGCTTTTATCATTTTCAATTATCTCTTTTAATATCTCTTTCATCCAATCTGGTAGCTTCTCGCCTTTCAAAATAGGATCACCAATATTTTCCCAGTAAATCTCCATACCACTTTTTTGAAGTTCATTTGCAATATTCACGATATTTCTTATTTCATATGTTAAGCCATTGCCACTCTTAGCGATATCAAAGCGCATCTACCAACCTCTTAATGTTTATTCAAATTTTACTTTTTTTACCAAATTTAAAAAAAATTACAACTCATATTTATATTTTTTGGAAATAATCACTTACTAAGCTTTAAATTTATTTTATTCACATATTCATAATAAGCTAGACTTCTACCTCTTTTTTCCATAAGGATATTAAATCTTAGCTGTTTTTCGGTGAGCTTACGTTTTAGTACTCCTCTCTCCTCATCATCAAAACAGTATTCTAACAAATCTTCGATTTGCTTAATTTCTCGTTGTATCTGCAACTCTTCTGGTAAAACACCTGCATTCTTCAAAATTTTATATGAAGCTCGCAATTCTTCAGGTACAAAACTTAAATCTTCAATTTCTATTCTTTTCCCTTTACAACTGAGATTATCAAATTCCCCTTTTTCTATAGCTTCTTTTATTTTTTGTTCTGCCAAAAAAGTAATAATATCCATATTCAATAACCAAGATAATAAATATTTTTTATCCTATCAGCAAACTCAACATTATCAATTAAGCAAAACATTCTATTCTCATACTTAAAAACTAAAAAATTATCAAATTTTCCTTTATTCTTAAGATAGTACTTATTTAATTTCATTAAATCATATATTTTTTTACATATAACAAACAAAAAGGACTTTTTTCCCGTTTTCAAAAAGTTATCAACAAATTTGTCAAAATTTGTATAAACATAAAAGTTAGATAATATCATTATAAAAATATTAAAAACAGTCCACATATACATAATTGTTAAAATTAAAGCTGAGAATGAGCCATAAAGTGCATTGTATATAGACTTGTTTATCAATATAAAATAAAACTTACTAAATATTACCATTAAAATCAAAGATATTGCTGAAACAATCAATAAATTTTTGAATTTAACCTCTTTTTTTAATATAACGAATAATAACAAAGTCAATAATATCCAGATTACAGCATAATAAATCATCTTTAAATAAAATTGCTGCAAAACTCCTATGTTTATAAAATCAGAAATAAAATTAATAGCAAAAGAGAATAATATCTTTATAAGCATCAACAATACCAAAACTAAAAGAAGAAAAAATACACTTAAAAATGATACAATCCATTTACTTTTTACTTTCCTTTGATCTATCTCAAAAAGATAAATAACTGTATCAAAAAATCCTCTTATAAATATTGTCGAAAACATTATTGCAATAAATAAACCAAAAAGACCATACCCAAATATTATTTTATTATACTTAGATAAACTTAAACCCAAATAATCAATAATCTGGAAACTCACTAACTTTTGTAATTCTGATACTAACAACTCATAATACTTTGTTTTAATAAATAATATATTCAATAGCAACATTATTAACATTAAAGCTGGAAATAAAGATAAAATTAAATATATAGCCAAAGAAGAAGCATAAAAAGAAAGCTTCTTTTCTTTATAATATATAAAGGAGAAAATAAAACTAAAAATCAATTTCAAAATTCATTCTCCATACGAAGTAAAACCATTATTCAAAATTTTCTACTATCCATTATAATATCATTTATATATTAATAAGTTAACCTCGAATCACTCCATATGCTTTAAATATATATTTATACAATACTGTTTTATTTGATTTTTAATTAAATATATTTTATATATTAACAAAAATATACCAAGATGCAAACAAAATGATAGGAAGATTATTCAAAATAATTAAAAATAAAAAACAAACATTTTCTGACCCTTTATCAGGCTATATAAACAATTTAATAAATAGTATTAATAATGATGAAATTTTTAAGAAAAAAATCAATGATGCTACCTTTTGTGTTATCGATACCGAAACCACAGGTTTGGAAATTAAAACTGCAAAATTGATTAATGTTGCTGCAGTAAAAGTAGTAAATTTTAAAATCAAAGATTTTTACAATGTGTTTATAAACCCTGAAACAGAAATACCAGAGAGCTCAATTCAATGGCACGGAATAACTAGCGATATGGTAAAAGATAAACCCACTATCGCTGAAATACTACCTGAGTTTTTAAAGTTTGTCTCAGACTCAGTTATCGTCGGACATCATGTAAATTTTGATCTAAAAATGATCAACAAAGAATTACAAGAATATTTTAATGCTGAAATTAAAAATATCTGGATCGATACAATGCTTCTTTTTTCAAAAAATATCTTAAATAGAGATGAACATGTAAGTCTCGATTATCTTTTAAAACTTTACAATGTAAAGTGTCAGGGACGCCATACTGCACTAGGTGATGCACTAGCTACAGCAGAAGTGTTTAATAAGCTTGTAATAAAGATAAAACACAAATTTCAAACTGTGGGAGATTTATATCAATCACAACTTAGAGTATTAGCAAACCAATAACTACATATCATTGAAAACTTTCTTCAAGTTTTCATAGCAACTAATCATTAACATTTAATTGCTCCAACTCTTCTTCAGAAAATGGCTCAACATATATAGTTTTATAGTTTTTGTAAATAACGTAACCTTCTGGTGTTCCTTTAGGTTTTTTAACATATTTCCTTAAAGTGTAGTCCACTGGCACCCTTTTTTCATTTTTAAATTTTGAAAAACTTGCAGTAATACGAGCAGCAGTAATTATATCATCTTCAGCAACTGGAGATTCTTTCCTCAGAATCAGATGCGCAGAAGGTATTTCATGCGCATGAAACCAATAATCATTAGGATTAGCAATTTTAAAAACAACAAAATGATTAGAACGACTATTTTTCCCTAAAAAAAACAGTATATCATTCTTTTTAAAAGTAAGATATGGAACATTCACAACATCTTTAACTTTATTGTTTTTTAAAACAAAAAGCTCTTCATAAAGTTTATTAACCTCTTCCAAATTCATATTTTCTAAATTAAAAATTTCTTCTTCATAATAAGATATTGTTCTTTTTACTTCATCAATCCTATTAGACAATTTTTCCAATGCTCTTTTCAATTTTTCAGCACTAGCATATAAATTTTCAATTTTTTTTAAAACAGATTCCCCAGAATCAATATAATAAACAATCTTTTCCACACCATATTCAGTATATTTATCAAGCAATACTCTTCCTGTCTTTCCTTTTATTTTCGAAAGATTATTTTTTAAAAGCTCTGCTTCTTCATAATATTTTATATGATTCTTAGCTTTTTCTAAATCATCATATAGATTCTTTAATAACTTTTCATAATTCAATTTCTTCTTAATGTAATAGTTTTTTATTCTTACAAACTTATAATCATTATGACTTTTAGCTCTAACAATAGAATCAAGATGCTGGTCTAAGAAATCTATCTTTATTTTTTCTTTATACGACAATATCTCAAAAGGTATAAGTTTATTTTGATTATCCAAATAGAAAGAGTCATCCAAATTAAGTGAGTTTAAAATAAAGTTCTTAACATTTTCAAAGTTGCTAAAATGATTACGTAATTCATTTGCATGTTTTGCTGTCACTTTATAAAACCCTTCTAACTCTTCAAAATCATCACAATTTTCAATGTTGAACAAATTATTTTTTTTATTACTTTTAAAAGGTGTATAAATATTTCCTAAATTAATCTTTCTATCACTATCAATATTATTATCATTCCATCTAAAAATTATTTTATCACTTTGATCCAAGACAAAAACATTAGATAACCTACCAACTATTTCAAAAATCAGTTTCATTTGTAATAACTTACCACTGGGTTTCCTTTTTATCAAGTTTAAGGTCAACAGCCTATCAAAACCACGCTGTTTTATTTCAACAATTTTTGCATTTGAAATATGTGTAAGCCTTATTCTACCATGCTTTTGATTATTAGATACTAGAATATAAGAATTTAGTAATAAATCAAAAATTAGAAAAAAATTTTTATTATTATAAAGACTTAAAATAAACCTATCATGATCATATGCACACCAGTTAATACGGGCATTAACCAACTGAGGTTTAAAATAATTGATTATTTTATATAAAGACAAACCATCCATTAATCACTATTGTCTCAAAAACCGTTCAAACGCCTTTTTATCATTAGCTTTCAAATAAGCTTCCTCAGGAGATACAATCTTTTTCATTAATAAATCCATAATTGATTGGTCCATTAATTGCATACCATCAGCTTTACCAGTTTGAATAACAGAAGGTATTTGAAACGTCTTACCTTCCCTAATTAAGTTAGCCACTGCACTATTAACAAATAAAATTTCTAATGCAGCTACTCTTCCAGGTTTATCACATCTTTTCAAAAGTTGCTGAGCAACCACCCCTTTCAACGACTCAGAAAGCATTGTCCTAATTTGTGCCTGTTGGCCAGCTGGAAAAGCATCAATAATTCTATCCACTGTTTTAGCTGCAGAATTTGTATGCAAAGTTCCAAAAACTAAGTGTCCAGTTTCAGCTGCTGTAATTGCAAGCTCAATAGTCTCCAAATCACGCATCTCACCAACTAAAATTACATCAGGATCTTCTCTCAAAGCAGCTCTCAATGCTGAAGCAAATGAATCTGTATGGTTACCAACTTCTCTTTGATTGATAAGACACCCTTTATTAACATGTACAAATTCTATGGGATCTTCTATTGTCAGTATATGATCTTTTCTAGTTTTATTAATATAATCAATAATTGCAGCCAGAGTCGTTGACTTTCCACTACCGGTAGGTCCAGTTACTAGAACAAGACCTCTTGATAAATCAGCAAATTTCAAAATCTGAGGTGGAAGATTAAGTTCCTCCACAGATAAAATCTTTGCAGGAATTTGCCTAAAAACAGCTGCAATTCCTCTTTTTTGAAAAAAATAGTTTGCTCTAAATCTTGCAACACCCTTAATTTCATATGCAAAATCTAAATCACCTTTTTTTAAAAAAAGCTTTCTTTTTTCTTCATCCAAAATTTCAAACAATAACGTTTTTAAGATCTCATCAGTCAACACCTGGTATTTAATCTCAACTAATTCACCGTGTATACGCATCATAGGTTTGCAACCTGAACTAAGATGAAGATCACTTCCACCTTGCTCAATCAAATATTTGAAAAAAGCATCAATCTTAGCCATTTTCAAAACCTGTAAGTTTTTTTAACTCAGCTTTAGTGTAATAACCATCTATTTCTTCAAACAAATACCCTAAATTACTACATTTTTCACATCCAACACTATCACAATCACACATTTTTGGTATATAACCAATAAAATAAAATTTTTTATCATCACAAATATAATCAATTGTTGTTAGTATTTTATTATAATAATTTTTATCAAAAACAAAATTTCTATACCCAGGAACATAAGTTTTAGATGAAAACAGAAATTTGTTTGAATAAACACTCTTATTCAAACAAAACAAGATGTCATCGTAAATCAATCCAAATCTTGCTGCAACTATGATATCATAATCTTTTTCACAAAAAAATGCTCTATCAATAGGAAATACTGTAGTCATTTCACAGCTTTCATTACAAAACTTTTCATAACATATATCGTACCCTTCTTTCATAAAAAATTTTTTTATATTTTCAACCAATTCACCATTAGATTTAAAAGTAAAAAGTTCTTTCCTTAAACCAAAGCCAAAAGCAAAAACTTTAATATGATTTTCATTTTTAATAAAGTCTAATCTATAGAAAGAAGTCTTCTTTATTTTTTTTATCCATTCTGTTAAATAAACATCCAAGTCACCATCGTCTTTTATAACTCTCTGTAAAAGCTCTTTAATTTTTCTGCCATTTGCCAAAGATACCTGAACTTTTTTTTGCTTTAATTTTTCCAACTCATCAATAAGTTCACTATTGAAAGGATCATCCGTAACAATTGCTAGAGTATCTCCTGTTTCATAAAGGGGGATAAAATTAAATTTTTTAAGTAAATCAGCAGGAAAAGTTTTTATATAATCATGTTCAAGTATTTTTTCATTTAAAATTACAAACGGAATATCCAACTGTTTACTTAAAATATACTCTATATCATCGTAGGAAATTTTACCTAATTCAACAAGCGCCTCTCCCAATCTCAAACCACGTGATTTCTGATATTCCAACCCCTCTTTCAAATCATCTTCATTTATCAAGCCATACTCAACTAGTAATTCACCTATATTTTTTTTAATCATCAAAATCCCCTAATTCTTCAGAGATTTTATCCAATTCATAATTATAAAACATGCTCAATTCATTAGTAAATTCCTCAATAATACTACTGTAATTGTCATTAACCACATTCACAGCTTTCTTTAATGTGTTTCTATTAATATTATAAAATGTACCCACAGTATTTAAAGTAAAATCTATATCTGTAATACTCAAGGTAGTAAAATATTCGCATACTGCAGCTATCAAATTACTGTTTGAAAATACAGCACCCTTTTTGTATAACATCTCTAACAATTCTAAACCTTTTTCAATTTCAAATCTAAAATACCCACGGACACACATCCCTTCGGTGAGAAGAGTTGCAGCTCTTACATATAACCGATTATTGATAGATTGTAAAAAAGGAAACAAAATATTTTTCTTAATATTCTTCAGGTTTTCTTCAATATCGACAAACTCATCATAAGCATCTAAAAGAATAAAACTATCAGGATATTTACCCAGTGCTTTAATAATAATCTTTTTAGCTGACTCGAAATCTTTATTTACAACATAACCATACGCATAATCAACAAAAGACTGCTCATCAAGATCAGTTTCCTTTAAGATTTTCTCAAAGATAAATTTAGCATGAATTATATCTCCAACAAAAGCATAACAACATCCTAACTGTCTCAACACTTCTTTCTTATACTTTTGATGTTTCAAATAACTTTTAAATAATTTAATTGCATCATAGTATCGATTTTCAATAATTAAAATATTGCCAAAATTAAGTAGTGCATTACTATTCCTAATGTTATATTTAAGAGATAAATTATAATATCTTTTAGAAAGCTTGTAATTACCAGTTTGAAATTTTAAAACGCCTAAAAGCTCATAAATTTTAGACTTATCTAAAGCAGAAATATTGCTACGTTTCAAATAGCTTTTCAATAATGACTCAGCCCTACCATATTCTTCACTTTTCATAAAAAAATGAACTTTTTGATCATAAAAATATTTAATCTTCTCATTCATAACTATATCTTACAACATACATCAAAAATTACAATCTTTATTTTTACATAACTAAGCACAAAGATATACCTTTTAAGAAACTGACAAAAATAAAAGTGGCAATATATTTATAAATTTCATACATTTTTAATAAAATCAAGAAATTCAACTTTGAGTGCACAAAATAATCAATTTATGTTATAATTAAGAAAAAGGAGGTAGGAAAATGGCTACAAAAGTTGGAGAAATATATTATTGCTCAATATGCGGAAACAAAGTAAAAGTAATTGAATCTGGCAAAGGCACTCTTGTATGCTGTGGTCAAGATATGGAAAAAGTTTAGTAATCCTAAAACATAATTTTCTATTTGTTAATACTATTGAAAACTAAAGTAAATACCTTTGTTGTTAAAACAAGTTATATCGTTCAACTTTTTTACTTGACTTTAGTAAAATATTTTATATATTAACATCAGATATTTTAAGGACCCTCCTCCCCCCTCCTTAAAATATATTTTTTGCCAGCCTAACAGGCTGGCTTTTTTAATATCATGGAGTTTTAATATCTACTTGTTAATTTTTTATCTTTAGATTATACTAAATGTAAAGTTAACATTAGAATGGGAATAGCTATGTATAGAACTAGTTTTATGGTATATAGGATGTGTGTTAATATTGTGGCAATAGGATTCGCTGCTTTATTTTTTAAACATATAGTAATTAACTCCTTTTTATCTTTATTTATTGCTGGAGTACTTTTAACTATCTTAAATATTATATTAAAACCGGTAATACTTATATTAACGTTACCAATTCAAATACTCTCTTTCGGAATTTTTTACCTTATAACTAATGCTTTTATTTTAAAATTGACTTCAGTATTAATTGGTGGCTTCTTTATTGACGGTTTCTGGCCTGCAGTAGGAGGTAGTATAATAATAGGTGCTGTAAACTTTATCTTTGATATTTTCGCTACAAATTCAGAAATAAGGTTTTTTGAATGGAAATAAAAGAAATTCAGGAAGATCTTGAAAAGTTTGAAAGTTTAATTAAATCTTTTAACTTTGAATATTCAAATTTTTTTGCAGGTAACATAAAACATCCTCCTATTGTTAAAGAAAGAGAAATCAATAAAATTATTAGGAAATACAACTTATATCAAATAACCAATCCAACACTTCGTTTCAGATTCAACAATTTAGTTGCTAGATTTTTGACATATAGAGAAAAATGGAATAGAAAAATGATGGAAATAGAGGGCATCAAGCGCAACTATATAAAAAGAGGCTATCTTGATGATGAAACTAAAACGTATAAAATGGAATCAGATACAAACACTAAAATAGATAAAGAACTTGAAAAACTTTCAGATTCCTATAATAAAGAAAAAATCAAACAAATAATAAATAAGAAGGTGAAAGAAATGCAAGCAAAAGGTTTTAAAGATTTTGAAATAAAAATAAATATCGTAAACGGAAAACCAAAATTATTAATAAGGCCAAAACTATGAAAAAGAAACTATTTAAAATAACTTTTTTAAATGATAAAAAAGAAACCCTTACAATTCATGCAAGCAAAGTTAATACATCTTCTTTTTTGGGTCTAATAGAAGTATCAGATATTGTTTTCCTTGATACTTCAGAAATTTTGTTTACACCTAATGATGACAAAATAAAAAGTGAGTTCAAAGACGTAGAAAAAACATTTATCCCAATAAACTATATCGTCAGAATAGACGAAATTATATTAGAAAAGGAAACCCCTATTATTAGACTTTATAAAAACGATTCATGAAATTAATAGAAAAATATATTATAAAAGAGTTGATTCCAATATTTGTGCTTGGCAACCTCTTTTTTATTTTTCTTTTATTGTTAGACAAGTTTATCTCTTTATCTGATTTAATCTTTACTAAAAACGTTCCTTTTTTCATTATTATAGAACTAATAATTTTCTACCTCCCTTCCTTTCTTGTAATCACAATCCCAACATCTACTTTATTAGCATCATTAATAACTTACGGAAGACTATCTGATGATTCTGAACTAATTGCTATAAAATCTTTTGGAGCAAATAAAATTACACTTTATAAACCTACAGTCGTCTTTGGTATGTTATCATTAGCATTAGCCATTTTAATGAGCATCTATCTAATGCCACTCGGTAATGAATACGCAATAAAAAAACTTTTTGAAATCTCAAAATTTGTTTCAATTAAAGATTTTAAAGAACACGAACTTTATACAGAAATACCAGGCTTTATTCTTTATGCTGACAAAAAATTAGACGATAATAATTACAAAGGGTTCATTATTATAAATAAAGATAAAAATGTTGTAATAACTTCAAAATTAGGTACCATTACAAATACAAATAACGGAAACTTGATTTTCAATTTAAAAAAAGGAGTTTTATTAAATATGAATAAATCTACTCCATCAAAAATAGAATTTAGTAACTTTCTTGTAAATATCCCTATAATAACAACTAACAAAATTGATATTAAATCAGAAAGATTAATGACCATGAAAGAATTAAAGAAAAACTTTAATAAAAATACACTTTACAAATTTGAGTATTCAAAACGTTTTGCTCTCCCTTTTGCATCAATTATCATGGCTTTTTTTGGAGGCATATTAGGTTCATTCTTTCATAGAAGCGGAAAAACATTTGGGCTTTTTATGTCTATAATAGTTGTACTTGTTTATAACTCATTATTTATCTTCTCCCAAAATATGATTAATACAGTACCTCCTTTTTTTGCAGCATGGATTGCAAATGTATTTTTTTGTTTTCTATCACTTTTTGCCTTAAAAAAGGTCTAAAATGAAAAAGTTTAATAAATATGTGTTAAAGATTTATTTATTAAATCTTATCTCAGTACTTGCATTGATTTTAATCTTATATACATTTTTCCAAATAATTCAGCATACAAAATATTTATCAAAATACAATACTTCTTTATTTAATATATTAGTTTATGATTTCTTAAAAATTCCTTATTCTATATATCAAGTATTTCCAGTAGCTGGAGCAACAGCCGTCGTAATTACTATATTAAAATTAATTAAAAATAATGAGCTTATAGCATACCTCAGTCTCGGCGGTAAAATTAAAGACTTAGTTTTGTTAATTGTAATACTAAACTTTATTTTTACGGGTATTTTAATCTATTATTCTGATGTAATTAATCCTAAGATTGAAAGTATAAGAAAAAAATTTAAAGAAGAGAAAATATATAAAGAAAAATATATAAAAAATTTTTCCTTAACAGACTTTTATTTTAAAGAAAAAAACTTTATATATTCAATAGGACTAATAGCATTTGATAAAAAAACATTTTTTGATATAACAATTTATAAAATTAAAGACAATAACATAATAAAAGTAGTAAAGGCTGATAAAGCAATTTACAAAGGGAATAACGTTTGGATCTTCTACAATTACAAATCTTTTGATACATCTGATATCCCAAAAATTGAATACTCATACAAAAAACTAGAAAGTTTAGACAACACATTGACACAATTAATAAACCTGCCATCAGATGAACCCAAAAGACTAACATTTAAAGAATTAGATAAAATTATCAAAACTTATGAATCAAAGGGACTTAATGCTGATAAATACAAATTAATTTATTACAATAAAATCTCCGTACCACTAATTTTGATTGTTATGATCATTTTCTTAATCCCTTTATCTATTGATATATCAAGAAATTATCAATACATAAAAATAGCCTCAAAATCTCTGAGTTTTAGTATGTTATTTTGGATATTACAATCAATATGTATATCGTTAGGAAAAAGTGGAATTTTAACCCCAGTTTTAGCAAACTTTACATCACATATAATTTTTACATTTTTTGGCTTATATTTAATAACAAAAAAAGAAAAAGGTCTATAAAAAGTTATCTAACTCTTCTTTTACATGCTCTATCACATTACGCATATATCTTTCATCCAACTTACCCAACGGAGATGGTGTTTCAAAAATTCTCTTAGGTAATCTAAGAGAATCAAAAGAGAATCCTTCTCTAAATTTAAATCTGTATTTATCATATAAAATTTTTTTCCCGATCACTTTTAATTCATCTAATCCTAATTCTAACCCTGCAATTTTCAATGACTCAGATACTATTTCAGGTTTATAAATTTCTCTTGCAAAAAAGCATATTACTATGCTTGATAAAATCTGACGCCACTGTTCTTCAGAGATTAAAGCTTCTGCCATTTCTTTTGGAGTTAATCTATTTTTCGGAAGAATCTTTTGATCAATACTGTAACCTGCATTATCCAGATGGCTATGTCTAGCACCTATTGAATATCCTAAATAAGCAGCAGGTCCCGTATGATAACCAGGCATTTCATTTTTACCAAACGCTAAAGCAAAATCTTTCCCACCATATTTTGATGACGCATATTCAACACCATTCGCTAAAGCATAATAAAATTCATTAGGTTGTTCTACAATTAAATCTACTGCTTTTAGATAATGATCTAACTCACCCCATTTAAGATCTACCCCCATTGTCTCATCAGTAGTAATCATACCACGCTCTAAAGCCTCTGTTGCCCAAGCAAGAATAACCCCTGTACTCATTACATCAAGTCCAAGAATTTCAATCTTATCCATCAATTTCAAAAACTTTGGAGCGTCAGATAAACCTAGCATAAAACCCAATGCATATATTGGCTCATAATCGTAAGAAATCATAGATGTTTTATAGAAATATGGCTCATCTCCATACGGTTCTCTCAAAACCGCTATATGGACACATCCCACCGGACAATGAGCACATGCTACCCTTCGACCAAGAAAATTTTCAGCAAAATTTTCTCCTGATAATTCCCTTGCATATTTAAATCTTCTCTCCTTTAAATTATAAGTTGGTAGTCCACCGAGCTCATTTAAAGGAAGGACATTTTGTGGAGTCCCCAAATCATGGTACTTTTTCATTGCTGAACTTGAAACAGATGCTTTGTAAATATCAGAATAAAGCTTTTTATATTGTTTCATATCGACAACAGGCAAAGATTTTTTCCCTGATATAACTATTGCTTTTAGATTTTTGCTACCAAATACGGCACCTAAACCAAGCCTACCGAAATGGCGATATGTCTCTGTAGTCACACATGCATATGAAACCAACTTTTCACCTGCTCTACCAATACGCATTATTGTCCTTAAACCATCGCCAGATTCTTTTTCCCTTATTATTCTTCCCACTGTAAAACTACTACTCATTCCCCATAGTGCAGAAGCATCACGAAAAAAAACTTTCCCGTCATGAATAGCAAGATATATAGGGAAATCACTCTTACCCTTAATAACAATTGCGCCATAACCAGCCATTCTAATAGCAATAGCACTTCGTCCGCCACAATGACTCTCACCAAGATTTTTTGTATGAGGAGACTTAAACATTGCAACAGTTTTTGAAGCCAAAGGAAATAGTCCTGTCAAAGGCCCTACTGTAAAAATAATAGGACTCTCTGGCGATAACGGATCACAATTTTCTGGACACTCTTCATGAAGAAGTGAAATAGCAACACCAGAGCCACCTATATTTTTATTAAAAAGATCCTCTCTTCTTTCAACCCAAAAGCATTTATTAGTAAGATCTATATATAATACATTAGCAAGCGAATCATTTATAAGCATTATTTACCTCCCTTTTTCCATTTTTAAAACACCATGAGGACAAAAATTAACACAATAACCACAATGAGAGCAAATCATAGGCTTATTGATTTCATCATCCCAAAAAACAGCACCTATAGGACATGCATCAAGACAATATCTACACCCTATACATTTTGAATTCTCAACAAAAACTCCACCTTTTTCCCGTTTAGTCAATGCATTAGTAGGACAAACCTTAACACAAGAAGGATCTTCACAGGCTCTACATACAATTATAACAAAACCATTTTTAATTCCACCCACTGATTTTACCATCAAGCTTGTTTTTGACAATCCTGCTTCATTATTTTTTCTTGAACATGCAAACATACAGCTTTGACATCCTACACATCTTTCTGAATCTGCTACAACTAATCTCATTCCTTCATCTCCCATTAAAATGTTAATTTCAAAAAACTAACCCAGTTCTTTTTAATTTTTCTTCCATAAAATCAAAAAGTTTTGCTTTAAATTGAACGATATTACCCGTGATAGGATGTACAAACTCCAAAAAATATGCGAAAAGTGTCAACCTTTTATCTTTAACACGTTTATTATATAGATAATCTTGCATTAAGGGAGATTGATAAGCTTTTAAATGAACTCTTATTTGGTGAGACCTGCCAGTTTTTGGAACAGCTTCTACAAAAGAATACTTTTCATTGTAAGCTATTGGATAAAAGGTCGTTATAGATTTCCTCCCACTCTTAAAATTTATTTTATACTTACCACGGTAATTTCTTTTGGATATAGGCAACATTGTTGTAAAAGGATACTTCAATATTCCTTCAGTAATACAAAGATATTTTTTTTTAACAGAACAGTTTTGAAACTGAAGAGATAACCTTTTATGAGCAAAACTGTTTTTTGCCAAAACAACCACTCCACCCGTACCAGCATCAAGCCGGTGAACAACGAATATTTTTCCGTATATATCAGCAAAATGCGCTTTTAAATTAAATAGACTTTCATCATACCTATCAGGTATTACGAGAACACCATGATTTTTACATACAACCAATATATCATCATCTTCATATATTATATCATATTTCTTAGAAAATTGACTCATAGTCATAAAGATAACATTTCAGTTTTTCCCCCGCAGGTATCTCACCTACCCTATCATCTTCAATAACAGCAAATGCATTACCAAAAAATATTGAACTAATCACATGTGAGTCCTGTGTCCTAAAAGGAAATGCCAAAAACTCCCCTTCATTCAATTTCACACTTACACGATTAAAATGGAAACGATTATTTTTTTTCGTCATATTACCCATCAGCTTTGCATATACAAAACTGTTCGTATATTTTTTAAATCCAAGCATCTTTCTTAAAGCAGGTAACACATAAAAAAACGTACAAAAAAATGCACTAACAGGATTTCCAGGTAAAGCAAAAAACGGTATTTTCCCATCAATTAGCGCAAAAGAAAAAGGTTTACCTGGTTTCTGTTTTACATTTTTAAATAGCCATTTTATTCCTCTCTTCTCAAATGCATTAGTAACAACATCAAAATCCCCAAATGAGATACCGGCACTACTGATAACAGCATCATAATCCTCAAACAATTCAAAAAGCTTCAAAAACCTATCAGAATCATCCTCTGCAACACCAAAATATGATATATCAATACCATAATTTTCAAGTAAAAGTTTTATATTATAGCTATTTGCATCATAAATCTTTTCACCACTTAAAATTTCTCCGGGTACTAATAACTCATCCCCAGTTGCTACTACAGCTACCTTTAAACGTCTAAATACCTTAACATTGAAAATACCACAACTAATCAATCTCGAAATATCCCACGGTTTCAAAAATTTCCCTTTTATATCTATCTCATCACCTACCTTAATATCTTCTCCAACTTTTCTAACATTTTTTCCTTTTTTTATTTTATCAAGTAAAAAAATAAACTCTCCCTTTTCATCAACTTTTTCAACTTCCATCACAGTATCGGCACCATCAGGCATTTTAGCACCAGTCATTATTCTATAGCATTCACAACCCTTTTCAATTTTATAATTACCAAAATCTCCAGCAGAAATAGTTCCTCTTATTTTAAATTTATTATCACATTCTTTTAAATCATCGTATCTAAAAGCAAACCCATCCATTGCTGAATTATCAAACCCAGGCAAATTTACCTTTGATTTAACATTTTCATAAGCAACTCTATTTGTAGCATTAAATACAGGAATCAGTTCATACCCAACTTCTTTTATGTTTGACAATATTAAATCTAAAGCATCATAAGGATTTATCATCTTCCACCCCATTAAAAATACTTACTTAGATTATAAGTCAGTTGCAAATCTTTTTCAACTAACTATAATATATTTATAATTATTAAGTAGGAGGTTATTATATTAACAGGGAATATCAAAGATTTAAAACAAAGTATTATTAATAAATTAGAAAAGCTTGACAGAAAAAAGTTCAAAACTGATTTTGTCATCTCACCAGAATTAGCAAAACGACTATCATTGCTTTCAAAAGAAATAAATAGACAAATTGGGCTTTTAATTGATAGATCTAATGAAATACAATATGTAATAGTAGGAGATAATAAATCTATTTTCATACCTGAGCTTAAAAGATTTAGATTAGTTCCAGGAAAATTAAGAGGTTTAAGGTTAATCCACACTCATCTATATAATGAAAGACTGACAGAAGATGATATTACAGATTTAGCAATGCTTCGTCTTGATGCTGTATCAGCTATACTTATAAATCAAGAAGGGCTTCCATCAAAAATAGAAACCGCTTTTCTTATGCCACCAAACAAGGAGAATAAATTATATGAACTTCTTGATGAAACAGATATTTATAACCAAAAAACTAGTTTTATAGGATTTATCAAAAACTTAGAAAAAGAAATTAAAGAAAAAAGTGTATCTCTCTTTCAAGTAAAAGAGGAAAATAATGCATTCCTTGTAGGATGTTATAAAAATAAAGAAGAAGTTAATGAGTCTCTATCAGAATTAAAGGAACTGGCAAGAAGTGCAGGTTTAAATATCGTTGATACAATTTATCAAATTAGAAAACAAGTTGATCCAAAATATATATTAGGAATTGGTAAGTTAAAAAATATAGCAATTAGGGCTTATCAACTTGGAGTAGACTACATAATCTTTGACAATAATCTTACGCCTTCACAAGCTAGAGAAATAAGTAAGCTAGTAGAAATAAAAATTATGGATAGAACTCAACTAATTTTAGATATTTTCGCTAAAAGAGCCCATTCTAATGAAGGAAAATTAAAAGTAGAACTCGCTCAATTAAAATATTTAATGCCAAGATTAAGTGTTAAGGATGACTCTTTGTCACGCCTTACTGGCGGTATTGGCGGAAGAGGCCCAGGTGAAACAAAATTAGAAATAGACAGACGTAGGATCAAAGATAAAATTGCTTTTTTAACAAGAAAATTAAAACAGATTGAAAAAACCAGAACTATCCAACGTAAAAAAAGAACTAAAAAAGATATCCCCACAGTATCTATTGTGGGATACACAAATGCAGGAAAAACCACATTAATTAATAGCCTAACAAACAGTAAAATATATGCTGATAATTTGATGTTTGCTACCTTAGATACTAGTTCTAAAAGGCTCCGCTTTCCTGAAGAAAAAGAAATAATAATTACTGACACAGTGGGATTTATTAAAGATTTACCTGAAGATCTAAAAGATGCCTTCAAATCTACCCTAGAAGAGTTATATGATGCAGACCTCCTTTTACATGTAATCGATATCTCAAATAAAAATTATATTAAACAAATTGAAAGTGTAAATAAAATACTAGAAGAACTTAACATTAAAGATATAGATACTATTCTTGTTTTCAACAAAATTGATTTAGTTAACGATGAATATTTGAAAGAAGTAAAAAAGAAATATCCAGAAGCAGCTTTCATATCTGCATTGGACAGAAAAACATTCCAACCCCTTCTCGACAAAATCTTTTACAAAATATTTAAAAAAAAACTAAAATATGCGTCCAGCTGAATTAATTATTTATCGACAAAAGCTCTTTGAAGAAAAACGTTTTAAAGAAATATATGAGCTTTACGATGATAATAGTCTTCTTAAGCAAATGTATCCGTCACTTACCGATTATACCATATTCATGGCAAAATTCGCAAAGCAAATAAAAATAAAAAAAATACAAATCCTTGATGAAAATATTAAAAGTAATTTATCAAAAGTTACTTTTTTTGAATATATCCTCGATAATCAAAATAGTATTGTTCAATTTTGTATATCATACATGAAACAAGTACAAGGTTCATGGAAGATAATCAAAGAGATAAGAGAAAAAATAGACTTCAAAGATAGCAATAGTTAGCCCTAACAAGGGCTAACTAATTATTTTGCGATGCTGGACATGTAGGACAGGCTTCTTTTGATCCAGCACTACAACTTGTTCCTTCACTTTTCGTTTTATTACCAGAACTTTTATTATTCTTATAATCTGTCACGTACCAACCTGACCCTTTCAAATGGAAACTTGATAATGAAATAATCCTCTTGGCTGTTCCCCCACATTTAACACACTTTCTTTCATAAACATCCGAATGAATACTTTCCATCAACTCAAATACATTACCACATTTTTTGCATTCATATTCATATATTGGCATCACCCACCTCCAAGTGCTAATAATTTTTTTTAGCAAATATAATATGCATAAAATTACATTTTTCAAGAAAAATTATTATTTGAACAACTCTCTTCACATTACAAGACATTATCTATGATGATTTTATAACCAGAGAAAAGGAGCAAAAAAGCTCCTTTTTAATTTTTTGGAATTAAAATAATACCTTTAGCAATATTTTTGTCTAAACTACAATTTGAAATATTACATTTTGTATCTTCACCAATAATTACAGATTTGTCCACATCAAAATAATATTTTCTATACGTATCATCAGATTTTTTCTCAATTACAGCCTTTGTAGATAAAAAGCTATTATGATATCTTGCGTTTACATATACTTCTTTTGTACCTTTAGGCTGTTCTTTATAATTATATTCTGTTTTACTTATGTTAAAATTTTTATCTTTATAAAGCAACCCGTCTATCTCATCGAAAAAAGCATCTGGATAACCATATTTACCTCTAATCTCTTTATCCCAAACTGCTTTAGGGTAACTTTCACATTGAACACCATTGGCAAAACCTATCAAATAAGCAATTTCCACATCACTTTTTGCATCCAGCTCTGGTTCTATTACTTTACGATATTTTATGATTCTACCATCAATGGTGGTAAGAGTGCCCTCAGTTTCAAGATGCGAAAGAACAGGTAAAATAACATCGGCTCCTTTGTTAAAATCGTTCTTAAACAAATCAATACTAACAAAATATTCTAATTTCCCAACAATATCTCTTAATTTTTTATAATTACCTCTCGTATTAAAAGGATAAAAATCAGCAGTAATCAAACATTTAACTTTCCCTTTTTCTATGTCCTCTATCAATTCATCCGCACCATAATTCCCATAAATCCCCAATGAAAAGCTTGCTATTACATTAGGTTTATCAAAAGTATAAAAAAATGACTTAAGTTTATCCTTTCCAATAAAATCTACAAAAGCAAAAATTGATTCTTTTTGTGATTCTGCCTCTAAATATTCATTTCCTACAATAAATGATATTTTCTCAGCTTTACCAATAAACTCTCTTATATCTTTATATAACTTATTATCAGAATTAATAATATTATAAAAAACTATCGCAAAATCACCATAATCTGCTAAAATTGATACATCAGTAAAGTAATCATATTCATATTTTTTAAGACCAATTGTCACCAGTTTTGAATCATTATGAATAACGGCATTCATTATTTTCCATTTAATTCCAAGCGATTCTCTCGCAATATCTGCACCAATAACAAAGATTAAGTCAGAATCTTTAATATCATCAAGTTTACCAACAGTTTCATAACTGCCAAACTTCTGAAAATACAAATTAAAAAACTCAGGATGATTAAAAGATATATCTGATACAATTTTTTTCACTCCTAACCCATCAGCCAATACTTTATAGCTTATAAGCGCTTCATTGGAAAGCCTACTTCCTAAAATAAAAGCAATACTATCATTACCATATCTATCAACGATACCACCAAGTTTTGTTTTTATGCTTTCAATTACAGAAGTCCAGTCAACCTCCTTCAACTCTCCATTAGTTTTAATTAAAGGAACCTTAACCCTGTCCTCATGCTCAGTGTATTTATAAGCATATCTTCCTAAAGAACAAATATATCCATCAGCTACTGAACTTTTATAAATTGTATTTTCATGCTTTCCATATTTGATAGAACACCCAACTGGACAAAAATTACAAGATGTTTCAACGTATTCTAAATCCCAATTCCTCACACTATGTTTATAAGGCTTATCAAGCAGCGCCCCAACAGGGCAAAAATCAACGCAAAGCCCGCAGAAATCACACTGCAGGCTTGCATTATTGGCTGTAGTAATGAGATTATTATAACCCCTCTCCTCAATTTTCAGTGCACTACAACCTGTAATTTCATGACAAACCTTCACACATCTTTCGCATAAAACACATAAATTAGCATCATGAATAATCATATCCCAATCAAACTTAGGCTTATTCGGTTTTACAGACTTAACCGACTCTTCATTTATCCCAAATTCATAAGTTGTATCCTGAAGCAAACATTCGCCAGCTTTATCACATACTGGGCAATCAAGTGGATGTTTTATTAAAATAAACTCAAGATTTCTTTTTCTTTGTTCAATAACATCTTCAGTATTAGTATATACCTTCATACCATCGATAGCATAGGTAACACAAGATGCAACAGGCTTATCAATCCCTTCAACCTGCACAAGGCAAAGCCTACACGCTCCAGTAGGGGTAATATCTTTTAGGTAACACATTACAGGTATATAAATATCATTTCTTCTAGCAACATCTAATATGGTTTCTCCTTCTTTAAACTCATAAGGTTTGTCATTTATAAAAATCTGCGCCATATCAATACCCCTATTATTTATTTATCCAAACCAACCATTGCCATTCTAACACATCTCAAACATCTAGTAGCTTCCAAGTAGGCCTGATTCTCAGTATATGGCTTTTCAATTTCTTCAAAATTCCTTACCCTAACCTCAGGTGGTAATTTTTCTTGATGAACCCTAGGAATCGTATGTGTTTCTTGAATCCTTTCATCTTTTTCAAACACTTTATTTTTATACAAGGTTAATTCTAACTTTTCGTTGTCTGTTAAATATGGCTCACCTTCCATAAGGTATCTATCAATCATTTTAGCCGCCCATCTTGCAGCACCAATAGCTTTAACCACTGTAGCAGGTCCCCATTCACAATCACCTGCAGCAAACACTCCTGGGACATCAGTCATATATAAATCTTCCTTAACAGCTATTGTATTCCACCTTGTAACTTGAATACCATCTTCTTCACTTAAAAAACTCAAATCGGGAAACTGTCCAATAGCAGGTATAATCGTATCACATTCAATTACAAAATTAGAACCAGGTATTGGCTCAGGTCTTCTTCTGCCTGACTCGTCTGGTTCACCAAGTTTCATCCTAACACACTCCACACCAACAAGCTTACCATTTTCGGCAATAAGTTTTACTGGATTACAAAGGAAATGAAACTTAACACCTTCCTCCTCAGCATCAACCACCTCGTAATCCTCTGCAGGCATTTCAGCACGAGAACGACGGTAAACTAGATTCACATCACTACTTCCAAGTCTTAAGGCAGTTCTTACGCAGTCTATTGCAGTATTACCACCGCCAACAACAACCACTCTATCACCAATTTCCACTGGCTCGCCCAAAGATACACGTCTTAAAAAACCAATACCACTATCCATTACACCTTTATAGCCGTCTTTTTCACCCTCAACACCCATATCACGGCTTTTAAAAGCACCTATTGCAAGTAAAACAGCGTCATATTGCTCTTTTAAATCCTTTAAAAATATATCCTTACCAAGCTTTGTATTATATTGTATTTCCACGCCTAATGACTGAACAATTTCTACTTCTCGTCTTAAGAGATGCCTTGGTTGTCTGTAATCAGGAATACCAACAGCAACCATTCCACCTGGTTCTGGAAGCATTTCATAGATTTTTACTTGATGTCCCATCAATGCCAAATAATAAGCAGCCGTAAGACCAGCAGGCCCTGCTCCAACAATGGCAACTTTTTTTCCTGTTTCTTCATCTCTTATTTTATCGATGTCAGGATCTTTATGATGGTAATATTCGTAATCCCAGGGTGTTCTTTTTAAAACCATAATATTTACAGGGTCATCTACTAAACCGCGTCTACAGTTTGCTTCACATGGATGAGGACATACTCTACCACATACTCCAGGTAATGGCATAGTTGTCCTAATAATTTTTAACGCTTCAAGATATCTATGATCTTTAACTGCTTCTATAAACTCTGGTATTTTAACATTTGCAGGACAACCAGCAGTACAAGGAGCAGTTAAATGTTTAATATATTCAAGTTGTTTATGATTTTGATTCAAATCAATCTCATTTAATTCACCTTTAGTAAAATTTTTCAAAAATTGCCTTACTGGTATAGTGGCTGTTGGAGCTACAGTACATTTAGCAGAAACATATATTGAATAAGCAATATCATAGGCTAACTTAACATCATCTTCTTTAAAGCCATTAGTTTTCATCTTCTGTAACTGTTCAGCCAAAATCCTTGTACCCATCCTACCAGGAAAACATCTGCCACAACAACCAAAACTACTAATCTCATACATATACTTTGTGAGAACATCTAAGATATTCACATCTTTATCAAAAACTAAAAAACCGTTCCAGTTTACAAAAACCTTTAATTTTTTACCATTAAATTCATCGTCAATTTTAAGCGGAGCGTCTGTCCACTCCTCATACGGCTTATTTCTATTATCTATTATCTGGTCCTTCCAAAAGCCATAGTAAACCTTTGCCATAAGCCTCTCCGATCATATGGTATACTGTATACAATTTGCTTTATAACACAAAAATACTTTAATGTCTATAATAAATCACATTATAAAACCATCTAGAAAAGTCTCAAAACACTATTTCAATAATTTCTAACAAAATATACTTCAACCTAAATAGAGTCAATATTTAAAATCTTTCTCAAAAACAAACAATTGTAATCATTATAATATAAAAGCATATTTCGCAATTTCATTCCAAAGCAGCATAACTAATTAAATTATAATGGAATCACCCCATTTTTTGTAAAACCTTGTTTGAAGTTGTTTATGGAAAAGCATTTTCTGGGTTCAAGTTTCTCTAAAACCGCCATGGACGGCGGTTTTAGAGAAACTTGCCTCGGAGCAAAACCGGATGTTTTGCGAGAATGAAGAAAATGTTTTTTTTATAAGCAACAACATGTAGCTATTTGATATATATACATAAATTATACTGGCGATAAAAAAATGGGAGTGACTCTAGAAATTATATTGTTGAATTTTTAAAATTTTAAACTATTATAAATTCCACCGTGGGGGTGCTCCAACCATGGGGCTGAGAAATACCCCTTGAACCTGATCCGGGTAATTCCGGCGCAGGGAAACGGTGAAGGAAAAAAAAATCCTTTCCGTCTCTGCGGCGGAAAGGATTTTTTTTTAGAAAGGAGTAAAAGATGACTCAAATCGAAGCTGCAAAAAAAGGAATTATAACCAAAGAAATGGAAAAAATCGCAAAAGATGAAAAGATTTCACCTAACGAACTACGTGAACTGGTAGCTCAAGGTAAAATTGTTATTCCTAAAAATAAAAATCACGATTTCCCCAATGTAATGGGTATTGGTAAGAAATTGAGAACAAAAATAAATGCAAATATCGGTACAAGTATAGATTGTCCATCCATCGAAAGAGAAATTAATAAATTGAAAGTGGCCATTGAAGCAGGTGCTGATAGTGTCATGGATTTATCCACAGGCGGAGACTTGCAGGCTATTAGAGAAGCAATTTTAGAACACTCCACAGTTATGGTTGGTGCAGTACCTATTTATGCTGTTGCAGCAAAATTAGCTGAACAAGATATACCAACTTATAAAATGGATCCGGATACATTATTTAAATCTATCGAAGAACAATGTAAGCAAGGGATAGATTATATAACTGTTCACTGCGGTGTCACAAAAGAATCTGTAGAAAGAATGGACAGAACAGACAGAGTGTGTGGTATTGTTAGTAGAGGTGGATCTATTTTAGCAGACTGGATAAGAAGAAATAAAAAAGAAAACCCCCTTTATGAATATTTTGATGATTTACTTGAAATTGCTTATAAATATGATGTGACGTTGAGTCTTGGAGATGGTTACAGACCTGGTGCTATTGCAGATGCTACGGACAGAGCTCAAATAGATGAACTTATAATATTAGGTGAACTTGCAAAAAGGGCAAGAGAAAAGAATGTACAGGCTATGATTGAAGGCCCAGGACATGTCCCAATAAACCAGATTGAGGCAAATATTTTATTAGAAAAAAGACTCTGCGATGAAGCACCATTTTATATTTTAGGACCTCTTCCCACCGATATTGCTCCAGGATACGACCATATAACAAGTGCCATAGGGGGAGCAATTGCAGGTTCAGTGGGCGCTGACTTTCTATGTTATGTAACCCCTGCTGAACATTTGTGTCTTCCAGATGAAGAGGATGTATACCAAGGGGTAATTGCATCAAAAATTGCTGCTCATATTGCAGATATTGCAAAAGGTGTTCCAGGTGCCTTTGAAAGAGATTTACAGATGAGCAAATATAGAAAAGAGCTTAATTGGGAAGGAATGTTCTCGCTTGCAATTGACCCAAAAAAGGCAAGAGAAAAGTTTCAAAAAAATAGGGATATAAATTCCTGCACCATGTGTGGAAGATTATGTGCAGTAAAAATAGACCAAAAATTGCCAACTATTTAAAATGCTATATTATTTTAGAAACTGATTTTCTAAAATTACCTTTAGACGAGTTTATTCTTCAATGTTACGAAGCTGGAGCCAGAGCTTTCCAGCTTCGTAACAAATACAAAACTGCAAGAGAAAACTACTTAATAGGCTTAGAAATAAAAAAAATATTAAATAACAAAGATGCTTTATTCATTGTAAATGATAGAGTAGACTTGGCGATTGTTCTTGAAGCTGATGGTGTTCATCTTGGTGTCAAGGATATTCCGGCAAAAGTAGTCAAAGAAAAATATCCTAATTTAATTATTGGTTATTCTTGCAATACCGAATCTGATATACGTTATGCAAACGACATACCTGCAGATTACATCGGGATAGGTCCTGCTTTTCAAACAAATACTAAGGAAGATTTAAGACCTGTTTTAAGCAAGGACGATTATATCAATCTTATCAAAAAAGCAAATATGCCTGCTGTTGCCATAGGTGGAATAAAAGGGTATAATATTTCCAATTTTAATAACATAGAAATAGATGGTTTTGCCATAAGCTCTTATATATGCGCTTCAAAAAAACCATTTGAAAAAGTAAAAGAAATCTTGAGTTTCTATAATGGATGAAAAAAGTTTAATAAAAAAACTTCGTAACCTATCAAAAGACAAATCAATATCATTGAATCTTTCTGATGATGCTGCAGTTTTACAAAATTTTATAATATCTAAAGATATACTCATTGAAAACGTTCATTTCATTTTTAAAAATAATATAAATGATATTATATTTAAAGCCGTCACCTCAAATGTTAGTGACATAGCTGCAATGGGAGCAGAGGCTAAATATCTTTTACTGGGACTTGGTTTACCCGATTATATTGATGATGCTGACCTTTTAAAAGCTTTGGAGAAAACACTTGACCATTATAAGCTCGATCTAATTGGTGGTGACCTTTCAAAATCAGCATTACTTTTCATCTCTGTTACAATCATTGGGAGAAAAAACAAATTGTTACTTACAAGAAAAGGAGCAAAACCTGGAGATATAGTTTTTGTATCTCGACCTCTTGGAAAATCCATTTATTACTTAAACAAAGAATTGGGAGGAGATTTCGTTACAGAACATTATCATCTTGAAGCTGAAGTAGAGCTCGGTAAGTTTCTGGGGACTTTACCTTTTGTTACAAGTTGTACAGATATTAGTGACGGACTTGGAGTAGATTTGGCATCTATTGCTGATACAAGCAAAGTAAAAATTATAATTGATAAAAATAAAATACCTGTTGCTGAAAACATTCCAGTGTCAACAGATGAAATTTTGAAATCTGGTGAAGAATATGCACTCACTTTTACCATCGATAAAAAATATTATGAAACGTTCTTAAAAGTTGTTCCGAAAAAAGTTTATGAAATAGGTATTGTAGAAAAAGGCTCAGGAGTTTTCTTGAAAACTGAAAAAGATTTTCTTGAAATATCCCTATACGGATACCTGCACAAAACATAAAAAAAGGGGGGCTATCCCCCCTTCTAAATTTTCTACATTTTGCTTAAAGCATCCCTTGCTGCAAACACATAAGTGTTATCAGAAGGTTTTGCAGCCAATTCGGGATGCGTAGCATATTGATACTTCATAATATCTTCGATGGTGGCTCCCATTTGGATTGCAAAAGAGATAAAATCCACATTGTTAGCAGTGCAATGCCCCTTTCTCAACACCGAACCACCAATTAATTTTCCTGTTTTTCTGTCAAAAACCAATTTCGTCTTAATTTTATCCACTCCATCCATCATCGGATACATATCTAAAACTTCAGATTCACCTACAACAATATCCAGCCCCTCTTTTTCAGCCATTTTTTGAATTAATCCGGCAGAGCCAAAACTATATTCAAAAGCAGTGGATGCGTTTGCATTTATTACACCAGGAAAAATTACATTTTTACCTTGGATATTGGCTCCTACAACCTTACTCATAAAAACAGCATTTGTGCCAAACTCACCCCTAGTAGGCTTTTTGGTAATAAAAGATTTCTTCTCAGCACAATCTCCCGCAGCAAAAATATTTTCCACACTTGTTCTTAAATAATCATCGGTCACAACACCAAATTTTGAAACTTCTATACCTGATTTTTCAGCCAATTCGGTATTTGGAACAACACCAACCGAAACAATGACAAAATCAGCATCAATTCTCTCACCATTTTCCAAAATAACCTGTTTTACTTTCCCTTCACTACCCGTAAACTCAACAACTTTTGCTTCTGTCATCACGTTTATACCTTTTTCTTTTACATGATTTTCTATTATCTCGGCAAAGTCATCATCCATAGTGGCTAATAATATATGAGGTAACATCTCCATTATCGTCACATCAAGCCCCAATTTTTTTAACACCACAGCAACTTCAACACCAATATATCCACCACCTACAACAACACATTTCTTATATTCTTTTGCATATTTTCTCAGCCTTTCCAAATCTGCTTTCGAACGTACTGATGTTATATTATCCAAATCAATCCCCGTAATGGGTGGAATAATAGGTTTTGAACCTGTAGCCAAAAGAAGATGATCATAATTAAATTTTTGTCCCTTTTCAGTTACAACGAAATTCTCCTCTTTATTTATTTCGACTACAGTATCAATAACAAGCTTTGCTCCAAATTCAGTAATAAGAGAATCAGAAATACAATATTTTTCCACCGGTTTTTTATCAACTATTCCATAAGGAATAGAACACCTGTTTACATTAATTTCTTCATCTTTTATTAACACCACATCATACTCTTTTTTCGCTGCATGCAAAGAATGAACAACCACTCTTCCAGCAGGGCCACCACCCACGATTACAACTTTATCCATTTTGACCTCCATGTTTATTTATTCATATATGCGCATATTGAAATATAGTTCTTTCGATAATTTTTCAAAGAGTTTTTACATGTGTTTTAAATTTTCTCACTACATTATTTCATCTTTTTTTATTTCATATTTATAACTTTCAAAAATCGGCTTTGTAATATGCTTTAAATCCCTAAAAGTCCAGTTAAGATCAATTATAAATCCGCCAAAATCTTCATTTTTTAACAAATTATCTAACTTGCTTGTTTTCAATAAGTATTTAATATCTTTTCCATATTTCTTAAACATCTTAGATTTACGTTTTTCATAATCTTTGTAACGTAAACTATTAAATTCACCATTTTGTAAAATTATAAACATATAAAATTTATTGTCATCACAGGTATCTTTCCCTTCACATTCCAGCGAGGTTGTAAAACCTATCCCTTTTTCCTGCACCTTTAAACCGGTTAATTTAATATTTTCATAGACAGACAAAAGCTCGGCCACATATATCGATTTCAATTCCCTTCCATAATCGGATTCTGGCTGCCATATATATTTCAATTTATAAGGGTCCGTTTTAGACACACAAGATATTAAAAATATCAGGAACAAAAATAAAATCCTTTTCATAAGATAACTCCTTTTCTATTTTCATTTTTTCTTTTATAATTATATCATGAAAATCGCTATGATTGCAGCTTCATTATACACAATTACATTTTGCCTGTTAATACTTTTTGAAAATAACAAATTTTGCAATTTAATATTAGACAAAATAAAATTGGTTTACTTAGGCTTTTCTACTAAAAATTTAAAAGGGATTTTTGTAGGAATCATTTGGGCATTTTTAGATGGATTTATAACAGGCTGGATTATCTATTATTTAATAGATGTATTTAGACTTCACTGAAAAAACTAGTATAAAGTAATTACACTGAAAAACTTGATTTATAACTAATTGAGGAAGCTTATGCTTCCTCAATTAGTTCCCATGGAGGCCAAATAATTGCCTTAAAGCATGTCGGCCAATATTTGGATTCTCTTTTAATCTCCTTCTGGAATAAGGAAGCCAATCCTTTCCAAAAGGAACATATACCCTAAGCCGATGTCCTGCAGATACAATAATATCTCTTAATTCTTCATCCACACCCAAAAGCATCTGAAACTCATATTCATCTTTTTTATAGTCATATTTTTCTATAAGGCGCAATGCTTCAAAAACTAACTTTTCATCATGAGTAGCAATACCCACATAAGCCCTTTTCTGAAAAAGTTTTTCCAAACAATAAATAAAGTTTCTGTTAATTATATAAGGATCTTTATACGCAATCTTTCTTGGTTCATTGTATATTCCTTTGCATAACCTAAAATTCAACGTTCCATCAGATAATTTTTCAATATCATACGGTGTTCTTCTTAAATAAGCTTGTAAAACAGTACCTACATGACCGGGAAATTCATCTCTTAATTTTCTATAAAATTCAAGAGTGTCATCTGTACATGGGGAGTCTTCCATATCTATCCTAACAAAGTTGTTTAACGATTTTGCATGTGCCACGATTTCTCTGATATTGTCAAAAGCAAATTGCTTATCTAGGAGAAGCCCCATTTGAGTTGGTTTAAGGGATAAATTTGCATTAAGTCCTTCTTTATCTATGGTATCTAGTATTTCAATACATCTCTCTTTAAAATATTTTGCTTCATCCTTAGTACTAATAAACTCACCAAGTATATCAATTGTAGCCATCATGTTTTTATTATTCATTTCATGTGTAACTTTAACTGCATCGTGAAGATTTGGACCTGCAATATAACTTTTTGCAAAAAGGCCCACAATGGGGCCTGGTATATACATAATTGATTTAGAAATGAGAAAATTCAAGAATCCCATCTTTATTCCTCACTCATAAAAGGATATCTGTAGTCCTCAGGAGCATCAAAATTCTCTTTAACTGTTCTTGGAGTTACCCACCTAATAAGGTTTAAATAGCTACCTGCTTTATCATTTGTACCAGATGCACGGCTACCACCAAAAGGTTGTTGACCTACTACTGCACCAGTCGGTTTATCATTTACATAAAAGTTACCTGCTGCATATTCAAGTTTCTCTAAAGCAATACTAATAGCTTGTCTATCTTCTCCAAAGATTGCACCTGTCAACCCATAAGGAGATGTACTGTTACACAACTCCAATGTTTCTTCATATTTATCATCATCATACACATACACAGTCAATACAGGACCAAAAATTTCTTCTTCCATCAGTTTAAACTTAGGATTTGTGGTTTCAACCAGGGTTGGTTCAATAAAATAACCCACAGATTTATCGCAACCACCGCCAACAATTATTTCAGCCTCATTAGACTTTTTAGCATAATCTATATAAGATTTGATATTTTCAAATGCTGCCTCATCAATTACGGCGTTGAAGAAATTTGTAAAATCTTCTGGATTACCAATTTTTATAGATTTAATCTCTTCAACCATCAATTCTTTTACATCTTTCCAGAGTGATTTAGGTAGGTATGCTCTTGATGCAGCAGAACACTTCTGCCCTTGATATTCGTAAGCACCTCTTACAAGCGCTGTAACAAGTTTTTTAACATCTGCACTGCTATGAGCAAAAACAAAGTCTTTACCACCAGTCTCACCAACAATTCTTGGATAATATTTATAATTTTTGATATTTTCACCAACAATTTTCCACATATTTTGAAATACTTCTGTACTTCCAGTAAAATGAATTCCTGCAAGGTTTGGATCTCTTAATACAATATTACCCACAACAGAACCTGGGCCTGGTATAAAATTAATCACTCCATCAGGGACCCCAGCTTCTTTCAATAACTTCATAATGAAGTAAGGTGCATATACTGCAGTTGATGCTGGTTTCCAAACAACTACATTACCCATAATAGCAGGCGCTGTAGGCAAATTACCACCGATTGATGTAAAATTAAATGGAGTTACAGCAAAAATAAACCCCTCAAGAGGCCTATGCTGTACATAGTTCCAGGTAGGTTTTGGAGAATATGGAGGCTGATCAGTATAAATTTGCTGCATAAAATATGTGTTAAATCTCCAAAAATCTATTAGTTCACAAGCAGAATCAATTTCAGCTTGAAAAACATTTTTACTAGCTGATAGCATTGTAGCTGCATTAAGAATATACCTATATTTTCCAGACAACAACTCTGCTGCTTTCAAAAATATAGCCGCTCTCTCCTCCCATCTAAACTTTTGCCATTCTTTCCAAGCTTCAAATGCAGTATCAATTGCCAACTTTACTTCTTTTTCACCAGCCTGATGATATTCAGCTAACACATGACTATGATCATGAGGACAAACGACTTTAGCCAATTTTCCAGTTCTTATTTCTTTACCACCAATAATTAGTGGAATCTCAATTTTTTGACTTTTTAAATCATTGATAGCCTCTTTTAACAACTCCCTTTCTTTGGTACCAGGGGCATAACTGTACACTGGTTCATTTTCAGGATAAGGAATCTTAACTATACTATTATTAAACAGAAACATATTTCACCTCTCTATGAAATTTTATAGTTCATTATATCAAAATAAAAAATAAATTTCAATATTTTGAACATACTTTTTAAAAAATTTTTTTATTTTTTACATATAAAAAAAGCGGCAAACAAATTGCCGCTTCTTACATACCTAAATAAGCCTTTTTCACCTCTTCATTGCTCAAAAGAGATTTTGCATCATCTTCCATAATTATACGCCCAGTTTCCATTACATATCCTCTGTCAGCAACAGATAAAGCTAAATGAGCATTTTGCTCAACTAGAAGTATTGTTGTCCCCTGTGAATTAATCTCTTTAATAATTTCAAAAATATTTTCTACAATAATCGGTGCTAAGCCAAGACTGGGTTCATCCAATAATAAAAGGACAGGTTTACTCATTAAAGCCCTACCAATGGCAAGCATCTGCTGTTCACCACCAGAAAGGGTTCCTCCAAGCTGATTTTTTCTTTCACGCAATCTCGGAAAAAGATCATATACCTTCTCTAAATCTTTTTCTATTTCTATCTTATCTTTTCTTAAATATGCTCCCATCAAAAGATTTTCATAAACTGTTAAATTAGGAAAAATTTGTCTACCTTCTGGTACTTGAACAATTCCTTTAGCAACAATCTTATCTGCAGATAAATGGGTTATATCTTTATTCAGAAATATAACTTTACCAGCAGCTGGTTTTAATATCCCTGATATTGTGTTTAGTGTTGTCGTTTTGCCAGCTCCATTAGCACCTATAATTGTAACAATCTCACCTTCTTTAATATGGAGGTCAATACCTTTTAATGCTTCAATATGACCATACTTTGTATGAACTTTCTCAAGTTTAAGCATTTGCAACCTCTTTACCAAGATATGCTTCAATAACTTTCTTATTATTACGTATTTGCTCAGGCAAGCCTTCTGCAATCTTTTTCCCATAATCCAAAACAACAATTCTATCTGAAATACCCATTACCATTTTCATATCATGTTCTATTAAAAAGACAGTTTTACTTAAATCTTCCCTTATTTTTTGAATCAAATTCATCAAATCAGAAGTCTCCTGTGGATTCATGCCAGCCGCAGGTTCATCCAAAAGTAATAACTCTGCACCTGTAGCAAGTGCTCTTGTTATCTCAAGTTTTCTTTGTTCACCGTAAGGAAGATTTTCAGCTTTTTCATCTTTTTTGCCTAATAAACCCATATAATCTAAATATTCCTCTGCCCTAATAATAGTTTTTTTCAATTCACGGTAAAAATACGGTAGACGTAATACAGAATGGAATACACTAAGCTTTCTACGAGAATGCATAGCAAGTATAACATTTTCTAACACTGTCAACTGATTAAACAACCTAATATTTTGGAAAGTCCTAGCAATTCCAAGCTTTGTAATTTCATGAGGCTTACTTTTGCTCAGTGATTTACCTTTAAATAATACTTCACCACTTGTAGGCGTATAAACTCCTGTAATCACATTGAAAATTGTTGTTTTACCTGCACCATTTGGTCCAATCAAACTCATAATTTCATTTTCTTTAATCACAAAACTAACATCATCAACAGCTTTCAATCCACCAAAATACATACAAACATTCTTTAGCTCTAAAATAACATCACCCATAGCTGCCTCTTAAACATTTACTCTAATTTTACCAAACAGGCCTTGAGGCCTAAAGACCATCATCACAATCAATACAACACCATAAGTCACCATTCTGTATTCAGAAGCAAATCTTAACAATTCTGGTACAGTGCTTAAAACAATAGCACCAGCAGCAGCTCCAGTTATACTTCCCATACCACCAAGAACAAGCATACACAACTGCTCTATCGATTTCATAAACCCAAAGTCGTTTGGATTTATATATGTTAAAAAATGTGCATATAAAGAACCTCCCAATCCTGCAAAAGCAGAACCTATTGCAAAAGCTAAGATTTTATAACGCGCAATATTTACTCCCATCATTTCTGCTGCAATTTCATCCTCTCTTATACTTCTTAGAGCAAGTCCATGCATAGAATTTTCAAAATTGTACATAAAAATTATACCAACAACTACAGCAACAAATGCAATAAAAAATGTTGTATATAAAGGTATAGCATAAAGTCCTAACGCTCTTCCTGCAAAAGGAGTATTCAAAATAACAACACGAACAATTTCACCAAATCCTAGTGTAGCAATAGCTAAATAATCACCTCTTAATCTTAAGATTGGAATACCTAGTAATGCACCCATAATACCTGCAAACAATGTACCGAAAGACAAACATACCCAAAAAGGCATATTTAACTTTAAAGCCAACAATGCTGAACCATATGCTCCAAGACTCATAAAAGCTGCATGCCCCAATGAAAGTTGTCCGGTTACACCCGTTATTAAATTAAGTCCCAATACAATAACAATATTAATACATGTCATAGTAGCGATTTGTAAAAAATAATCATTCTGTAAAAAAGCTAAAAAATCCATACGCTTCCCTCTATACCTTCTCTTTTGCAGTGGAGCCAAATAGTCCAGTTGGCTTAACAATTAAAATAATAATTAATATACCAAAAGCTATCGCATCTCTAAAAGAAGGAGATATAAAAGCAACTCCTAACACTTCTGCAAGTCCCAAAACAATACCACCAAACATTGCACCAGGAATACTACCGATTCCACCTAAAACTGCTGCAACAAATGCTTTTAACCCAAAAAGTAATCCCATCATCGGATCAATAGCTGTGTAATAGGTACCTACCAAAACACCTGCTGCTGCAGCAAGAGCTGAACCTATAGCAAAAGTAAAGCTTATCACTTTATCAGGATTAATACCCATCAGTCTTGCAGCATTTAAATTTTGAGATACTGCTCTCATTGCAATACCCATTTTTGTATTGTGAACTATATAATAAAGGCCGTACATTAAGCCTATTGAAACCAAAATTATAAAAATTTGCAATAAAGAAACAGAAATATCACCTACACTAAAAGTAATATTCGGAAAAAGTTTTGGATATGCTTCCCTTTGTGGTCCATTTATTAAAACTACAGTATTTGATAAGATAATCGAAGCACCAATAGCACTAATTAAAGCAGAAATTCTTGATGAATTCCTTAATGGTTTGTAAGCTACTTTTTCAACCAATACTCCCAAAATAGCGCTACACATCATAGCAAAAACAAGAACAACTACAAAATTCTTAAATAATAAGGTTGCAGCTATAAGCCCCAAAAAAGCACCAACCATGTAAATATCACCATGAGCAAAATTAATCAGCTTGATAATTCCATAAACCATAGTATAACCCAGAGCAATAAGTGCATAAACACTACCAACTGTTAAACCATTCAAAAGCTGTTTAATAATTATCTCTAACAATGTGATGCCTCCTAACAAAGAAATAGCCGCCTTTCGGCGGCTCTACATACTCTTTTAAACTACTTTTTTATTCATTAAGAAGTTTAAAATAGTATTTTCCATCTTTTTTATCAACCATTTGAATAAAAGGAACCTTCTTTGCATTACCTTCACTATCGAAGCTCATCTTACCACTTACACCCATAAAATCTTTAGTTGCAGCAAGAGCATCTCTCATTTTAATTCTTTGTTTTACATCTGTACAACTTGTAAGACCTGCTTTCTTCATAGCATTTACAAGAAGGTAAACCGCATCATACCCTTGAGCTGAAAACATATCAGCTTCTTTTCCTCTTTCTTTCATCTTTTTCACAAAATTCTGAACATTTTCAGCCTTAGCTTGTGGAGAAAATCCAGCATAAACAATAGAACCCAAAACAGAGTCACCACCTACTTTCCATAAATCTGGGGCAAGAAGACCATCACCACCTACCATAGGTGCTTTTAAACCTTGCTTTCTAGCTTCAAGCATAATCAAAGAACCTTCAGGATAATAACCTGTGAAAATAATAGCATCAGGTTTATGTGGCTTAATAGCTGTAATTTGAGCTGAGAAATCTGTATCACCATCGGAAACTGTCTGCTCAACTAAAATACTAGCACCATATTTCTTAGCAGCTTCTTTAAATATTCCTGATAAACCTACACTATAATCATTGTTAACGGAAGTGATCAAGGCAAAGTTTTTCCATCCAAACTTATCCATAATAAACTTGAGCGTAGCTGGAGCACCATCACTATCAAGCAATGTATCTCTAAACACAAAAGGTTTTCCATCTGTTACACCTTTTGCTGTTGCACCAGCAGATATCAATATAACTTTTGCTCTGTTAGCAATAGGGCCTATCACAAAAGTAGCTCCAGATGTAGGCTCACCAATAATTGCACAAACCTTATCCCTATTTATCAGCCTCTGGGTTGCAGCTGCTGCCTCAGCTTTATCACCCCTATCATCATAGTGAACAACACTTAGTCTTTTACCATTTACACCACCTGCTGCATTAATCTCATCAACCGCAAGCATAATTCCATCAAGTGTTTTAGTTCCATAAACTGCTAGATTACCAGTTTCTGGACCTACAACACCAATAGTAAGATCTTTACTTTTTGCAAAAACTGAAAAAGAAACAACCAAAACAAAACTTAATATTAGTAACGATAATTTCTTCATACATCCTCCTCAAAAATTTTTTAAATGTTTAAAATTGTGAACCATAACTTATTTTAAATTATAATGATTGTCAATTATTTTTTAACAAATATCTAACAAAACTTTATTTTTAAAACCTCATTTTATTAATATTTCATAATTTAATCATCTATAAATCATTTTACATCAAAACCATATTTTTTAAGTTTTATTAAATTTTATTAAATAATAATAAAAACAGCTTGACTAATTTTCATTTTGTTTTATAAACTGAACATATGACAATAGGTAAGAAAGTACAAGAGTTACGACAAAAAAAACAATTAACATTAAGACAGCTTAGCAAATTATCAGGTTGCTCTCTTGGATTTTTATCTCAAGTTGAAAGAGATTTGGTATCACCAACTGTATCATCTTTAAAAAAAATAGCTGATGCTCTTGAAGTAAACATAATGCACTTTTTTGACCAACCAAACAGACAACAGAAAGTTGTTGTAAGAAAAGATGAACGAAATAAACTTGTAAACCCCAAATCTAAGGTAACTTACGAACTCTTAAGACCACAGTTTTCAGACACTGAATTAGAAGCTCTTTATATGTATCTTGAACCAGGTGCATATAGTGGAAAAGAGCAGCATTCTCATAACGGTGAAGAGTTTGTAATTGTTTTAAAAGGTGAACTGGAAATCACCGTGGGAGATGAAATTTTTCATCTCAAAGAAGGTGATTCTGCAATTTACAAGTCCAATATGCCTCATAGTTGGAAAAATCCTACGGACAATACAACAGAGGTAATTTGGGTAAACCACCCACCAACATTTTAGATTTTATTTTTTTCTAACATTTCAGTATTTCTCAAAATTTGTTTTAAAATAGCAGCTTTTTCAGATTGTTTTTCAATACGTTTTCCTTCCAGCAAGTCATATCTAATAGAATTAGACAACTCTGATACTATATTTAAAATATCATCCACATCATGCTCTAATATTTTTTTATCTAATGATGCCTCATTGAACTCATCAATAAATTTACCAAAAACTCTCAAGACATCATGTGATGCAACCATTGATAGTTTTTGATTTATCAATTTCAACTTTATTATATCTTTTTTATTTAAATCTTGCTTTAAAAAAATTTCTTCGAGATATTTAAATAATTCGTTATAAATTGATACTTTTAGCTCTAAAATCTTTAAATTTTCTTCTTTTAATAGTTCTACTTCAGTTTGCTTATTCAACAAAATAGCTGTAATAAATATCGTTATAAGAGTTCCAATTAGTGCTGCTAAGATTTCTTGAGAATATGGAAAATCTACGTTTATTAAATAAAGGGCTTTTAATAAAAAATAGCAGCTAATACTTAAAATAATGGCTAAAGCAATAATCAATATATTTTTAGATGAAACCTTCATAATTCACCACGTATGATCAATTAAATGGTTTTAAAGGGGCTTCTTCTTTCCCCTTTAAAACCATTTTAAACAACACTTTAGTAACTATTCATCTTTATTAAAAGCTATAAACTTACTTCCTTGTCTTGTTACAACTTTTAAAGCAACGATATCACCTTTATTTATTTTATCATAAACTTTATAAAATTCATCTGAATTCTTAATTTTATGCCTATTAATCCACACAATTATATCACCTTTTCTAAGTCCAGCCTCATATGCATTAGAAGCTGGATCAACCGCAGTTACTTTCACACCACCTTCAATCCCTATTTCTCTTAATTTTTGTTGATCTAAATCTCCAACAACCAGCTTTCCTTCTCTCTTAATCTCACCCTTTGAGATAATAGTATCTTTTCTCTCACCAAGTTTAACTTTAATTTTTCTTACTTTACCATCCCTAATTACCGTTAAAGTAACATTTTCACCTGGATTTCGTTTACCTATCTCAATCACTAAATCTCTACTATCTTTAATAGGTTTATCATCAATCGCAATAACAATATCTCCAGCTTTTATTCCAGCTTTATCTGCAGGATCACCTTTAATTACATCTGCAATCAAGGCTCCTTCTGGTTTTTTAAGCCCAAAAGATTTTGCAAGCTTATCATCTAAAGGTTGTACTGTGACTCCTAACCATCCCCTTTTAACTTTACCAGCTTTCAATTTTGGCAACAACTCTTTGAGCATATTAACTGGAATAGCAAAACCTAACCCCTGTCCTGAAGGAATAATTGCCGTATTAATACCTACCACCTCGCCTTTTGTGTTTACAAGTGGCCCACCACTGTTACCTGGATTAATTGATGCATCAGTTTGCATAAAATTATCATAAGGACCTTCTCCAAGAACACGCCCTTTTGCACTAATAATTCCTGCAGTAACAGTCCACTCAAGTCCGAAAGGATTACCAATAGCAACTACCCATTCCCCAACTTCAGTTTTATCCGAATCTCCAAGGGTTAAAGGGTGCAATTCTTCATCTTCTGGATCAATTTTCAATAAAGCTAGATCCGTCAAAGGATCCTTCCCTACCACCTTTGCTTTAAATTCTTTCTTATCAGCAAGTTTAACAATAATTTCATCTGCACCATCTATAACATGATTGTTAGTTACAATATAACCTTTCTTATCTATTACAAACCCAGATCCAAGGGACTTAGACTTATATTCTTTTGGAACATCAAAATGTTTAAAATCATCACCAAAAAACCTTTTGAATAAATCATCGTTAAAGAAAAATGGTGAACTTTTTCTTTTCACAATTTTAGTAGTACTAATATTAACAACCCCATCTCTTGTCTTCTTCACAACATCAACAAAGGATTCAGGTGCACCAAAATAGGCAAAAATATTTACCGCAAACATCAATAACACACTAATAAACAAAATTTTCTTTCTCATTTAATAACCTCCTTTTTTATTAAATATTTCACTACATTTTCCATTTCAAAATAAGGTATTGTTCCAACTACAGTAAAAATATACCCTCTATAATATGATCTAAACATATAATTTCCTAAAACAATTTTCCTTATTGTTTGAACTTCTTTCACCCCTTTTTTCCAAAACACTGAAAAACTATTTAATCCATCACTGAAAAAAAGCTGATTTTCACCTTCTGGGTTTTTGCCATTATAAACTAGTTTAAACCCTTTGTAAAAATAACATCCAATACAATCTTTTGTTGGCTTTTTAATGAGTTTATCAGTTTTTAACAAATTTACCGTATAAGAATAGAGAAGTTTATTTGACAAGTCATAAACTTCATGTTTAAAAATTCTATTATCTTTGTATGTCCAAATGACATGATTAAACCTATCGTTAAAAACAGACGTATATTCATAAACACGAAATTGTAAATCGCCTTTTTTCTTTAATGACATTTTTTCAGAATAATATTCATTTGAAATTGAGCTTACATCAAAATAATCATTAACTAAATTAACCACTGTATTTTTTAAATATCTTTCTTTATATGTTTCTCTTTCAAAATCCAAGGTTATATAATGATGTTCATCAAGTGCAATTTTTATAGAGACAGCTTCTAAATTTGTATCTGTATAACCATTTTTTACAAGAATAATAAAAAACAAAGTTATAATAAATAATCGATAATCTATGAGCTTTATATTATTTTTCATAATTTACTTTGGACATATGTGAATCTAGATCAATAACCCTATTTTTTTCTAAATGTTCAGCCACATATTTTTCTAATTTATATTGCTCCACAATTTTTTCGCTACTAAGATTATTATATAAGTAAAAAGATACAACTAAAATAAAAAGCGCAGCAATAACACTAACCCACATAAAATAATTTTTCCTTTTACTATACGATACTTTCCCAGTATTTTTCTTAATTCTAGACATAATTTCTGTGCTTTTGTCATAATTATCTATATTCGTTGTAAAAGATGCTTTAATACTCTCTTTTAAAACTAAAATATTTTCATAGTATGTTTTACAATTATCACACAATTTGATGTGATTAATTAAATCATTTAATTCATTATCACTTAGCTCATTATCAACATACATCGAAATTATTTTACGATATTTTGTACAATCCATCTGCCAACCCCTGATTTATTAACCTTGTTTTAATAATTTGCCTAGCATTAAACAGTCTTGACCTTACAGTTCCCACAGGAATATTTAAAACTTCTGCAATTTCCTCATAACTCATATCCTCCACTTCTCTTAAAATAACCACTAAACGTAACTTATCAGGAAGCGATTCTACAAATTTTCTTACATACCTTTTCAATTCTTCTTTCAATAAAAGCTCTTCAGGGTTATTATCAGCCGCAATATTTTCAAAATAATCTGCCTTTTCATTTTCTTCATCATTATCATAATAAACATCCACATTTCTTTTACTTCTGTTCAAATGCCCCAGAGCCAAATTAATGGCTATTCTCTTTAGCCATGGATAAAATTGTGATTTATCACGCAATGTCTCAAGTTTTTCAAATGCTTTCATAAAAGCTTCTTGCACTATATCATCTGCAATTTCAGTATTTTTAACAAGTGCCAAAACCGCATTAAAAAGCTGCTTCTGATATTTTATTATCAATAATTCAAATGAATCAATATCGCCCTCTAAAACCGTTTTAACAATACTTTTATCAGACACACTTTCCTCCTTCATTCATTATGACACTAATATACACCAAAAGTTCATAATTTGAATATGGAATTATTGACACAACGAATATTTTAAGTTATAGAGACATTCTGCTAAGGTTTGGAGAGGTGTCCGAGTCTGGCCGAAGGAGCACGATTGGAAATCGTGTGTACCGTTAAAAGCGGTACCGAGGGTTCGAATCCCTCCCTCTCCGTTTCAACAGGATGGCTCGATGGGGCCTCTGCAATGGGTGCTACGTGAACCCCGCCAGGCCCGGAAGGGAGCAACGGTAGCGTAGTTTCCCATGTGCCGGAGTGTCCCTGTCGAGCCAGCTTAAATCAAAATTTATTGAGGAGTCATATATGCTCAGAGTCTTTAGAGAAAAAAAGAGATTATTAAGCATTTTCCTTTGGTTAGTAATCGCTGCTTTCATTGGTACTATTTTCTTAGTTTGGGGGATGGGAGGTAAAACAAAGCAAGCAAACTTTGCCATCAAAGTAAATGATTATGAAATAAGTTTCGCAGAATACCAAAAAGAATACGAAAACTTTTCAAATACACTTAAGGCTTTATTAGGAGGAAATGTTCCAGCTAATTTAGATATCACTAAACAGGTTGTAGATGGTATAATAGAAAAATATCTTTTGATAGATGAAGCTAATAAAAAAGGCGTTTTTGTTTCTGATGTAGAGGTATTTCATGAATTACAAAAAACTCCTTCTTTTCAAACTAATGGTAAATTTGATCCAAAACGGTATATGGAGGTTCTCAAATTAAATAGAATGACACCATCTCAATTTGAACGTTCAATAAGAGCTGACCTAATTGTTAATAAAATGAAATCACTTATAGAAAACAGCGTTTATGTAACTGAGAACGAGATAAAAAATGAGTACAACTATAGAAACACAGAAGCCAAAATAAGTTATATAAAAATTTCATCGAAAAAATTCAAAAATAAAGTACGATACACTGATGAGGAACTTAAAAATTATTATGAGAAAAACAAAGAAAATTACAGAGTCCCTGAAAAAATAAAAGTAAAATATATAAAATTTGATCCAAAACAGTTTAATTATAACTTCAAAATAAAAGAAGAAGAAATTGAAAAATATTATCTACAACACTCTAACGAGTTTCAACAAAAAGAAAAAATAGCTGCAAAACACATATTAATAAAGGTGAAAGACTGGCAAAATAAGACAGAAGTGGAAAATGCCAAGAAAAAAATTAATGATATTCTCAATAAATTAAAAAAAGGTGAAAAGTTTGAAGATTTAGCAAAAAAATACTCAGAAGATTTATCTGCTAAAAACGGTGGTGATTTAGGCTATTTTACAAAAGGTCAAATGATAAAAGAGTTTGAAAATGCAGTATTTAAATTGAAAAAAGGTGAAGTTTCAGATATTGTTAAAACACCTGTAGGATTTCATATTATAAAAGTTTACGATTATAAACCTGAGAAAAAATTAACACTGGACGAAGCAAAAAATCAAATTATTGAAAAATTAAAAACCTTAAAGAAAAATGCGGCCTTCAACGAATATGTGTTTAGCACATATAGAGACATTTTAAAAGCATCTAATATTACAGCTTATACTTTAAAAAATAAAAACATAAAAGTGTTTGAAACTGACTATTTTTCAATATTTGATAATATCCCACCAATTGGAAACAATATTGATCTGAAAAACAAATTATTTAAATTAGAAACCGCTGAAATTACAAATATAGTAGATATTCAAGGGATAAAATATATTTTTGAACTTGAAGATAGAAAAGACTCATATATCCCTGAGTTTAAAACGCTAAAAGAAGAAGTTACAAATGATTTTATAGATGATAAAGCAGTTGAGTTAGCTAAGCAGGAATCAGAAAACTTCTTAAAAAAATATAAAACTATTAATGAAATAGCTAACAATGAAAAATATTCTATAACAACAACCCCTTATTTCAAAAGGACTGAACCAATCCCTGATTTAGGTATTAACACCGATTTAGCACAAGATATTTTTACTAATAAAGGGAAATTATTATCAAAACCTTATGAAATCGGTGATAACGTTTATATTATATCGGTCATTGATGTAAAAACACCTAACTACAATAAGATAACTAATGAAGAAAAAAATGAAATTAAAAACTATATCAAAAGTATAAAACAAAATGAGGCTCTAAACAGCTATATCGAGGAATTAAAAAATAAGGCAAAAATTGAAATTAATCCATCAATAACAGCAAAATAATAAATATGAATGAAATGTTTTTTTTCTACGGCACCCTAAGATTAGGGTGCCCAATTTCAACAGTTATCTTAAAAACTGCAAAATATATTACAACTATATCCTTACAAGGAAAATTATACATTACTAAAGATAAGTATCCACTTTTTGTCCCAGGTAATGAAGGGTTAGTAATTGGTGATATATTTGAAGTACCAAAAAACCTTATAGAACAGCTAGACGAATATGAAGAAATAAAATCACCATATTCTCCTTACGAAAGGGTACAGTTTACTAAAAACAATATTACATTTTGGGTTTATACTGCTAAAAAAGATTTTTCAGCAAAGCTAAAAGAATTAAAAATTATCCCTTCTGGAGACTGGTTGAAATATCTCAAGCATCATAAAAAGAAATCACTTTTTCTTGCCTAAAACAACCGATTTTTTAATTTAAATAAAAATCATATAAACAATGTAGTTTTTTACCGATTGTACTCGATAAAAACAACAGGAAGAGGGACAAAACCTCTCCCTTATAAACTAACATAGAATTATTTAACTTCCTCAAATTCTGATGCTGGAGCATTACAAACAGGACATTTATCAGGTGGAGTATCCCCTTCTACAATATACCCACACACTTTACATCTCCACTTTTTCATAAGCCACCTCTAAAAAATTAAAGAGCCACGACTTCTTTAACTTCTGGAATCATCTCCTTGAGCCTCATTTCAATACCATGTTTTAAAGTCATTGTGCTAAAAGGACATGTCCCACATGCACCAGTTAATTGAACTTTAACAACACCATCTTCTGTTACATCAAGTAATTCTACATCACCACCATCAGCCTGCAATCCTGGTCTTACTTGGTCTAAAACTTCTTGAACACGCTCTTTCAATGTCATCAAAAACCTCCTAACTAACTAACTTTGATTTTATTTTTTCTTTCATTTCATCCACTATTTTTGGATCTTTTCCCATTCTTGTATAATAATCCTTCAAAGCTGCTTCAATAGCCTCTTCAGCCATCACAGAGCAATGAATTTTTGCAGGTGGTAAACCATCCAAAGCCTCAACAATAGCCTCATTCGTAAGCTCTAAAACTTCCTCTACTTTTCTACCTTTTATTAATTCTGTTGCCATTGAGCTTGATGCAATTGCAGCACCACATCCAAAAGTTTTAAATTTTACATCCTCAATAACACCCTCATCATTAATTTTCATATAAAGTTTCATAACATCACCACAAGCAGGATTACCCACTTCGCCTATAGCATTAGCATCTTCGATCTCTCCCATATTTCTTGGATTCATAAAATGATCCATAACTTTGTCACTATATGGTCCTTTTGCCATCATATCCTCCTAAAATATTACTTCTTATTATAATAAGGTGACATTTCACACAATCTATTAACTATACCTGGAGTAATCTCCAAGACATAGTCCACATCTTTCTCTTCAATATACTTTGACATAGAAAATGTCAATGATCCTGCACAAATATCATTGGGTACTCCCACCGCAGTTAAAACATGAGATGCCTCAAGCTCATCTTCATCTTCCGCCAAAATATTCGATGAACACGCCGAACCGCTTGCTGCACAAACACCTTTCAATGAATACCACATCAGCAAAGATTCTCCTTCAATATATTCAATCCAAAAACTTACATGCCCAGGTAATCTTTTCTCAGGATGCCCAGTAAAATGAAGAAAATCAAACATTTCTGCTAAACCATCCCATAATTTTTTTCTCAGTTTAATCATCTTTTCGCTGTATCCAGCCATTTCTTCTCTTGCAATTCTAGCAGCTTCACCCATCCCCACAATTGCAGCTACATTTTCAGAACCACTTCTATAACCTCTCTCCTGAAATCCACCATCAAATAAAGGAGTAATTTTTACTCCATCTCTAATATACAATGCAGCAGCACCTCTTGGACCATAAAAATTTTGAGATGCAATACTTAGAAGATCACATTGAAATTTCTCCACATCCACTTCCACATGTCCACAACTAGCTACTGCATCAACATGAAACAAAACCCCTGACTCTTTACACACTTTTCCTAACTCTTCAATTTCTTGAATTGTACCAATCTCCGGATTTGCATGCATTATAGAAACTAAAAGAGTATCTTTTCTAATATTTTTCTTCAAATCTTGCGGATTTACAAGACCTGTATTGTCAACTTTTAGTTTTGTCACCTCATACCCATAGTTTGTTAACTTTAATACAGTATTTTGCACAGAATAGTGCTCTATTTCACTAATAATAATATGTTTCTTATCTTTATACTCAGAATTACTAACAACTCCTTTAATGGCCAAATTATTTGATTCAGTTCCACAAGAAGTAAAAACAATATTGTCAGGTTTAGCATTAATCAATGCTGCTACATAACCCCTTGCATTTTCAATTGCCTCAAAAGACTCCCTACCAAGCGGGTAAAAATGCGCACTAGGATTCCCATATTTCTCACTAATAAAAGGTAACATTTTTTCAACAACTCTTTTATCAGGTTTCGTACCCGCCACATTATCCAAATAAATCATATCAAACTCCTCTTATTTAATTTCATCTAAAATCTGGTTTATTATTACTTTCAAATAGTCACCAACCAACGTTATCTTTTTATTATTTTTAAAATAAGAGACTTTTTCACTTTCAAGAGCATCCTGTAAGCTACCTACAAACCGTTCACTAAATATTTTATCATCATCAATCTCACACTCGCCATAAATATCAATTACAAACCCTGTTGAAACAGGAAGCATCCTCAACTCAAAATCTATTTCTAAATTCTCCTTTAAAAATAACAAATAATTTTTAAATATATGATCATTCTCTCTAATAAAGAAGTAATTAAAAGGCAGCATCTTATCAAATACCTTACATTCGCTTCTAGTAAATGAAAAAATATCTCTTGTTTGATTCAACAAATCATCAACTGCAGCTTTACCAAAAACAGCAGCAGGAACATTTATAATAGCAAAAACATCACTTTCATCTATATCAATCTGTTCTAAGCAATAAAGTATAGGCTCAGAAATATACGAAACATACCTTACCCCTCTAACAGTCCGAGAAAAATCAACAACTTTTCTTTCAAACCCTTTTAATCTTTCAATATATTTAGAGATATCACTTAAAACTATTAAAACATCATCATTAAATTTTTCTGGTATACTCTTAATATCTACAAAATCACTATTATCCATTGAATCTAAAAAACCTTGTTCTGTATATATGTTAGTTAATATTGATAACCCTCTATGGTTTAGTGTCTCAACTAACTCTGAAAGTAATAAAGAATCGTTCGCAAAAATTCCTACTTTTAACATAATTCATACCTTTTTTGTCTTTTTTTACAAGATATACGTATTAAATAAAAAAGCAAGCATTATTTTATCTTTTCATACATTAAGTAATTATCTTCATTCACAGTGAAATATAAATTTTTAACAGGCTGTCTGAATCCACCAAATCTTGAAAATGTTATATTGTCATACTTAATAGTTAAAGCTGCAGCATTACCAATATCAATTAAAAAATATTCCTTAAACTCAATCACTTTTTTTGTACCTTTTTCCGCAATAAAATCCAAAACTGATGAATTATCAATTTTTATGTTCACCCAGCATATATCATTGAAAATAAGTGTAACCTTATGTTTTGTTTCATTAGCAAATGATTTATTATCATTAATTTTCTCAAGAATTTCAGTGGGATTTATCTCCATTGAAGTATTTTCTGTTACATTAGAAGAAACCTCATTTTTATATTTTGTATTATTTTCAGAAACAGTTTCTGGAACAATTACTTTCTTATTTTCACTTATTTTTTTCTTGTTTGTACTCAGGAAATAATAAACAATACCTAAAATTAAAATTAAAATTACTACAAATAATACTATTGCCCTATGTATATTTTTTAAATTTACTTCTTTTTGAATAATCTCATCACTCTCTATTCTCACAAATCTTTTATCAAAATCCTCTTTCTTGCATTCCTGATCAAAAATACTTTTCATCTCATTAAAATTTAATCCCAAAAATTCACAATACGCTTTTGCAAAGCCGTATGCATGTACATACGAAGGTAATTTCGTATATTCTCCATTCTCAATAAATTCCAAGTAGGACAAACTTACTTTTATTTCTTTAGATACATCCTTTAAAGATATCCCCTTCTCAACTCTTTTATCTTTAAGAAGTTTTGCGAATTCACTCATTTATAAATTCCCAATGAATTCAAATACTTGGATGCTTTTTTAGCTTCGACACTGTTAGGAGTTTTAATAATAATATCCTCAAAAATCTCTACTGCTTTATTATATTTCTTTTGATTATAGTAATGTTCACCTAATCTTAGCTTTAGTATATTATTGGTTGGATTATACTCAACACTTTTTTCTAAAATCTCTTCAGCTTTATCAATTTGGCTAGTTTTCATATAGATATCATACAACATAAGGTATGATGCAACAAAAAACCTGTTCATTTCAATTGATTTTTCAAAAAATGTTGTAGCCTCTTTTAACTGTCCCAATGTAAAATAAGCGTAACCAATATTGTAATAAACCATTGGAATATTAGGATATGTTGGGTCATTTATTATCTTCATCCACTGACTTATTGCTTCTTCCGTTTTTCCTTTTGCAGCTAAAATAGAAGCATAAGCATTGATATACTCAGAATTGTTTGGAACAATTTTTAATGCTTTAATAATATACTCTTCAGCCTTATCAAATAAACTCTTTTTTAAATAGAAAGTTGAAATTGCATAATAAACCCTATCATCTTTTGGGTTATACTTCAAAGCTTCTTCAAACTCCTTTAAAGCTCTATAATCATTTTCACTAGTTAAATAAGCAAGTCCTAATTTATAATGAGACTCAGAAAGTCTTAATTGATCCACATTTGAAGCACAAGAAACAACAATAAATAGCAATAAAAAATTAATTGTTTTTTTCATATATTATCCTCAAACCTTCTAAAGTCAAATTTGGTTCATATACTTGCAAATATTTAGATTCTTCAACAAAAATACTTCCAAGCCCACCTGTTGTTATAACAGACAGTTTCTCTGTATCACATTTCAACTCATCAATTATTCTTTCTATAATACCATCAACCATAGACAAATAACCATAATATATTCCTGATTGAATTGACCTAATGGTATTACTACCAACTATTCTATCAGTTTTCTCAATTTCTACTTCTGGTAGCTTAGCAGTACCTGTATGCAATGCCTTTATAGACAATTTAATTCCAGGACAAATCAACCCTCCAACATAACTTCCATTTTTATCAATCACATCAAATGTGGTAGCAGTTCCAAAATCAACAATTATTGAAGGATAACCATACATACTGATTACAGCTGCAGCATTTACTATTCTATCAGCACCAACTTCTTTAGGATTTTCTATATTTATCTTTACTCCTGTCTTCACACCAGGACCTACAATCATTGGATCACTATTCAAATATTTCCTACATAATTTACTAAACGTATATATTAATGATGGAACCACACTAGAAATTATAACACCACGGAAATCTTTAACATTTATATTATTTTTTTCCATCAACAGCATAATAATAGAGGCATATTCATCCGTAGTTTTTAAATAGTCTGTTGCAAGTCTGAAATTTGCAATTAATTTATTATTATAAAAAACACCTAAAACTATATTTGTATTTCCTATATCAATTGCAAGTATCATAACCTATTTCTCCATGATAAATTATCTTTTCTTTGCCTTTCATATCCTTTACCACTAAAGATCCGTCATCATTTATACCCTTTTCAACAAACTTTTCAACATTATTATTATAATGAAACATTATTTCTTTATTAAGATAAGCAGAATACTCAGCCCAAAATTCTTTTATTAAATCAATCTTTTTTTCCCACTTTACAAACTCTTCAAAAAACCTTACTAAAAAGTGTTCTTTGTCAATTTTCTCTTTCTTTAGTTGAAAGATTGATACTGCTTTATGTTTCAAATCAACAGAAAAATCTTTATTATTAAGATTAACTCCAACACCTAAAACTACTTTTTTCAAAAAATTACCTTCCATTTTTGCTTCAATCAAAATACCCGATACTTTTTTACCACCAACAACTACATCATTAGGCCACTTAACTTTTGAATTAATTGAATAGTCACTTCTCATTACATCACACAAGGCATATGCAGAAATAATGTTTATTTTAAACAAATTCACAAAATCATTATTTTCTAATACCAAAGTAAAATACAAATTATCTTCTTCATCCGAATTCCATACTCTACCCTGCCGACCTTTCCCTTTAGTTTGTTTATCAGCAACGATTATATATCCTGGATTTAAATCAGAGTTTAATGCAAAATTATTAGTAGAATCTATAGTTTTAAAATAAATTAAATTATAACAAGATTTAATTCTTTTTAATATTGTGTTTACTTTTTTCTCATTAAACATTTATTGTATTTTTAACTAAACATAATAAATCATCTAAATTTGAACTTTTCTCTACATAATACACATTTTTATGAAGTTTATCGAGTCCATCGTAAGACTCAATATTAGCAGAGTATACAATTACAGGCACATTACTCTTTTGCCCAACAATCTTTAAGACCTCATCCCCTTCAACTTTTGGCATTTTCAAATCCAAAATAATCAAATCAATATCATTTTCTTCAAAAGAAATTAATGCCTCTTCACCATCAACTGCAGTAACCACATTAAGTTTCAAATCACACAATTCATCTCTTAATAACAATCTAATCGATGGATCATCATCAACCACTAGTACAGTTTTCACTTTACTTCCCCTCCAAAATATAAAAACTTAAGAACATTATAACATATTGTATATTTTTTTCTCTATAAAAAATCGAACAATTTTTTTATCAAGCTTCCCCTTCTCAGCTTCTTCACTAATGATCTTTAATGCCAACTCAATAGGTACAGCTTTTTTATAAGGCCTATCTTTTGCTGTCAAAGCATCAAAAATATCTGCAACAGCCATTACTTTACCAAAAATATGTATTTCATCTTCTTTCAAACCAAAAGAGTAACCACTACCATCAAGCTTTTCATGGTGCATACAGGCAATTTTTGGGACATCTTTAAGGCTTTTTGTCCAAGGAATTTTTATCAAATACTCGTAAGTATGAAGCACATGTGATTCAATTTCTTTTCTTTCATCTTCGGTTAAAGTTCCTTTTCTCACTGACAATTGTTTATATTCTTGATCATCAAGCAATCTATACTCTACCCCAAAATTATCCTTAAATCTTATATCCTTAAATTTATCCAACCTGTTTGCTAACTCACTCTCAAGAACTGTTGGCTCATTAGCTCTTTCCACCAATTCATTTATTTCAAAGAACTTATTATCATCGATATTCTCTATACAATGATAAAGTTTTAATTTCATTTTCAATGCCTTAAATTGATCATCATATAATTTCTTCGATTTCATCAACACATTTTCTCTAACACCAATTTTACCAAAATCGTGTAGCAATGTTGAATATTTTAACACCTTCCAATCATCTTTATTCATTTTAAAACCTGGAAAGGCTTCATCATCTTTGTCCATTTCCTCAATTATTTTATAAGTTATTCTATAAACCCTCTCCGTATGCCCTTTTGTAATAGGATCTCTTGATTCCACAGCCTGAACACTAGCTTTGATAAAACCTTCAAACATTTCTTCTATATTTTTATAAAGTAAACTGTTTTCAAGTGCTACCCCAATAATACCACTTAAAGAATGAACTATTTTAACATCTTCTTCATTAAATACTGTAACATCTTTATCAAAACTTGTGATAGGCTTACCAAAAGGTGTGTTTTTTTTATTTATTAGTTGCAAAACAGAAATAAGATTATCTTTAGCATCAAAAATAGGAACCATAATTATAGATTTTGTGCGATAATTTGATAATTTATCAAAATCCTTATTAAACTTAAATGGAAACTTATCCTCTAAAGAGTATACATCATCAATAAAAAACATTTCTTTTTTATAAGCACAGTAGCCAGCAATGCTGTTCTCATCCACCGGTAAACTAAATTCTTTAAAAATGATATCTACAGTATCATTTTGAGTATATTTAAAAACTAAAGTATCAGACTCTTCGTGATAAAGATATATACTTCCTGCATCAGCATTTACAATTTCTCTAAGCCTAAACAAAACTTCTTCCATTAATTCATCTAAATCTTTCTTACTTACCAGCAAGGATGCAATTTCAAGAAGTTTTAAATCCATAAGTTACACCATTCTTTAAAGAATCTAATAATACAATTATACCAGATAATATAAAAAAACAAAATGAAACATACAAAAGAAATGGATAGTTTCTGATTAAATAAACTGATAAAAATATCAAAGACAACAATAAACTTGTCATACAATGAATCCTTTTTTTTACATTCTTAACTATAAGATAAAATAATCCAAAAGTAGCCCAGGTATAATGGGCAAAATGTGCATGGAGTAAAAGTATCACCTTATCACTTACCCCTGAAATCACAGTGTATAAATACCAAAACCCAAAAATACCAGTTAACAACAACCCCATATAATTAAAAAAAAGAAACTTATCTTTAACTTTTGCAGATTTAATAAAATAATACAAAATTATAAGTAACAACGACCCTGCACTTAATAATTCAATAATTGAAATATTCAAAAGCATTCCAATAAACATACTCAGAACTCCTCCCACCAAAACAACCACAGAAACAACAATCTCTCTTTTATTCATTCTTAAAAAGTTAACAAATTCGGAAAAAAGTATTAATGATAAAGGAAAGGAAAAAGACAAATAATTGTATGAAAGTTTTGTTTTCATACCTAAAAAAGTATCATAATTTAAAGAATACATAAAATAAATCCAATTTAAAAGTAAGATATAAATAGAACTCTTTACAAATAGCCTCTCAACTCCTGCATAATCTGGATCGTATCGTAACAACATTGGTAGAGTAAAAATAAAATATACAAAACTTACAATAGTAATTAAAATATAAGATTTAAAAAAAATTAATATTACCAAACTAACTGACAAATAAAAAAATATTTTTTGCAACTTGGTATAAACTGTCTTAAAATTTTTTGCACTTACAATAATAGATAAATAAGCGTTTAAAGCGAAACCAAATATTCCCACCATCCCATGAATATAAACATTATCTTTAAATATAAAAAAATCAGAATAAAAAAAAGTCGTAAAAGCAGTTAAAAAGAAATAGAAAAATGCTAACTTCTTTAACATGAATTATAATTTATCATTAATTTTAGTTTTTAACAACAAATTTTAATTAATTAAACACCCACAATAAAAACAACTGTCAAATAAATTATTAAAAACTTAAAAGTATATTTTTGAGAATTTTTATCATTTAAATATGTAGAAGCAAGCTGTACTAAAAAGTGACAGCTTGCTTATTTGTTTTTTCTCAATAAAACATGTAGCAATTATTTAATAATTTTCTACATAAAGTTCGAAATGTTCTTGTGAATGTGCACATGCTGGACACGAAACAGGTGCTTCAAAACCTTCAAAAATATAACCACAGTTCCTACATTTCCAATAAACTTTAGTATCTCGCTTAAATACTCTACCTTTTTCTATGTTTTCAGCCAATTTTAAAAACCTCTTTTCATGTTTTTCTTCCACTTCCGCTATTGTTCTAAATTGATGAGCAATTTCAGGAAATCCTTCTTCATCAGCTATTTCAGCAAACTCAGGATACAACACTACGAATTCTTCGTGTTCACCTTCAGCAGCAGCTAATAAGTTTTGATAGGTATTACCAAGTTGTGCTGGGTATGATGCAGAAATATCCACCATAAGTGGTTTTGTAAGATTTAAATTTTCAATAATATGCTTATAAAATCTTTTGCCATGTTCTCTTTCATTGTCAGCTGTTTCTATAAAAAACGCCTCAATTTGACGATATCCCTCTTTTCTAGCTATGGAAGCATAGAAAGTATACCTATTTCTTGCCTGAGATTCACCTGCAAACGATTTCATTAAATTTTCAAGAGTTTTAGTCCCTTCTAAACTTTTTTTTGTCATTTTTTACCTCCTTTTTCATTTTCTTTTGTAAATATAACACATTTTTATAACTTTTAAAACATTTTATCTTTAACTTAAATTTAGAATAACTCTAATTTATCTAATTGTCAATAGCTTATTTAATATTTAGAAGACATTACTTTGTCACTTTACATTTTAATAATATAAACTGTAGTATATAAACTATCATCATAAAGAATTTTTATAACAAAAAATTACACACTTTTTGCTAAAAACAAAATTAATCATTGATTTATTTTACCTAATTTTATAAATCTATAAAACAAAAAAGCACAAAATAGGGAGGAATCTTACATGAAATATAATCCTGCTGATATAGAGCGAAAATGGCAAAGTATTTGGGAAAAAGAAAAAATTTTTAAATCAAAAACTGATGCATCAAAGAAAAAATATTATTGCCTTGAGATGTTTCCATACCCATCTGGCAAAATTCACATGGGACATGTGAGGAATTATGCCATTGGTGATGTAATCGCACGTTATAAAATGATGCAAGGTTTTAACGTTATTCACCCTATGGGATGGGATGCTTTCGGGCTACCAGCTGAAAATGCTGCAATTAAAAACAATATTCATCCTGCAAAATGGACATACTCTAACATTGATTACATGAAAAAACAGCTTAAAATGCTTGGACTTAGTTATGATTGGGATAGAGAAATAGCTACATGTGATCCAGAATATTACAAATGGGAACAAAAAATATTTCTTGAAATGTACAAAAAAGGGCTCGCTTACAAAAAAACTTCTTTAGTCAATTGGTGTCCTGAATGTCACACCGTATTAGCAAATGAGCAAGTGGAAGACGGTTGTTGCTGGAGATGCTCTAGTGAAGTAGAAATAAAAGAACTTGAAGGGTGGTTTTTTAAAATTACTGATTACGCCGAAGAGTTGCTAGAGTATACATATAAACTCAAAGGATGGCCTGAGCGCGTACTTACAATGCAAAGAAACTGGATTGGGAAGTCAACAGGAGCTGAGATAGATTTCAAAATAGAAGATATGAACGAAATTATCACAGTTTTCACCACAAGGCCAGACACTCTATATGGTGCCACTTTTATGTCTATCGCTCCTGAACACCCTGCAGCCAAAAAACTACTAAAAGGCACTAAACAAGAAAATGAAGGATTAAAATTTATCAATGACATACTTAAAGAAGACAAAATCTCAAGAACAGCTGAAGATAAAGAGAAAAAAGGTTTTTTCACTGGGAAATATGCTATCAATCCAGTTAATGGCAGAAAACTCCCTATTTTTATTGCCAACTTCGTTCTGATGGATTACGGTACTGGCGCTGTAATGGCTGTGCCTGCTCATGATCAAAGAGATTTTGAATTTGCAAAAAAATATGGTCTTGATATTATTGTTGTTATTCAACCTGAAGGTAAAGAATTAAATCCTGATAAAATGACAGAAGCTTACACTGGGCCGGGTAAAATGGTAAACTCTGGTAATTTCGACGGCCTTGATAATGAAAAAGGAAAAGATGAAATTGTAAAATACCTTGAAAAGTTAGGTGTCGGTAAAAAAACTGTAAATTTTAGACTGAAAGACTGGGGAATATCAAGACAGCGCTATTGGGGTGCACCTATTCCTATAATATATTGTGAGAAATGCGGTATTGTTCCAGTACCAGAAGAAGATCTACCCGTAAAATTACCTACCGATGTAGAATTTACAGGTGCAGGCAATCCTTTATCACAAATAAAAGAATTCATTAATGTGAAATGTCCAAAATGTGGAGCAAATGCTAAAAGAGAAACTGACACTATGGATACTTTTGTAGAGTCAAGTTGGTATTTTTTAAGATACTGTTCTCCAAAATGTAACACTGCACCTTTCAATAAAGAAGAAGTAGAATATTGGATGCCAGTTGATCAGTATATAGGTGGTATAGAACATGCTATTTTACATCTGTTGTATTCAAGATTCTTCACTAAAGTATTAAGGGATTTAGGATATATAAACTTTGATGAACCTTTTGAAAGGCTATTAACCCAAGGTATGGTTTGTAAAGAAACATATAAATGCGAAGAACATGGTTGGCTTTTCCCTGAAGAAGTGGAAAATGGAAAGTGTGCTAAATGTGGTAAAGAAGCAAAAGTCGGTAGAATAGAAAAAATGAGTAAATCCAAAAAAAACGTAGTGGATCCAGAAGCCCTCATCGAGGAATATGGTGCCGATACAGCTCGTTTGTTTTCCCTTTTTGCTGCACCACCTGAAAAAGACCTTGAATGGAGCGAGCAAGGAGTTGAAGGAGCTTTTAGATTTATAAATAGGGTTTGGCGTCTTGTAATAAAACATTTAGAGTTATTAAAAAGTAATATTAATTCTAATATTAACGAAAATGGAAACATTGAAAAAGAAATACTATATTACACTCACTCCACCATCAAAAAAGTAACTAACGATATTGAAAAATTTCAATTAAATACTGCTGTAGCCGCAATAATGGAATTTACAAACAATCTTTATCTATTAGAAGGAAAACTATCAAATGACTCAGAAAAAACAGCTTTTAAAAAAGCACTGATAACTCTTATAAAACTTATCACTCCATTCATTCCTCATACAGCAGAAGAGTTATGGCATCTTTGTGGATTTGCTGGATATGTATCTAAATTAGATTGGCCTCAGTATAATGATAGATATACAGTAAAAGATGAAATTGTTATTGTAGTTCAAATTAATGGAAAAGTAAGAGCACAACTCAGCGTCCCAAGAAATATAGAAAAAGAAGATATTTTAAAACTTGCAAAAGAAAATGAAAAAGTGAAAAGGTATCTCGAAGGGAAAAATCTTATAAAAGAAATTTATGTCCCTAACAAACTTGTGAGTTTGGTTGTAAAGTGAAAACATTAATAAAATACTGCAGTTTTTTTGCAATTTTTATCCTGCTATCCTGTGGATATAGGATAGCAGGATTTGAGCAAATTGATATGAAAGAGAAATTTTATTTAAACTCCATCAAGAACTTAACATCTGAGTCAAGCTATACATCTATTATAAATTCTACCTGTTACGATTTTTTTAATAAACATAATCTTCTCACCAAAAATCCAAACAACAATCTTAAATTAAATATTGAAATTAATAAAATTTTCTATGAGAGTAAAATTTTACAACAAAACTTCAGAGCCACTTCATCAGAGCTACATATTTCTGTAACAATAAAAGTAAAAAAATCTGAAAAAGAAATTTTTAGAAAAACTTACAATGACTCAAATAATTATACAATTTTTACAAATATTACTCAAACATATTCTTCAAAACATGATGCTCTCATCAAAAGTTTAAACAACATTCTTTTGGATTTTATAAATGACTTTAAAAAAGAAAATACTTATAATAGGTAGTCACCAATTTAATGAAAATAAGCTAAAGGAACTTATTATAAAAAATGATAATATAGATATAAGAAAATATAATGATGAAAATTTTAATCTTGAAGAAATATCTGATTATCTTTTCACATATCCACTTTTTGGTGAAAACAAACACTTGATTATTAAAAATGCTCACAAGATAAAAGATATACTAAGTAACTCAGAATTATTCAAATCACCATGTGAAGCACATATAATTTTTTTAGCAGAAGAAAACAATGAATTATTAAAAACTTTTAAAAATAGTTTTGAAATTATAAAAGAAAAAAAACTCAATTACAAAGACAATATCTCAGAAATAATCTTTAAATTTAAAGAAAGAGACTTACCCATTTCGTTTAATGAAGCAAAAGAAATTTACGAATTATGTCAAAGAAATATGGAAATTTTTAATCAAGAACTCGAAAAAATTTCTCTTTATTTTTACAATAAAAAACCTAAATCTTTTGAAGAAATATTAAACATTATCAGTTCTTCAAATGTAAATAATGTCTTCGCTTTTATTGAATCATTTTACAGTAAAAACTGGAAAAAAGCTCTTGCGAAATTGAATCTAATGATAGAAAACCATGAAAATCTTCAAATGGCTTTTTACATGCTTACAAAACGAGGACTTGAAATTTTATATTACCTCATTTCACCAGATTTGGTAACGGGCCAAACATTTAAAATAGCCCAAATCAAATCTGCATCAGAAAAATGGTCAAAAAAAGAGCTATTTAATTTGATTGAAAAATTTTATCAAATAGATAAAAAACTAAAAACATCTACAGTAAAAATGGAATACGAACTTACTTCTTTAATTGATATTTAACTCTCCATATGCTGTAAAGTCACTTCTTTTTTATCAACATTAAAATAATTTCTATAAAAAATAGGTCTCACACCATAATCTAGAGCCTTTTCATACTCCTTACAGTACATACTATCTATTTGCCAAGCACATTCAAAAACATTTGAGTTTACAGCAACTACATAAAAAATATAACAATCATAACCTCGCCTTGACATTTCTACTAATAAACGTAAATGTTTTCTTCCTCTTTCTGTCTTTGCATCAGGAAATGCAGCATGTCCATTATCATTTAACAAAGTAACATTCTTAACTTCAATCAAGATTTTTTTCCCACAATTTTCTAAATAAAAATCAATTCTACTATTCCCTATGACATATTCTCTTTTTAAAAAATCATAAGGATAAAACTCATTAATACACCCATTCTTTATATGATACTCCACTATTTTATTCACATTTATTGTATTGGTGTAAACCCAGTAATCATTTAATTGAAAACCTTCAACAGTGTATTTGTATTTTCTTTTTTGATTGTTAGAAATAGAAAGGGCTATCAAACAACCTTCGTTTAAAAGCCCTTTCATTGAACCTGTGTTTGGATTAAAAGCCGTTTCAACTATTCCATCTTTTTCAAAATCAATAATAAACCGTTTATATCTTCTTAAGAACTTACCAATTATAATATTGTCAAACTTAAACATCACTCATTTTATCTTTTGTAACTTTAACAAGAACACCTGAAAGCATCAACAACCCTATAAGGTTTGGGATCGCCATCATACCATTAAATAGATCTGCCATATCCCAAACAAAATCTGTTTTCCTTAGTGCACCATAAAATACACTTAAACAGTATATCACTTTATAAAAATAACTAAATTTATAACCAAATAAGAATTTAGCACATTGTTCACCATAATACGACCACCCTAGGATTGTAGAGTATGCAAAGAAAACCAAAGCTAAAGCTAAAAAAGTTTTACCACTTCCTCCAAAAACAGTAACAAATGCTGCAGCAGTCAGCTCAGTGCTAGTCTTACCACTATCCCAGACACCAGTTAAAAGAATAACAAAAGCAGTCAAAGAACAAATTATGATAGTATCAAAGAAAACACCTGTCATCGCTACAAGCCCCTGCCTTACAGCATTATCTGTTTTAGCAGCAGCATGAGCTATAGGAGCACTACCAAGACCTGCTTCGTTTGAAAAAACACCTCTTGCGACTCCATATCTAATTGCATCTCTAACTGCTGCACCAGCAAATCCTCCAACTGCAGCCACAGGTGAAAAAGCTGATTCAAAAATAAGACGCAACACATAAAAGAACTGATCAATTTTCATAAAAATTACAATTATAGCAAAAATAAAATAAAAAACTGCCATAAATGGTACGATTTTCTCAGTTACCTTCCCAATTCTCTTAATACCACCGATTATTACAAGTGCAGTCAAAATCATCAAAACAAAACCAGTAACACCTTTTGGTAAACTAAAGGCATCATTAATTGCTAAAGCAACAGAATGAGACTGCACCATACTTCCTATACCAAAGGAAGCAACAATCCCAAAAACTGCAAAAGAAAATCCTAGTAATGCTCCAAGCCATTTTACTTGCAATCCCTCTTTTAAATAAAACATAGGACCACCAATGGTTGAACCATCTTCTAGTTTTCGTCTGAAAGTTATAGCAAGAACAGCCTCAGCATATTTAGTAGCCATTCCAAAAAAAGCCGATAGCCACATCCAAAAAATAGCACCAGGACCACCAGTAGCAATAGCTGTAGCCACACCAGCAATATTACCAGTCCCAATAGTAGCGGAAAGAGCTGTGGTTAAAGCTTGAAAAGGTGTAATATCTCCATTGGCTTTTTCAGTATTTACTGTTTTAAAAACCAGTTTCAAAGCTTTTGGGAGCATTAACACCTGAACAAATTTTAATCTTACAGTAAGTAACACACCAGTACCAATAAGTAAAACAAGCATAAAAGGTCCCCAGACTATAGAATCAAGCTGGGTTATCAACAAATGTAAATCATCCATCTTTCACCTCTTAAAAAATCATTTACAAATTTCTATAATTGTATATTTTGAAAGACAGTAATATAAAATTTTTAATGATTTTTCAAGGTTAACAATGGTAATTAAGAACAATTTATATTTTATGAAAGACTTTTTAAAAGTTATCTTCTTCACATTATTAATATTTAGTTTATATATTAATACATTCACAATATATCTCTTTGATACAATTAATAAACAAGAATTTAATATTAATAAAGCAGAAAGCAAAATGGCAGCTTTGATAGAAGAAAAAGAAAAAGCAAGGTATTTAATTAGTAAATACAACCAGATAATAGATATAAATAACGTTTTAATATATTTTACTAATGGAAACGTAAGATATTCCACAATGGATATTGCTTATACTATAGTGGATGAATCTAGAAAAAATAAAATCGATCCTTACCTTGTACTTTCACTTATTCTTACAGAAAGCTCCTTTAATCATAGAAGTATTTCGAGGAAAGGAGCTATAGGACTAATGCAAATTTTACCAAATACTGCTTACTATATCTCAAAATTCAAAGATGACATTGACATTTCTCATAAAAAAGAACTTTTTGACCCAATTACTAACATAAAAATTGGAGTAAGTTATTTTGCTTATCTTTTAAAAAAATATAATGGTAACATAAAATATGCAATTATAGCCTATAACCTAGGGCCATCAAATCTAAATTACAGACTCAGAAAAAAGAAAAAGGTTCCAAAGTTCTATTATAACAGAGTAATCAGAAATTATCAGCTTATCTCAAATGTGAAAAACAGCGCATAAAAATTAGGCTAAGGTTTAGGTTGAGAGTACTACTAGCAACTATACATAACTATTACAAAAATTTAGTACCTAAAAAGCTACCATAACCTAAAATTATTTAATTCATTTTAACAACTCCTAAGAATAAGTTATTTATGTCATACCACTTTGTATAAGTGTACTGGCTTTGCCAGAGTTGTTTATTTCTCGTATTACGTTTTTCTGATATTGCAAAAGGATATAATTGGAATTCCACCTTTACAACAATTAACAATTTACGTTTCACGATTCACGAATCACGACTTACGCTGGCACGAAAGTGCCAGTCCGTCGCAATCCCTTCGAACAGGGTAACAAATTCTAACAAAAACTAAAAAATTAGAAGACAATTTTAATCCATATATGTCGCAATCCCTTCGAACAGGGTAACAAATTCTAACTGTTCAACTATTTTATAACAGGTTATTAAGGAGATAGCAACCCATTTTTAAAGTTCTCTGTTTTATTTTTGAGTACTTTTTGAAAGGGGATACCCATACCTTGCAATTTATTGATAAATAACGACAAAAAAATTAGTGTTCACAATAAATAAACTATAACTAACATATTAATAAATAATATTTTTCCAAAATAACTATCTTTCAAAAATAGAACTTTAAAAAATAAGGTAATTTATTGATAGATAATAACAAACAGTAAAACAAATCACTTCTCAGAAATCAAAACTGCCTTAGATGCACATTTTTTAATCACCTTATCACAAAAAAATATTAGATTGTCAAACACCTTTTTTAATTATAACATAAACTAAAAAATCAGCAAATCAGTATCATCATTTATAGTACCAAGTCCAGATACTTCAACTGAATCTCTACAACCTTTACATAAAAAATAATACCTTACAGAATCGGTGTTAAAATCGATTGTTTTTTCTACAAAATTCTTAATTTTTATTAGATCAGCATCTGTAATAATGCATTCAAAAACACTCTTTTGAACTCTCATTCCATAATTTTTTAAAAATTTCTCTACACGACTTCTTTTAAGGTCATCTGATATATCATAAGAAATTAGATAAAATTTCTTCACTGTAATTTAAATCCTTTATACTCAGTTTTATCTATTAAAGCTTTTGAAAATAAATATGTTTGATATCTCATTATCTTTCTTAAAGATTCTTTTCTGCCAGTATTTTCATTAAAAAATTCTGTTTTTAAGCGTTTTTCAAACAAGGAAATCAATTTTTTCTTACCAAAAATTGTCAATTTTACAGGCAATTCCTCATCCTCATTTTTAACAAAATCATCAATATTGAAAATCATTTTGTTTACAGCACTTATAATCATATAATCAACAGCAACCGACCTATACTCCTCCATTAAGTCTAAAACAAGAGACGGTTTCCCATAATCATCAGAATGATAAACTCCTAAATAAGGATCCAATCCCACAATATTAATAAATCCTCTAACCACATTCATTAAAAGTGTATAAGCAAAACTCAATAACGCATTAAACTCATTTTCAGGAGGCCTTCTTGTTCTTTTTACAAATTTTAGCGATTTGTTTGTAATCAAATAATCAAAACACTCAAAATAAATATTTGAGGCAATCCCTTCAATACCAAGCAATTCATCTTTATTTTTAGCAAAAGCTACTTTTTTCAGATGCACAGTTAAAAGATGTAATCTTTTAACTACTTCATCCTGTTTATGGTAATAATTCAATTTTCTAATAACTTGACGCATATTATAAATTTTCTGATAAACAATATTTTTGGCTAACATAAATTTCAATGTCTCATCAAAGGCAACTTTAAACTGCTCCTTTCTTAATTCGATATTCTTGCCAAATTCTGACACAAGACGTCCCAGGTATCTTCCATCCAAAGTGGTAAATACAGTATCTATTCTTTTTTTAAGCATAAACTTTAGTGCTTGAGTGGAAATAGAGATATTTCCCATTATCACTATTTGATCCAAATCTTTTGTAAGCAAATCCATAAGTTTTTGGCCATCTTTGGCAACAATGAGACGTTCACCAGCAATCGTTATTTGAGAGCCTTGCTCTGTGAGGTAAACAATCATAGTTTTATACTAAAAGTAGTTTTTCCATTTTCTTCTACTTTTACTAACGTTCCTGAGGGGGTATTAATTTCATTTACTCCAGCTTCTTCAAACAGTTTTGCAAATATTTCTTCATAATGAGTCAATAATCTTTTTATCTCAAAAAATTCTTTTTTAATCTTTAAATACTCTTCAATTATGTGTTGAATATTAACCATATCAAGATTTGCTTTAATAAATTTTGATTTATCTAAAAACTTTTTCTTAAGATGTAAAACAGGAGAAGGATACGCTCCAAGATTTTCATCAAACAAACAATTGCAATCAACTTTTGAAGTAGTTTCAGGTAATCTTGATCTTATTTTAGCACATGAAATGGGATTACCATTTAACTTTGATTTTAAAAACTTATCTGAAGATATATTATAACATTTTGAAAAAATATAATTTACTGCATTTGGACCTTCTTCAAGATAACCAAGCGTATGGGTTAAAACAACAATCTCATCGGCAGATAACTCATTTTGATTCAATGCCTTTTTATAAATACTTTTTAACACAGGACATTTATAAAGAATGTATTGTAATTCTTCATCATTTTCAGGAATATATTTTTGAACATAAACAGGTAATTCCACTTTTTCAGCTGGCTTGATTTGATGTTTTTCTACAATATCAAAATTCTCTTTCACTTTGTAATAAGAAAGGTAGTTTATTAAGTCTTTTTGAGAAACCCTTTTAACATTTTTCAAATACTCATTAAGGTCCTTAATCTTTCCTTTTTCATTATAAAAAAAACTTCTTTTGCCGCTCTTTAAATGAATACCAAGAGGCATTTTAACTAAATTGCCGAGACCATCTTTTCTTACAAAATTTTGCTTCGGAAATACTTCAACAACAATATCTGGTGATACTCTATCAATGTTTTCTACCAATAAATCACCAAATTTTTTCGCAATTCTTGATGGCACAGGCTTATCAAAAAATATCCAACAATGGCGCCCTTTGTAACCACTATCCTCTAAATAAGTATAAATATTAAACTTATTACACTCTTCTTGCACTAACCTTGCTTGTTTGTTCAAAAGCGATTGCATTTCCGCCCATTTTTTCTCATCAGTTAACACATTTTTTAATGCATACTTTGCAACATCTACATCAAAAACCATCCATGTAACAGTGCTATCTATCCTCAACTGATAAATTCCCACAGATATATTGCCCTGAAGATGATTTTTTATAACCTTTTCACTTAAAGGCTCATAAACAGGGATATAGCCACAATCACCTTTCTGATTTTTCCATTGTCTTGCATAAACACCTTCTCTACCATTAAACAAATTATATAAAAGATTTATTGTAATATCATCATATTCCATTTCTTCTACTTTGTATAATTGAGCCTTATCTTCAAAAATTTCTCTAAAATACTTATCTTGAGTAACATTATAGGCTATATCAGCTAATTTTTTTGCTCTATCAACTTTATCATGCTCTAACAAGATACCAATTAACTGCTTATAATAGTTTCCATTTTTAGGATTTAATGAAAGAAGATTTGTTAGAATTTTGATTGCTCTTTTGGGATTAACATCATTCAAGTAATATTCCAGCAGTTTTTCATAAATATTGATTTTAGTATTTTTATCATCTGTTTTGCCAAGAGCTATATTGTAGCACGTTATCGCTTTTGCAACATCTCCTTTATCTTCAAAAGTTTTTGCCATTTCCAACAACTTTTCAAATGACAATTGATAAGGTTTTTCAAATTCATCAAAAACAAAATCTTTTGATGAAGTCATAGCCACCCTCTATAAATAAAGCTTTTCTCCAAGCATCTCTTTAACAAAATCAATAGCTTCTTCTACTACCTCAAACTTGACGATTTGTTTACCTAATTTACATCTCAATTCATATTTTAACATATTACCGCCAACCAATTCTTTGAAAAGTAAACATGTTTCATCATAGAAATGTGGAGAAAACTCATCGAAAATAATACGAATAACATTTCCTGCAGCAATCGTTAATGCTTTTTTCAAAATTTTGCGAACATCTGCTTCCTTTATATCACTCAACTTTCTAATATTATCACCAAAAAGTGTGCTATGTGCCTTGTAAACAGAAATAGGGAAATCAGAACTTACCTCAGTAAAAATATTTTTATTTGCATAAAACCTCATTATCAGACTGCCTATTGGAGAAAACACATAACGATTACCATCCTTTTCAAATAAAACATTCATCATTTCAGGCATCTCACCAATCAGTTTTACTGCTGTTTTTTTATCGACTTTAAACACTTTATAAATTTTCGTCAGATTTTTTTTGATGATTTCAATATCGAAATTGATAGGCATAGGTGGCATTTCTATAATACTCTTAAAATCTTCGTGAATATAAAAAACAGGAATTCTAAAAAGCATGCCTATGAGCGTTGCATACGCGGTTTCTGCCTTATAGCCACCAGTAGCTACAATTTTCACATCTATGTTTTCCTCAATAATCGAAACAATCGTATTTATGAGATTTTTTACCCCTTTTTTCGAAAACTGTGTAAAGTCTTTCGTCAAATACTCAATCTTTTTTTCAAAAACAAAGTAAAATCCATTTGCTTCAAGCACATATTTCAAAAATTTAGATGACTTTTTACCTTCTTCGTCATCAGAATACAAAATGAAAAAGTTATCATTTTTTTGTATATTTAACCTTTTCAAGGTATTCAATTCTGCACTAAGCTTATCCCATGGCATAGATTTCAAATAATCTTTTACATTTTCCAAACTAACTGATTGATAGTCCAAATTTTTCATCTTAGCCATATTAGTTAAAATAGATGTACCCACGGTAATAATATACGTAGCCATCAGTTCACCTCATCTTTTAATTTACATAAAACGTTTTTGTAGAAATCATGCAATGTTGAGCCAATTTGTCTTGATTTTATATCATCAGTTATACCAGCATGATTTATACTATTTCTCATATCGGTTAACTTTTTAAAATCACGACAGTATAAGTTTACAAGTTTGCTTTCTTTGATTTTTTCTACAATTTCAGTTTTTATGTTAGTTTTTAACTCAGATAGCCTATTTTCCGCCATCAAACTTGCTATTGAAGAAATTAACTCTCTTAATTTTTTTAAGGCTTTATTTTTAGTAATTTTTTCTGAATTAACATGTGTATTAAAAATCTCATAAGGTTTATTTGCTAAAGTCTCTAATTCAAGCTCTTTCATGACATAACTTAAAAAAATTTCTCTTGCTATAGTAATACCCTGTTGCACCATCCCATGTTTTAAACAAAATTCAACAGCAATTATACCATTTTTTAAAGAATCCTCCTCAAATCCATCAAACTTCTCTTGTACTTTCATTAAAAGTTTTTCAGCAGGGGTTGTTCCTTTTAGTTTGTTGCGTAAGTTATTAATGTGTTTTTTCAAAGTTATAAACTTTTCCCCAGAAATTATATTTTTACCCCTTACTGTCGAAATAAATTCCCATATATTATTCAAAGCTGGTAGAAATTGTTTTCTAATAATGTTTTTTGAAGTCTTAGATAGAAAATTTTCGTCGCTATAAATACTATATTTCATAAGTTCAATCAATTTTTGGGGATTACCAAAAGTTATGAAATTATCTGATGCAATACTCCATTGCTGCAAACTATGAAATGGTGTTAGGTCAAATATAGGAGCATTTCTATCTTTAATATCCATCTTTTCTACCTTATTTCTTGGGCCAAGAGTATCAAACGCTCCATAATATATTCCCTTTATTTTAATATTTTTCATTGATTTACTGTAATTTAAAAACACTAAAGCAAGCATAGGCAAAGACCTGAAACTATGTGTTACATCAAGAATTACTTCATCTTTATAATCAACAGAGTCATATAACTTATCAAAAATATCCCAGATTTCTTTTTCAGATTTACCAAAAGGGATAATAACGTTTTTTATTTCCGCATCTATCCAACAAATTTTATTTTTTAACTCATCCCAATATTTTTGCTCAGCTTCGTTTGTCATAAAAATAACAACTTTATCATTTTCATTGAAATCGCTACAAAAAATTTTTAACAAAGCTTCCTGAACAAACTTTACATTATCAACTTTATTATCCAAAGTTTGGAAATAATAATTACAATTGATATAATTTCCCGTTCCAAGAAATGAAATAAAAGTTTTACCCATATTTCGTTCCCCCGAAATAATCTTATAGTAATTTTAGCATTAATAAACATTGATTTCAAATAAAAACACCTGACAATGCAAGGCCGTCATAATCCCTTCGAACAGGGCGTCTGGCTTTGCCAGCGGTTTACGTCTCACGGGTTACGGGTTAAAAAGAATTGTACAATTTGGTTAACATAGAAATTACCCGATCACACGTCTTTAACAATGCTTGATATTCGTCCTTATTTATATAATCCAACTCGTAACTCAAAAAAATAAAATATCGTAACTCTGCACACGAACCCCTGGAAATACTTATAAAATGTTTAAATTCTTTTTTGCTAAATCTCTAGTTACCTTCTACTAAATTTGCGACTATAGATGAGCTACTTTTTCGCAGTTGTGAAACTAAACCACGAATTTCCTCTTTAGGAAATTTTTTTGTAATTTCATATACTCTCTTAGTTAAATTATGAGAAAGTTTAAAAACATCCATTTCTTCAATTCTCATAACATTATGTTATCAAACTTGTATAAGAGTTTCAATAGGTATTCCACGTGATACGTTAACCGTGATACGTGATTCGCTGGCACGAAGTGCCAGTCAGTCGCAATCCCTTCGAACAGGGTAACAAATTCTGACTATAGGGTGGGTTTTAAAGCCCACCTCAGAAGATTTAGTCGCAATCCCTTCGAACAGGGTAACAAATTCTGACTTGGAGATTTATTAAAAAGAAGCGGTCGTGTGGCCGTTTCGTCGCAATCCCTTCGAACAGGGTAACAAATTCTGACCGAATTGCTGTTCCATGAGTTGGTAAATGAAATTAAAAGAAGTCGCAATCCCTTCGAACAGGGTAACAAATTCTGACTAACGGGTCAAAAATATGAAGACCCAGAAAACGCTAGGTAAGTCGCAATCCCTTCGAACAGGGTAACAAATTCTGACAGCCTAATTTTTTTATAACATGTTATTAAACAGATAGCAACCCATTTTTAAAGTTCTCTGTTTTATTTTTGACTACTTTTTAAAAGGGGATACCCTCATATTGCAACTTATTGATAAATAACGATAAAAAACTTCGTGTTCACAATAAATAAACCACAGCTAACATATTGATAAATAACAATTTTTCAAATCAGCTCCCTTTCAAAGGTAGAACTTTAAAAAATGAGATAACTTATTGATAAACAAAAAATAGATATAAAAATAACTCTTTCTAAACCCATTAACTCTGACCTGTTTGCACATTTTTTAATCACCTTATCACACAAAAAACATATTCAACTGTCAAACAACAAGCTGAATTAATAACTTTTTTTATACTTCTTCAAAAGTTGTTTTTTTATTTCTTCTAAATCTTTTTTTGTTTTCTCTAATCGAGTTTTATTTTTCTCTTTGCGATTTATTTCTTTTATTTCTGGTGTTGAGATAGTTTCAAGTTTTTGAATATCGTTACTAATAACTACCCATCCCATTGGCATATTTAGTGATTCTACTCTCCATGTAGTTGTTTGGCTTTTCATAATTTTTTTAGTTTGCCTATTATAGATTTTTCTATAACCATCTATCGTAACTGCCATTGCGCCAGAATGGTTACCCATTTTCATCAGCTCCACACCGGAATGATTTAAAAAATCTACTCCAAGCAAAGCATATTCAAATTTCTTTTGCTCAAAATCCAATACCTTTGTATAGTGATACTCCAACGAATCAAAAATAAAGTTCATGTCAGTTATATTTTCCAATATAAGATTATCTTTGCCTTCAATAAATTTTATATCTCCTTCAAAAATTGCTCCTGGCAAAACAAGCTCCATTTTAACAGGAACACCTCTACTATCAGTATTAAAACTTTTCGTATTTCTAACCACATCGATAAAAACTTCCCCATTCACCATTTTAAAATCTGATACTTTAACGTTTTTAAAGGGATCGTCAGGTATTTTCCAGAACTTCAATAATTTTTGTTCTAACTCACTACTATTATTAGCATTAACTTGTTGGGACCTTGACGCTATATAGCTTAAAACAGCAGTTCTAATTGCTCCTTTTACGGAACTTCCTGGAATAATAACCTGGTTAGCAAACTTTTCCCGAACAAATCTTTTTATTTCAAGTGCATTAATTACCCTCCTCATTCCACCTCTTTCTATATTTGCAAATTGTCCAAGACGCTCTTTGTATTCATTTTCTACTAAAGTTGATACCTTCACCTTATACAAAACTGCTTTATTATCAAAATTGTCATAAATAAATTTCCTGATTTTTAAAATATTATTCGAGTCAATTACATTTAGAAAATCTTCATATTTCCCTTTTTGTATAATTATTTCCGTCAGTTTTTCTCTATCCAAAAAAAATAAATAGCCATCTTTAATAACGTATTCGTAAGGTATATAAGAATCTCCTGAACCAATATGAATAGGTGATAAAACTTTTATATAAATTTTGTAACAATTTGTTTTAACTTTCATCTTTATGCTCCAACTTACAAAATATAGGTATCATAAATCCGTTATGAATATCATTTTTATCATAAAAAATTTCAGATGTAGATGCACCATAAAAGTCAGAATCTTCTTTCTTAAAAAAAGTAGAGCCCGGTCTGTACAAAATTAGTGGGCTTTTAAATGGCATCCCACATACAGCTTTATCTCCGCCATGCCTTCCAAATTTAGTAAAAGTGGCACCGTAGTTTAATATGATTTTTTCATCCATATACAAGCCTGATGAAATATTAATAAAGCCATTTGCTCCATCATATGGTTTTAAAAACTTCATTAACTCAAAATCTGTACTTACAGAATCTATTTTAAATCGCCCCTTTCCAATGCTTTTATCAGCCCCAAAACCAACTTTTCCTATTACCTCAAAAACTTCTTCAATCTCAAACAGCTTTATTCTATCATCTAAATATTTAATATAAATATCAAAATTAATATCATCTCCAAAATAAAGCTCTGTGGACTGATACAATCCCTCTGTAGTAGTATTACTAATTCTGTTAACACTATTTTTTAATACTGTATGTTTTTTTATTGAAAAATTATAGTCTGTTATATCCTTATCATCTTTATTATTTAAAATTTCAATGTAATATTTTAAAATAGATGATGAAGTAATCCTATCTTCTAAAAACAATAAAAAAGTTTCTTCATCAATAAATTCTAATTTCTTAAATTGTTTCATTAATTTATATTTTATTTCTAAATTATTAGAAAAATCTTTAACTATTTCGTTAAAAACTTTTGACAGCATAGGCTTTACAATAGGTTTTGGTAAATAGCCACTTAAAAAACCGTCACTAAAAATTATAGTAGGCTGGTTATGAAAATTGTCTAAAATTTCTAATAGTTTTTTTTCTCCATAAATATATTTATAATACCAGCAAAATTGACCAAAAATAGTATCACTTTGTAAAGGTGTTTTAAAGGCTGACTGCGGTTTAATTGTTAACCTTATAGTTTCCATAAATCATTCCTTATATCAAAATTTGATTTCCTGAAACTTTTTAGCAATCTCCTCATCGTCAAATTCAAATTTAATCTTTCCATAGCCTCTTGAGCCACTTCCGCCTAATGCATCCATTTCAAGCAGTTTTAGCCCCTGTAATAAGAGTTCAAAGTTTTTTTCATCATGTTCGTCAAACACTTTATATGTAAGGTAAAACTCAAATACCGCCCCAGCAGGGACTCTTTCCATATGTCTTGGTCCGGCTTTAGAAGCAGTCCCCTTTGTTCTATCTATACTTACCTCTACTTTCGATTCTGTTAAAGCATCTTTCTCTATTAACTCTTTAGCATTTAGTAATCTACAGTCTGAAAAAGACACTCGTGTAGGACCACCTTTATATTCTGACTCATTTTTTCCATTACCAAATATACGAGCAATTGGATTATTGGAATCCTTAGTTGAATAAGGGCTACCATCTTGGTTAACATAGCCCTTATACCACTCAAGTAATGTTCTGACTTTTCCTTTCAATGAACTTCCGGGAATGTACGGATAACCGGTTATAGGGTCTTTAACCACAGGGTTATCAATACCACCTATATTTATTTCATCATTACCTGCACCAATATGCAAACCGGTTTTAATGATGATTTTTCCTTTTAATTCTTTAATCTCACGTAATTTCATAGTATCACCTCTTTATGTTTAGTTTTATTTCTTTAATTTACTTGGGGAATAAGCAATTATTGCTTGAAACAAATCACAAAAAGCATAAAAATCATCTATGTCTTTTATTTCATTTATGTGTGTGTTTATAAAGTGTTCAAATTCGTCAGTAGCATGTTTTCTGTGCTTTGCATAGGCCACTTTTGCCTTCAACATTTTGATATAAGGCAATTCTTTTTTAAATGCTTCTTCCTTATCTGCCTTAACATCTATTTTATGTTTAATTGATAAAATATCATTGTAAAACTTTCTCAGTTGAGTCTGTGAAAGATTTTTTTGATTAGTTTTAACAAATTCATTTAAACACTTTTTTGCATAGTCTGAAAGTAAGTCCGGTTTTAAATGCTTCTTTTCAGTATTTTCAAAAAACAAAGTACTTTTAGCCATCTTTCCCTCCTATTTTCTTCTTTCATATATTAGCAAACTTATTGGTATTACCAACTTTTCATAATACTTAACTATATTTTCATAGAAAATTTTTAATATTTCTTCTTTGTTATCACTGTTATCGAATGTTCTATAGGTATGGTAACTTAATAAAGAAATCCAAAGCGCGTTGTGAACATCACTTAAAGTGATTTTTTTTGCTTTTTTGATCTTTGAAGCCATTTCTATAAATTTCAAAATCTTATAAATGTATGCTGTGGAAAAACGATCCTCAATTTCTATATATTTTTCGAGTTGTTCCTTGAATTTTAATAATTGTAAAAATTCATCCCATTTTACCGTAATATCAAAAATTGTAACACTATTTTTACCAATATTTTCTTTTGACTTTTCGAGCAAAGCTTCTGCTTTTTCTGCCATTTGATAAACGGGAATTTGAGGTTTGCAAATATTTATTCCTGCCGATATGTGAATATCAGGATTCTTTGCAACATAATCCTTTAAATGCACTGATATTTCTTTTGCTAAAGCCACTATATGATTATATGGACCTATAAGGAATAAATCATCACCACCTGCAAAAACAGTATAAACGGAAGGGAATTTCTTTCTTATAATATTCGGTAGCCATCCAACAAAAAAGTAATCAAGCATTCTTGATAAAGAAACTATATCAGCAAATGAAACTTTATTTCCAAAACCTTCTGCAAAGATTTGTCCAAGATTATCTATATCTGCTTTTAACACACCTATGAAAGGCTTTCCCTCAAATTTACCTATATCAACTTCTCTTAAAGAGTCATAAGCTATATGAGTAAAAGTTTTAGGCTCTCCTACCTCCATAGGCGTTTTATCAAATCGGTACTCTGGCATATTTAAATATTTTTCACTATGTAAATCAACCTCTTCCATAATTGGAACATAATAAGCGATCATTCTTTCTCCATAACCAGAAAAATTCTCAAATTTATTAATTTTAAAAACTAAATCAGCTGAAGCAGGTTTTTCTCTTAACGAAAAAGAAATATTGCTAAACAATGAATATTCTAATCTTTTTTCCGGATTAGTTGAAACAAGAAGATATTCTACTTTTGGTAAAAAAGTTCCCATTTTCTTAAACATTTCTGAAGCCTCAGAGTACTCCGAACCCTCCTTCCTTGGAGTGCGCCCATCAACTCGACAAACTCCTCCAGTTTTGTTAACTTTTTCTATGTAATCAGCAAAAATCATCTTTGGAGGAATATAGGATAATTTATCTATTGCAAGATTATTAGCTAACTCTTGAAACTTATAGGAAATATTTCCTTTAAGAAAGTCGTTACCACTTAATTTAGTAAAAGCCATGTTAAACTTTGTTTCACCAAAAGTTAGATCAATAAAAAAGTCATTAATATCTTTTTTAACATCGGTTATTAAAGCAGGGCTTCCCTGCAAGTTGGGAGCCAATATTGTAAATTTTCCACCAGCATTCATAATTATAGAAGCATAATTAAGATTAAACTTTTGCAAAATTAAATTTGCCGCCATTTCTGTACATATGGAGACAAAAAATGATTTTGCCCTTAGTATCTTAGCCGCAAATTTATTTGACTCACCAAATTTACTAAAAATAAAATCTTGTATCCCAGAAAAATCTCCCTGTATCAAAATAAACTTTTCTTCATCTGAATCATATTCACTTATATCTTTCGAATTTAATCTATCATAAGTCTTATGAAAGCTATATAAAGCAGTTGCTATTGCAGCAGTCGTTTTCAAATGGTCAAACAGAGAAACATTTGCCTGTATATGATAAGATGATGAAGGTATACACCACAAATATTTTTCTAAAATTGTAGATATAGCATTATAAAAGTTATTAAAGTTGTTATATTTAACCTTGGTAAGTTTATTAAAATCATCGATAAATTCTTGAAAAAGTAGTTGATATTCTTTTTCTGCCTCTTTTATACTTTTATTTTCCAAATTGTGAGGTATAATTCCTGGATTCAACTTTTCAAGGGAATAAAATAGCTCAGGAATATTCTTATTAGTTAATTTTACTTTAGAAAAAATACTTAATAATCTTGATTTTTTATAATTATATTGCTGCTTTACCTCATCTTCTGTTAATGAATTATACTTATCAAACTCGTTACGTTCTAGGCCACTAGCAAGTCTATCAGCCGCAGCAATAATCCATTCATACTCGTTTGAAGGATCATGATGTCTTGCTGCAATATTTAAAACATTTAAATCATCATCAAGAACCCTTATGTTTTGTTGAATAATATTTTCAAAATCATCAAAAAACTGTGCAGTGAATGCAACGTGTAAATGAGAAAGATGATTATTATATTTAGGACAATATTCATAATTATAATCGTTAATCTCTTTAATTCCACATCTTTGATAAAATTTACCGATATCATGAAATAATGCTGCAAGTGAAATAATATTTTTAATCGACATTAAAACCTCCTGAAAGTGTAAATCCCCAATTAAAATTTTAACACACTATTCATAGCTTTCAACAAAACTTGAAAATTTCTACAAAATCTCATACTTTCCCAAGCCAAAAGCAGTGTTTTTGCCAATATGAAAAACCTCACCAAACCACAAAATCTTATATAAATCACTGTGTAAATTAGTTATAAAAAAACTTCCCATTATACCGCTTAAACTAATTTTTCTTTTCTGTCTGTTAGAATAGCGTTCCCAGTGGTACCAATTAAATTCTGGCTTTAAAATTTCAATATTGCCACATTCAGCTATCAATTGTTTTACATCTAATATTTCATCCAGTTTAGTGCTACCATAATAGTACATTAACAATTCACATCTTCTCAAAGCTGCCATAAAGAAATCCTTAAATGTTGGTTGAAAAACTGGTTTTCCTTTTTTAAATAACCTAACTGGCGTCAATGTTTTAATCTCAATACTTTTTGGTGTTTTTTCAGTTGAATAATCCAGATTGAATGTCTCTTTTTTAAAATTCAATTTGTTATCTTGATAAATGGTAACCCCATTTTGCAAAATGTCTTTGATTATAAATTTACCTTTTGCTTTACCTAACCCTTTCTTACCCAACTCTTCAAACGTAAACACAAAATATGGCAAGGCATCAACAAATCTACCAATAACTATTAATTCAAATTCAAACTGGGAACCAGGCTCATATACTCTCTTTTCTTCAAGTGGTGGAACCAATATATATGGGTGTGGAATAGAAATACCACTTTTTAAAAGTGGCTTATCGGAAACGTATGTTTCGAAAATATTAAAATAAAAACAGGATGATCTCAGTAAACACCCATCACAAGATTCTCTTGACTTTAAAACACAAGTGATTTTTTTAAATTGCCATCCGAAAGCTCCACGAAAGGTAGAACCCTTATATCTTGGTAAAACAATATCACAGGTAGCCTCAAGAATAAATTTAACTTTTACATAATCAATCATAATAAAACCTTATCAACAACCATTAATATTAATTATATAACAAAACGTTATTTCTTTTTCAATATAACTTAAAATTTTATTATACTATAAAAATATACATACAAACAGATAGGCTTACTCTATATAACCCAAAACAATAACCTCTAAATAAAAACTCAACTAATAATAACTTTTTAAGTGGTAGCTATCATTTTAATCTGTAAGATTAAAATTGATTGACTAATAAAATATTACACCCATGCAAAAGTAAAAACATAGAAAATAAAACACATTTACACTTTTTTCCAAACTTTTTTACTTCCATTTTTTCTAACAATTAGTTTTTCTTTTTTTAAACCATCAACAGCTTTCTTTATAAGCTCATTTGAAATATCTGGAAATAGTTCTTTTATCATATCTAACGTAAACTCATCTGGTAAATCATCCATAATTTTCTTTTTAATTTCATAATAAACTCCTCCTTTGATTACTGGCGCATTTCCATATTCTTGCATTACTTCAGCTATTTTTTCATGAGGAATATCATTTTCATGAGAATCTACAGCTTCAAAAAACCTATACGCCCATTCGTTGGCAAGTTTTCGATTACCAGCAAAAATTATAGGAAGATGTGGATGAAGTGCAAATATCTCAGCAATAGCTTTTACCGCAAAAGATGGTGAATAGAACTTTAGTTTATCAGCTTTAAGAAAATCTGAGTAGTTCGCTTCAATAACAAGAGCAGAATACTCATATGCTGAAAGTTCTGCAACTTGCTGATGAAACACGGGCAATCTGCTAAACTCGGAAATCATATTATCAAATGTTTTTCTTTCTACTACAGCCAAAATCTCATTATTTTTCAATAAAGCATAATCACCTACTGGTAGCTTTACTCTTTCAGTACTGCTATCTGAAAATTTCCATGGATACTTTTCATTAACATCAATTAAAATATTCAGTTTTTCTGAATGATAGGTTGTTAATTTAACTCTTGGTTTTTTCTCCTTCAATGCCCGTTGCGTTCTCCAAAAAATTTGTTCGTATTCTCCATCTTTAGTTTTATATTTTTTTTTAAGAAATAAAAAATCACATCGCTTGTTTTTTGCTCTATCTAGAACAACAACAAGTCTCTTACCTATTCTCTTTAGAGATATTACAGGGACCCTTTCTATTTCTTCAATTGGTGGTTCCATTTTTACATTATCTTCACGAAGACAAAAAATATTACCTTTTTGTCCAGGCCATTTATCTTGTACTCTCAGTGCTAATAATATCTTATCCCCCTGTCTAATTGTAAGACGGTAAGGAAATTTTTTGTTATTAACTGATTCAAGAATATAAAAAGTAGTTGTCATGGATTACTACTCAAAGTTATATATTTTTCTTTAATAACTCATCTACTCTATTTGTTCTATACAAAAATGCCATCTATATCAATCCATTCTTCAAATTTAAAACTTTTGTACAATAAACTTTGGATTACTGATTGTCAATAAAATGGGGTTATGGAATCACCCCATTTTTTGTAAAACCTTGTTTGAAGTTGTTTATGGGAAAACATTTTCTGGGTTCAAGTTCCCATAAAACCGCCATGAATGGCGGTTTTAGAGGAACTTGCCTCAGAGCAAAACCGGATGTTTTGCGGGAATGAAGAAAATGCTTTCCCATAAATAATAACATGTAACTATTTGATATATATACTTAGACTAGCAACAAAAAATAGGGTGACTCCAGAATAAGGTTGTTGCGCAATAAACAACTTTTTAGTACAAAACTTCATGATAAACAAGAGATTGCTTCGTCTTATCCGCACCTACTGGATAACATAGTAATATTATCGCATATTAAGAAATACGAAGCAATCTCTATCATAAAAAAACTACGATATTAGCTAAGATTCTATTAATCATATAATTGTGTGTTTCTTCTTACCTAAATAAGCCTCTTGTATTTTTTCTGAACTCAACAACTCTTGGGATGTGCCACTAAAAACAATTTTTCCAACTTCTAAAACATAACCTCTATTTGCAAGTTTTAATGCAGCCTTAGCATTTTGCTCCACTAATAAAACTGTAACTCCACTTTCACTTACTTCTTTTATAGTTTTAAATATTGATTTCACTAAAAGTGGCGCAAGTCCAAGACTCGGTTCATCTAAAAGCAACAGCTCTGGTTTTGACATCAATGCCCTACCAATAGCGAGCATCTGCTGTTCTCCGCCAGAAAGAGTACCTGCAAGCTGCTGTTTTCTTTCTTCTAATCTTGGAAACAAATCATATATCCACTTCAACTTTTCTTTGTCTACACTTTCTTTTGTATAAGCACCAAGAATAAGATTTTCTTCTACTGTTAATGTGGAAAATACTCTTCTTCCTTCCGGTGATTGAGAAATTCCTAACTTAACAATTTCATGTGCTTCAAGACTAGTGAGTTCTACCCCTTTATATTTGATACTACCAGACTTTGCTTTCAACAACCCACTAATGGTTCTAAGGGTAGTTGTTTTACCCGCTCCATTAGCACCAATAATTGTAACAATTTCTCCTTTGTAAACTTTTAATGAAATCCCTTTAACAGCTTCTATGTTTCCATAACATACTTTCAAATCATTAATTTCAAGCATTAATTCTTTACTACTCATATTCATCCTCATCACTTCCTAAATATGCTTCAATAACTTTAGGGTCATTTTGAACCTGCTCTGGAGAACCTTCTGATATCTTTTTTCCAAAATTTATAACTACTATCTGATCTGTAACACTCATCACTAAATCCATATCATGCTCTATTAATAAAATCGTAACACCCTTATCTCTTATTTTAGAAATAGTATCAACAAGCTCTAATGTTTCCTTATCGTTTAAGCCTGCAGCCGGTTCATCAAGAATTAACAAGGCAGGTTCAGTTGCAAGAGCTCTTGCCATCTCTACTTTTCTCTGCAAACCATATGGTAAGCTAGTTGCAGAAACTGTAGCAAATTCAGTCAAACCAAAAAAATCCATGTATTCCCACACTTTTTCCCAATTTTTTCGTTCATCATTAGCAGAAAAAGGTGTATGAAAAATCCCATGATACCATTTTTGTTTGCTTTTATTATGTCTACCAGAAATAATATTCTCTGCTACACTCATTTCCCCAAACAACCTTATTGTTTGAAAAGTTCTCACTATCCCCATATTTGCAATTGTATATGGTTTTAGACCTGTTATATTTTTTCCATTAAACTTTATTGTTCCCTTTTCTGGCTTATATACTCCTGTAATACAATTAAAAACAGTTGTTTTACCAGCACCATTTGGACCAATAAGTCCAAAAATCTGCCCCTTTTCCACTTTAAAAGTAAGATCATCAACTGCAACAAGTCCACCAAACTTCTTAGTTACATTTGATAACTCTAACAATGCCATAACCTAATCCTTTATCATATATTTTGGAATTCTACCAAATTTAGCCGGCCAAATTCCTCTTGGCCTCAAAATCATTGTAAGAATCATTGCAATACCAAAAACAAAGTACCTTGCAGTCGCAAACTGTCTAAAAATCTCTGGTAAAACAAACATCACAAATGTTCCAAGTAAAATACCAGGAATAGATGAAGGCCCACCAACTATCACAATTGTAAAAAACAAAACAGATTGTATAAAGCTAAACGCTTCTGGACTAACCGCAGCATACTGCACAGCAAACAATACACCAGCTAGACCAGCAAGAGCAGCACCCAATCCAAAAGAATACAATCTATAAAAACGTGTGTTTATACCTACACATTCTGCCGCTAACGAATCCTCATTTAAATAATGAAGAGCTCTACCAATTTTACAAGTTTCAAGATTTCTAATAATAAAAAAAGTAAGCATTAAAACAAAAAAAGATAAGAAATAAATAGATTGTTGAGAAAAAAATTGAAAGCCAAATATTTCAGGTGCTCCTATCCCAAATATTCCGTTAGGCCCACCCGTTATACCAAAAAGATTATTTTTAAGTACCTGTTCAAATACTATATTAAAGCCAATTGTAGTGACAAGAAGATAATCTCCTCTTAAATGAATTATTGGAGCAGCAAGCAAAACTCCCACAACCATTGGTAAAACAATAGCTACAGGAATTGTCCACAATACAGGAACATTAAAGACGGTATTTAAGATTGCCGTAGAATATGCTCCTAATCCAAAAAAAAGTGCATGCCCCATATTAAACATTCCAGCTCTACCAAGAACTATATCTTGGCTTAGAGCTACTATGGAATAAATTATAAAAGTAGTTCCCACAGCAAGCCATCTTGAATCTGCCACAAAAGGATAAATTAGCAAAAAAGCTGTAAAAACAAAAAATCCTACTAATGTTTTTTTATCATTCATTACACTTTCTCCGCAACACGTTCTCCAAGAATACCAGTTGGCCTAAAAATTAATATTACGATAAGCAAAATATATGTAAAAGCATCTGCCCAGGTAGTTGATACATAACCAGCAATAAAGGCATTAAACAAACCAAGTAGCATTCCACCAAGCATAGCACCAGGGATATTACCTATACCACCAATAATTGCTGCCACAAAAGCATTTAGACCATAAATCCAACCCATATTAAAATATATTCCTTTGTAATACATACCGATAAATAAGCCACCCACTGAACCAAGAGATGAGCCTATAATAAAAATCATCACAATTATTTTATTTACATTAATTCCCATCAACTTAGCTGCAAGCTGATCAATAGCACTAGCTCTTATAGCAGTACCAATTTTGGTTTTATTAACAAATAGATATAATACAACCATCAGGAACAATGATAAAACTAAAATAATCAACTGCATAAGTCCAAGAGAAACACCACCAATATTCCAATAAACACTTGGCACAACATCAGCAGGATAAATCTTAGGTCTTGGTCCCCATATTAACATAATCCCGTTCTGAATTACCATGCCTGCACCCAAAGCAGATACAACAGCACTAAGTCTTGGAGCATTTCTCAAAGGTCTATATGCGACCCTTTCTAAAATCACCCCAATAATAGCAATAACAATAGCAGTTATAATAAATACTACTGGGATCACAATATAATTAGGAACAGATGCGCCTGTTAACTGCATCATTACCACAAGTCCAATGTATGCAGACAAAGCAACAAGATCTCCATGAGCAAAATTTATCAGCTTCATTACTCCGTAAACCATTGTATATCCAAGGGCTACGAGAGCATAAATGCTCCCGATTGTTAGCCCATTTATCAACTGTTGAAAGAATATTTCCATCTTTCGTCCTTAATTATTTTGTTGGATAAACTATTTTATATTCACCATTTGGTTGAATTTCATAAGCCATATATGCACTTGTAATTCTTTCACCTTTCTTATCCCAGGTAATAGGACCAGTAATACCTGGAAAATCTTTCAACTCATCATGCAGGTAGTCAGCAATTTTTTTAGTATCTGTAGTCTTAAGTACTTCAATTGCATGAAGGATTGCTCTTAAACCATCCACATTGAATAATGTCCAGATACTTGGTGGATCCTCATGATATTTTGCTCTGTAATCTGCTAAGAATTTTTTAGCAATATCATATGGTAAATACTCTGGAAGAGGTACGTTAATTATATATGCACCAGCAGCTGCAGAGCCTGCAAGCTTAATAAATTCTTTATTGTCATTAGAGTCACCACCTACAAAATCAGCCTTAATACCCAACTGAACCATTTGAGCTCTTATTAAACCACCATCAGTATAATAACCACTGAAGTAGATAACATCAGGATTGTAGGACTTAATTTTTGTCAAAATAGGTGTAAAGTTTTGATCACCAGATTTAATTTTTCCTTGATAAACAATATTACCACCAAGTTTAATTGTGTTATCAACAACAGCTTTTGCAAGATCTACTGCAAAAGTAGAATAATCTGAGATAATAGCAATTCTTTTATACTTTTTAAAGTTCACAAAAAAATCTGCAGTAAACTTACCTTCTGCACTATTTGGAGATGAATTTCTAAAGAATGTCCAGTAACCATGCTTAACTAATGTATCACTAGTACCATCGCTCGTTTGAAGCACACCAGCTCTAAAATAAGTAGCCTGAGCTGCTTCTGTAGCAGTAGATGTATAAGAGCCGATTACTGCAATAACACCTTTATTAACAAGTTCTCTGGCACAAATAGCAGCCTTTACAGCTGTTCCTTCGTCATCACATGTAACAACTTCAATTTTTTTACCTAGCAAACCGCCTTTTGCGTTCACTTGCTCAACCCAAAGTCTTACAGCATTATCAATACCCTGCCCTTCACTGGCAAATTTACCTGTTATTGGTGCCTGAACACCAATTTTAATAGTGCCACCAGCAAAAGAACTTGCTACAAGGGCTAAGACCAAAAATAACGACAAAAAAACCTTTTTCATAACAACCTCCTGAGATTAAAATTATGTTTGATAAAACCGCTTTTCTCATATTAATTAAAAAAGCCTATTTGTCAAGTATAATGAACAATTTTCATTAAACAAAAACCATCTTCTTATAGAATAATATTATTTTATTACCAAGTTGTTATAGAATTATAAACAAATATTATTTTATTACTTTTTTAATATAGTGAACAGTTTTCTTATTTAAAACATTTACATATACACACTTAGGTGCAATAAATATATACAGCATTATGGTATACAATAATTAGTTCACTAATACTTGCTGGTAACAAATCTGTCGTTGTCGCCTATAAAGAACCACTACGATTAAACAGCTTATTTGTTATCAATTATGTTTAATATCAAATCTTTGTTTAAATAACATTTTTTGTGTCATAAAATACATTATTTTATCATAACTCACTATTGAATAATTCCATTTTTTTGCACTTGACAAGCTACAATAAAACTACTATAAACACTTGCGAATAATTAGATTTTTTCAACATATAATATGCGCCCTTAGCTCAACTGGATAGAGCATCTGACTACGGATCAGAAGGTTGGGGGTTCGACTCCTCCAGGGCGCGTTTTATTTAACTATCTTTTCAATATTTTCCCTCATCAATGGCAACAAGATACCATTCGAGATTTTCTTTGCTAAACGAAAGCTCATAAATGTTTTCACCTTCTGTCACAGTATATTTATAAATCACATCTTGCCCTTCCCTCTCTTTCCATTGATAAATAACTCTTTTTATAAAAACCTTAGTGCCATAATACATAAACCACACAGGCTTAGGAAATCCCTTAAAAAATATAGCACCAACTTTTATTTTCTCATTTAACATAACCAACATATAAAAAACCTCCTATTGGTAAACAAGTGTTTACATATATGTTTTATATCATATACTACTTATGTTTTCAAGAAGTTATTGACTAATAACTAAAAAAAATTAATATGCCTTTCAGTCAATTAACGTAAATATTTCGAATATATTGTGGAGCAAAATGTTCACTGTAGATAACATATTTACAGAAAAGTTAGAAATTAAAAAGTCAACATTCATATCATATATTATACCATATAACAAATTTGAAGATTACCACAATTATTTAAAAAAAGAACATAAAAAAGCAAACCATATTGTGTGGGCTTACAGATTTTTAAATAATTACAACCAGATAATAGAAAATCAAACAGACGATGGAGAACCCAAAAACACAGCAGGTAAACCCATACAAAATGTACTAAAAGGAAAAAACCTAATCAATGTGGTCATCTTTACAGTCAGGTATTTTGGCGGAATCAAGCTTGGAACAGGTGGTCTTGTAAAAGCATATACAAAATCTGCTGCAAAAGTAGTAGCAAAAGCTAAATTATTAGATGTAGAAAAATGTTATATAATGGATTTTTTATTAGATTACAATAAACTAAACTTTCTTGAATATCTTATAAAAGTAAATGATGTAAAAATAATTGATAAAAAATTTACAACCAATCAAATCAATGTCAAAATAAAAGGTGATAAAAAAGTCTTAGAAGAAATTGCACTATCTATTCAAAATAGATTCCACTAAACTGTAAGCATCATTCCTTTTTAAACCAAGCGTTTTTAAAATCTTTACAATATCCTTTTTGTCAAACCCTTCCTTATAAAGTTCTTTAATAATTTTTTTATAGTCAGGATACTCAACTTTAGAACAAGTTTCTTTGCTGTTATCTACAATTATAACAAATTCCCCTTTAACAGTAATATCTTCAACTTCATTAATATTATCTATAAAAACTGTTTCCTCATAAATTTTTGAAATCTCTCTTATAACAGCAAAAGGAGGAGTAAAATAATCAAAAAGAATCTTCAAAGTATCTTTAACTCTGTGAGGTGCTTCGTAAAATATCAAAGTAGATTTTATGGTAGTTAATCGCTCAATCTCTTTTATCTTTTCACTTTTTTTATGTTTTAAAAACCCATAAAAGAAAAAATGGTCACTTGGAAATCCAGACATAATAAGGGCAGGAACGAATGCAGTAGCCCCTGGCAACACTTCAAACTTTAAATTATTTTTTATCAATTCCTTTATTATAAAATGACCTGGATCTGAAATACATGGAGTACCAGCTTCACTTATCAAAGCAAGTTTTAATCCATTTTGAAGTTTAGAAATAATATTAGAAACATTCTTTTTTTCGTTCTCCTTATGAAGAGACACTATTTTTTTTTTAATTCCATAATGAGTCAATAAATTTAAAGCCTTCCTTGTATCTTCAGCTAAGATTTCGTCAACAAGATTTAACACCTCAATACTTCTTAATGTTATGTCACCTAAATTCCCTATAGGAGTAGGAACAACATAAAAAAGTGTTTCTTTCATTTAATAGTAAAGCTAACAGAATCTAACATTTTACCATCTTCTGAATAAATCTCTACTTTCCACTCTCCTTTCCACTTGGGTAATATCTTTTTAGAACTATATGTACGCCATCTACTAGAGTTAACTGCCAAAGGGACTTCTGCCATAATATTATCCTTGTAAATCCATATATGAATCACCTTTGTAGGATATTTATCTGTTTTTATCTCTGTAAAACAGTAAAGTTTCCCTACATGGGAATCAAAACTATCAGAAACTTCTACAGGCTCACGATTTTGAATCCCTTTCGCTATGGCCTTTCTACTCACCTTAATATCTGCATAGGCAAAAGTAGTCATCAAAATAACAGTTAAAATCACTAATATTAGACGTCTCACTTAATCCTCCTGAGGATAATTTTCTTCAATATATCTTTCAGCCATTTTTGCAGCAACAGCACCATCTGACACAGCAGTCACAATCTGCCTAAGTTCTTTTTTTCTCACATCGCCAGCAGCAAATATACCGGGCACATTAGTTCTTGTGGTCTCATCAGCAATAATGAAACCTGATTCATCCATCTCTATCAATCCCTTAAAAGCATCTGTATCTGCATTCCATCCTATAAAGACAAAAACACCATCAACTTTTAATTCACTTGTCTTACCTAGCTTTTTATCATAGAGGGTTATAGATTCGATTTTATCCTCACCATTAACCTTTTTAACAACACTATTCCACACAAATTCTATCTTAGGATTTGCAAAAGCCCTATCTTGTAATATTTTCGCTGCTCTAAGCTTATCTCTCCTATGCACAATATAAACCTTTTTTGCAAACTTAGTCAAATAATGCCCTTCTTCAACTGCAGAATCTCCTCCTCCAATCACTGCCACCACTTTATCTTTATAAAACGCTCCATCACAAGTAGCACAGAAAGAAATCCCTCTACCAAGAAATTTATTTTCACCTGGCACTTCAAGATGTTTTGGTTTTGCTCCAGAAGCGATGATTATAGTTTTAGTTTTAATTTTAATGTCTTTGTATTGTAAACATACATACTTATAACCATCACAAAATTCAATACCGCTACATATTCCATTCTTTATTTCAACTCCGAAATGCTTTGCATGCTGATAAAGCTTTTCTGTTAAATCACCACCTGAAATCCCTTCAACAAAGCCAGGATAGTTCTCAATAACTTCGGTTATAGCAACCTGCCCACCAGGGAAGTTTCTTTCTAATATTAAAGTATTTAAATTATCCCTCGCAGCATAAATCCCTGCAGTTAATCCAGCTGGTCCACCACCAATTATTACTACATCGTACAATTCTTTCAAATCATCAAAATTAAAAAAATCCTCCATTACTCTCCTCTCAATACTCTTTTTATTTCTTTTATCACAGGCACTTTCGCAGCATAAATAATTCTATTGTTCTCATCCAAAATCACCATAAAAGGCCAACTATTTATCCCAAAAACCTTTTCAACATTTTTTATATTAGTCAAATACAAATGTTTTTCAATAAGTTTATAACTTTTGTCAGAAACATATTTCAAGAGTGAATTTTTATCCTGCTTCGTCTTGACAAAAACTATCAAATACAGATTATTTTTCTCTGCTAAATACACAATTTCTGCCAAGTTTTTTTTATAAAAAGTAGAAAAAATATTCTTTTTATTGAAAAATATTATAATTTTTTTCAGTTTTATGTCACTAATATGAAAAGAATAACCATCAAGTGCTTTAACTTCAAAATTAGGAATTACTGTATATAAAGGAGGAGGATCATTTTGCCTATATTTATAAAGATAATAAAATGCGTAGGCAACAAGTATAAAAACTAATATGTTTTTTCCTGAAAAATATCTCGCACTCCTCATTACCAAATTTTGGAATCCACATCTTTTCCATATTTTGCAATTAATATGTCTATTAATGTCTTATCAAAAATTTTTGAACTAATAACGGTAGTATCTACTTTCTCATTAAATAGTTTTCTCCCCAACTCAATTTCTTCCTCTAAAACTTCAAAAACATTATCATTTTTAATACCTTCCACTACCTTCTCTTTATTATATAAAACAATATCACTAATTATTGTTCTTGCTAACCTCTTAGCTTTTTCCAAATCAGTAATCATATAAGCTCCCCAAATTTCATACTTATATCTACCACTCTAAACCTGTTTGTCAAAGCACCCACTGAAATGTAATCAATAGGATATTTTTTATAAAGATCCAGTTTCTCTAGCGTAACACCTCCCGACACTTCAATTTTAGCACGACCATTCACAATCATGCAAGCCTCTTTCACTTTATCTAAAGGAAAGTTGTCAAGCATAACTATATCAGCACCAGCCTCTACAGCCTCTGAAACCTCATCTAAGTTTCTTGTCTCAACTTCAATTCTCACCGTAATTGGTATACCTTCTCTTAATATTTCCACAGCCTTTCTAATAGACCCAACTGCATCTATATGGGTATCCTTCAGCATAACCCCATCAAAAAGACCTATTCTATGATTTGTACCACCACCAGTCTTCACAGCATACTTTTCAAGGATACGCATTCCAGGTGTTGTTTTCCTAGTATCTAAAATTTTAATATCGGTTTTTTCTAACGCTTTAACATATTTATAAGTATTAGTAGCTATCCCAGATAATCTCTGTAGAAAATTTAAAACAGTCCTTTCCAGTTTTAAAATTGTTGATGCTTCACCAGTAATCTCAGCTAAAACATCTCCAGAATTAACAATGTCACCATCACTCTTTAAATAGTTCACAATTATATTTCTATCAACTTTATAAAATATCTTTTCTAACAAAGGTAAACCACAAACAATAAAATCTTCCTTCGCTAACAAATAATATTTACTTTTTTTCAAAAAAGGTGCAATAAACTTTGTGGTCAAATCTCCACTGCCAATATCTTCTAGTAAAGCAAGTTCTATGATTTTATCAACTAAAACTGATTTCAACATAGCTTCTTTAACCTTTCTATACTCTTTTCAATTTCCTCAAGCTTTATCTTAGCTTCTTCATACTTCTTTTTATCTTTATCTATTATATGAGCTGGAGCTTTTTTAAGATACTCATCATTTTGAAGCTTTTTACCATAAACTTTAATATCCTTTTCAAATGACTTTTTCTCTTTTTCTAATCGCTTAATTTCTTCTTCAAGATCCACAATACCTTCTAATGGTATATAAATTGTAAAATCTTTTTCCACCTGAACAGCTGATTTCTCTATCTCATTACCGGTAAATGAAATATTTCCAATTTTAGCCAACTTCTTTATGATTTCAGATTTCTCATTAATTAGATTTTTAAAATCATCTCCACATTTAACAAAAATATCTATCATTTTTGCGGGAGCAATATTATATTCGCCTCTAACTGTCCTTACATTGGTTATAAATGCAATAACTTTCTCTATACTTTCAAAATCATCTTTAAAATTAAATTCATGCTTAGGATAAGGGCCAAAAGTTATTGTTTCATTGTTAGTTAAATTCTTATAAATATATTCAGTAACAAAAGGCATAAATGGATGTAAAATCTTCAAAGACTCTTCTAAAACAAACCTTGCCACAGCAAGGGCATTCTTTTTATTCACATTATTGTAGATTCTGTGCTTAATAAACTCTATATACCAGTCGCATAGCCTATGCCAAAAAAACTGATATATTTCATTTGCCGCTTCATTAAAATCGTATGATTTTATGTGCTTTTCTACTTTATTACCAGTCTCAGCTAGGTTTTCTAAAATCCATTTATCTTCCATTTCAAGAGCATCAAAGTCTATACTATCCAAACTACCATCTAAATTCATCATTATAAATCTTGAAGCATTCCAAATTTTATTCACAAAGTTTTTATACCCTTCGATTCTGTTCTCTGATAATTTGATATCCCTACCCTGAGCAGCAAAAGCAGCTAAGGTAAATCTAAAAGCATCAGCACCATACTTTTCAATCATTATAAGAGGATCAATTACATTCCCCTTTGACTTGCTCATTTTCTGTCCATATTGATCTCTGACCAGAGCATGAATATAAACATGTCTAAAAGGAACATCATTCATAAATTTGAGTCCCATCATAATCATTCTGGCAACCCAGAAAAATAGGATATCAAATCCAGTTACAAGACAACTTGTGGGGTAAAATTTTTCGAGGGTTTTCGTTTTTTCAGGCCACCCCATAGTTGAAAATGGCCAGAGTGCAGAAGAAAACCATGTATCAAGAACATCTGTTTCTTGGTGTAACTGCTTACAGCCACACTTTTCACAAGATACTGGATCTTTATAATCCACATTTATATGCCCACATTCATCACAATACCATGCAGGAATTCTGTGCCCCCACCAGATTTGTCTTGAAATACACCAATCTCTAATATTATACATCCATTCAAAATATGTTTTTGTCCACATTTCTGGGAAAATTTTAATTTCCCCTTTTTCTACAGCTTCGATAGCCTTTTCTGCAAGTGGTTTAATTTTCACAAACCACTGCATTGAAATTCTAGGCTCAATCACTGTTTTACATCTATAACAATGTCCAACAGAATGCTCATGTTTTTCTATTTTCTCAATAAGATTAAGTTCTTTCAACTCTTCAACTATTCTCTTTCTCGCCTCAAACCTATCAAGCCCCTTAAACTTACCCCCGTTTTCATTGATGATACCTGAATCATCCATTACGTTTATCTCTTCAAGCCCGTATTTTTTCCCTAATTCAAAGTCATTTGGATCGTGAGCAGGAGTAACTTTAAGTGCCCCTGTCCCAAATTCCATATCAACATATTCATCCGCAATTATGGGCAATCTTCTCCCCACAATGGGAAGTATCACATATTTGCCAATTAGATGCTTATATCTATCATCATTAGGATTAACAGCTACAGCAGTATCTCCCAACATAGTCTCAGGTCTTGTTGTAGCTATAAGAAGTTTCTCATCACTATGCTCCACCGGATAGTAAATATAATAAAGCGCCCCTTCCTTATCCTCATATTCCACTTCAAGATCACTGAGAGCAGTATGACACCTTGGACACCAATTAATTATATAGTTTGCTCTATATATAAGCCCTTCCTTATATAATGTCACGAAAACAGTACGAACAGCATTTGATAAACCATCATCCATTGTAAATCGTTCTCTATCCCAATCGCAGCTTGCACCAAGTCTTTTTAACTGATTAATTATCTGTCCGCCTGATTCCTCCTTCCATTTCCAAACTCTTTCAATAAACTTTTCCCTTCCTAAATCGTGTCTTGAAATCCCCTCTTTAGCAAGCATTTTTTCCACAACATTTTGAGTAGCAATCCCTGCATGATCAGTCCCTGGCAACCAAAGAACTTCATACCCTTTCATCCTATGAAATCTTATTAAAATATCTTGTAATGTATTATTCAAAGCGTGCCCCATATGTAAAGATCCTGTTACATTGGGAGGCGGAATAACAATTGAATAAGGTGGTTTATTTGAATTTTCATCAGCATGAAAATACTTTTTTTCAAGCCACTCATTATAAAGCCTTTCTTCAAACTGTTTAGGATCAATTCGAGTAGGTAAGCTTGTTTCTTTCATTTTCGCTCCTTTTAATATCATTTTTAAGCAAAAACTAATTTAATGTTACACCTTTCTTTTCTATAGAAATAAAGCTACTAATAAGCTTGTTTAATTTATCAATATATGACTCAATAATTTTTAGCTTATACTGTAAAAATTTCTTTTCCTCTTCATCTATCTCATCACTAGTAAGTCTTTTGTAGATTTTTTCCATTTCAGATAAAAACAGAGTCAAATCCTCCAAACCATCCTTCGCAATATTTACAGCATTCAAATCTTTAGCTTTTAACTCTTTCAAAATATCAATTCCATCCACCTTTTTCATATCCACCCTCTTCACCTTCCGTTATCTCCATAATTTCTTCATCTTTTAAATATATCTTGTCAAACACTTCACCGCAAGATTGACACTCATAATGAAAAATTATCCACAAATCATTATCTACCATTATTTCTGTAGGATTTAATTCTTCAAGCTCTTGTGCTCCACAATATGGACAAAATACCGGCTCCATCTATTCTCCTTTTTTATAAAAAAATTCAAAAACTCTACTAAACTCTGCCATTTTTTTAATCTTTATCTTAATGTAATTATCAAGCATTTTTTCTAAATCAACTTTTTCGGCCCATTCAACAAACTTTATACCATCCTCTTCTAAGTATTCAAAAAATCCAAAATTTTCAAGCTCAATAAAACTTTTAATTCGGTATAAATCAAAATGATATATAGTAAACTTTCCACCTGGATACGTCTGCATCAGAGTAAAAGTAGGACTTGTAATTTGATCTAAACACCCTACATATTTTGCAACAGATTTTACAAAAAACGTTTTTCCTGCTCCAAGCTCTCCCTCTAGCAGTATTATCTCATTACCTTTTAAATTTGCTCCAAATTGTTCTGCTATTTTCTCAGTATCTAATATACTATTACTGATTTGCTTCAATTTTATTAAACCCTCTGTAAAGATTTTCAATTATCTCAGTTGTTTTTACACATTTTTCATTCTTTCCTTTCATCAAAAGTGAAGCAGTCACATTCATTACAAAACAACCAATTTTAGCCGCATCTATCAATGAGTATTTCTGAGCTATAAGCCCACCAATAATACCTGCAAGGCAATCCCCACTACCACCTTTTGCAAGAGCTGGAACCCCATTAGAAACCACAAAGAGTAACCCATCTGGCGTAGCAATAATCGTATCAGCACTCTTTAAAACTAATACTACTCCGTATTTCACTGCAAACTCTTTTGCGAGACTTATTCTATTCTTTAAAACTTCATCTTTTGAAGTTCCAATAAGTCTTGCAAACTCACCTATATGAGGTGTTAGTACAGCTCTATATCTAAGTTTTTCTAGTAATATTTCATCTAAATGAAAAAGTCCGTCAGCATCAACAACAACTGAATGTTTAGTTTTTTCAATTAATTCAAACAAAAATCCTTTAATCTGATGATTTCTACCCATTCCACAACCAATTGTCAAAACATCTTTATCCCGTACAAAATCTAAAACTGAATTAACTTCTTCCCGTGTATAAAAATCTTTCCCAGACACAATATATGCCATAATTTCAGGATATCTTGATAAATAATAGTAATAATCTTCAAAAATCACACAGGTTGTAAGACCAGCCCCTACCATCAAAGATGCATATGCTGCCATCACCGGAGCCCCCATTTTCCCTTTTGAACCACCAATAATCACATTATGCCCAAAACTACCTTTATGAGAATCAGGTTCTCTTCTATAAATAAAAGGTAAATTATCATTATCTAATAAAAATAATTCTGAATTTAACTTTGAAATTGCAAAATCAGGTATAGAGATGTCTTTAACAACAACCTTTCCACACATTTTCTTGGAAGGATAAAAAACATGAACTATTTTAGGCCTTGCAAGAGTTACGGTCAAATCAGCTTTTATACATTTACCAAAAACTTCATAACTGCTACCTGATAAGCCGCTTGGTATATCTATCGCGATTTTATATCCTTTTGAAAAATTAATTTTTTCTATAACCTGCTCAGCAACCCCTTTTACTGCTCTGCTAAGTCCTGTGCCAAAAATGGCATCAAAGATCACATCATAGCAATCAAACTCAACATTTTCATTATATTGTATGAACCTAACAGGATATTTTTTTAAAATATCATAATTGATTTTAGCATCCCCTTTAAAATTTTCAGATGGATAAATCAAAATAACATCGACAGAAAAACCATTATTGATAAGATATCTTGCAACAGCAAGCCCATCTCCTCCATTGTTCCCTTTTCCCACCACAACAGCAATTTTATCCTTTTTTACATCTAACTTTAAAAACTCTTCAAAAATTCCTCTTGCTGCATTTTCCATTAAAACAATAGATGGAACTCCTATCTCCTCAATTGTATATCTGTCAGCTTCCATCATTTGAGCAGAGCTAAGCACTTCCATCTATACCCCCACCATCTTTTTTAACAACATAGGCAGATTTTCTTTTAACTCATCGGTTGTTGTTGTAGCGGTTCCCACTTTTCCAACTACAATACCAGCAGCAGCATTTGAGAGGATAGCAGCATCAACAAAGTTACCACCAGCAGCAAGAGCTGATGTAAATACAGAAATCACAGTATCACCTGCTCCCGTAACATCATAAACTTCTTTTGCGACAGCTGGTATGTGTCTAAACTCATCATTCAGAAACACAGTCATCCCTTCTGCCCCGCGCGTAATCAGAAGCGATTCCGCTTCAAGTTTGCTTAAAATATATTGTCCACATTTGATTAGAGAGTCCTCATCCTCTATTTTAATATTTGTAGCTTGTGATGCTTCTTTATTATTAGGCGTAAGTGAAGTAACTTTTCTATAGTAGTAAAAATTTTCAATTTTAGGATCAACTGTAATTATTTTATCAGAAAAATTCTCTACAAGTTGCTCAATTAAGTATTTAGTTATAACACCCTTACCATAATCTGATACTATAATGGCATCGAGATCATCTTTTACATCTTTCAAATAATCTATAATTCTCTTAGTATCTTTCTTTCGTAGCTTATGTTTTTCTTCCTTATCAAACCTTACCATCTGCTGACTATGTGCTACAATACGAGTTTTAGTGGATGTCATTCTACCATCATCTATCAAAAAGTGGTTATTAACCCCTCTTTCAACCAAAAGCTGTTCTAATATGTTACCATTATTATCCTTTCCTACGATACCGCATAAAAAAACATCTACACCAAGAGCTTTTAAGTTTACAGCCACGTTGGCAGCTCCACCAGGCATCAACACCTCTTCTTTTACATCCACAACTGGAACAGGTGCTTCAGGAGAAATTCTTTCTACCGTCCCATAAATAAAAATATCAAGCATTAAATCGCCAATAACAAGTATTTTAAGTTTTTTAAATCTGTCAATTAAAGAGTTAAAATACTTCAAATCAGTACTCATCAGTATTTACTACCTCTTTTGCTTCATCTATAAGCATAACAGGTATATCTTCTTTTATTTCATAAAGCAGTTTACAATTATCACAAACTATCCACTTCTCATCTTTAGACAACCTAATATCTCCTTTACATTTAGGACAAGCAAGTATATCAAGAAGCTCTTTATTAATTCCCATAGCACACCCCTATATTTTTGTTTGCAAACTTTATATATCTAATTTATATTTGTCCAAAATACAAGTAGTAAAATTAATAGGGGTCTGTTGATGAATACAATTTTTTACGGAGTTTTAGCCAGTTCTTTAGCAGGATTAGCAACAACACTTGGGGCTATCCCTCTTTTTATTATAAGAAATCCCACGAGAGCAGTTTTGGATTTTATGCTTGGTACATCAGCAGGAATTATGCTTGCAGCCACTATCTTCAGCTTACTTATACCTGCTATGGATGTAGGAGGAATAACTATCACAGTTATTGGATTTCTTGCTGGAGCTATCTTTTTAAATTATATGGAAAAATTTATCCCACATTACCATGTGGAAAAAGGTTATGAAGGTCCACCTTCTAGACTTAGAAAAGTTTGGCTTTTTGTGTTCGCTATTACATTACATAACTTTCCTGAAGGGTTAGCTGTGGGAGTTTCTTTTGGTGGAGACCAAGTTCAAAATGGTGTATCTCTTGCAATAGCTATTGGTTTACAAAATATCCCAGAAGGGTTGGCTGTAGCTGCTGCATTAATTTCTGAAGGGAAAAGTATTTGGTATGCTACCGGCATTACTTTTTTATCTGGTATTGTTGAACCCATAGGAGGATTATTAGGAGCTAGCATTGTATCTATTATGCTACCACTCTATCCTTTCTTTTTATCATTTGCTGCAGGTGCTATGTTTTTCATAATCAGTGATGAAATTATACCTGAAACTCACAGAGGAGGGCATGAACGACTTGCCACCTTTGGAATAATTTTAGGCTTTGTTGTTATGTTAATTTTGGATAATGCATTAGGATAAATATGAGATATTACACATTCAATGAGTTTCTAAAAAAAAAATATGGGGGAAAAGTTTGGAAAATACCTGTAGATGCAGGTTTTACTTGTCCAAATAGAGATGGTACAAAAGGTTTTGGAGGATGTACATACTGTAATGTCAGTTCGTTTTCAAAAATCAGTACAAATGAAATAAAAAAGCAAATTTTAGATAAAATGATAAAACTAGAAAGACGAAAAATCAGTAAATTTATAGTTTACTTCCAGTCATATTCCAATACTCATGCACCAATTAATATAATCAAAAAAAAACTAGAATCAGCTCTTATTGACAGTAGAATTGTGGCATTATATGTGGGTACAAGACCAGACTGCATTGATGAAGAAAAACTTGAATATTTAAAAAACATAAACAAAAAAATTGATATTGTAATAGAGTATGGACTTCAAACTATCCATAATTCTACACTGCAGAAAATAAACCGTGCAAGCACATTTGAAGAGTTTGATAATGCTTTAAAACTAACAAGAAAATATGAAATACCTGTTTGCGCACACATAATATTAGGCTTACCAGGAGAAAACGAAAATATGATGTATGAAACCGTTAAATACTTAGCAAAAGAAAAAATAGATTTTATAAAATTTCACCACCTACATATTATAAAAAACACTAAAATGTACATAGAATATCAGAAAGGAGAAATAAACCTGTTAACAGAAAACCAATACATTAAAATTCTTGCTCACAGCCTCTCTTTTTTGCCAAAAAATACAGTAATAGCTAGAGTAGTTGGTGATGCACCTGACGATTTGCTTGTTGCTCCAAAATGGCCAACAAGTAAAAGTGACTTTTTAAAAAAACTAGACAATTACATGAAAATAAATAATCTTTTTCAAGGTAAATTCAAACAATGTTAACAATATTAGAACTTGCATTTCAATATATAGGTTTAATAATCTCTTTTGTTTTTGCACTTATTATTCTATCAGGAAGGAGAGAAGCAAGAGCTACTCTTGCTTGGTTGATGGTAGTTATATTTTTCCCATATATTGGTGCTATTTTATACATTCTTTTCGGAAATTACAGATTAAAAAAGATTGTTGAAAGAAAAATAAAAGATTCTAAAAAAATCCATGTCACTCAATATCATAGCCATCTACCTGAATATGAACAAAATAAATTTGGAAAAATCATTGAGCATATAACTGGACTTGAGCCATTCTTATGTAGTAAGATGGAGCTACTACCAAGCGCAATTGAAAAGTACTCAAAACTTTTTCAGGATATAACTAACGCTAAAAATTATATTCTGCTAGAATATTATGTCTTCCGCCAAGATGATGTAGGTAAATTTTTAATAAAGTTATTAACCAAAAAAGCACGAGAAGGGGTAAAAGTTTTTCTTATTTATGATGGAATTGGTGCCATTGGATTGACACTCAAAAAAACACTTAATCCATTAATTAAAGCAGGAGGAAAGTGTGTTCCCTTCCTATCACCTTTGAGCTTTAAAACTTTTTCAAGGGTAAACTTCAGAAATCATAGAAAAATTGCCATTATCGATGGAGAGGTATGCTATACCGGTGGGATAAATATAGGAAATGAATATGTAGGCAACCTATTTAATTACCAAAAATGGTATGATGCTCACATACGATTTAAAGGTAATGGTGTGAAATTTGTTGAAGAGATTTTTGCAGAAGATTGGTATTTTATAACAAAAGAAGATATTACTGAAATTTTCAACAAAAAAGAAATAAAAGGTGGTGATACTACAGTCCATATTATACCTTCTGGTCCAGACCAAGAATCTCCTTACATTTATGATACTCTTTTCACAGTTTTTAACCAAGCTGAAAAATCCATTGAAATAGTTACTCCTTATCTTGTCCCCGATCCACCAATCATGGAATCATTAAAAAATGCAGCCAAAAGAGGTGTATTAGTAAAATTATTACTTCCTGGAAGAAATAATCACCCAATGGTAGCTGCAGCAGGTCGATCATATTACGAAGAGCTATTAACTGCAGGTGTAAAAATTTACGAAATGAAGGACATAATGTTACATGCAAAAATCATTAAGGTAGACGATAACTGGGTAACTGTAGGTTCAGCCAATCTTGACATCAGGAGCTTTAGACTAAATTTTGAACTCAACGTAATTATATATTCAAGCGATTTTTCTTATCAAATAACCCAGTTATTTAGTTATTATCTTAATATGGCAAAAGAAATAAACTATGAATATGTAACTAACAGACCATTTAGTGTAAGAATTTTTGAAGGTCTCTGCCGCACTCTTTCACCAGTACTATAATTGCAAAACCATAAATAAATATTAACAAAGTATCAACTTATTTTATGTTGAAACAATTAATTAGCTAACAGTTAGCCAAAAATCATTTTTTATGATATAATTTAAAAAAGCAAAATTATTTTAGGAGTTTATTAATGAAAATAATTATTATAGGTGGTATTGCAGGAGGATTAACATGCGCAAGTAACATAAAAAGAAAGAAAAAAGATTTTGAGGTAATAGTCTTTGAAAAAGGTGGTGACGTCTCATATGGTGCTTGCGGTATGCCTTATAATCTTATGTTTCCTAACATACCTGCAGAAAATCTATATGCTCTTAGTTTGGATGAAATTGTTAACAAACGTGGTATAGATTATAGATTACATCACGAAGTTTTAGATATGAATTTAAATTCTAAAACCGTCATAGTAAAAAACTATGAAAAAACATTTCAAGAAAAATATGACAAGCTTGTTATTGCAACTGGAGCTAAAAATAACAAAATTCCAATATTTAACAATGAACAAGATTCATTCTATTTCAAGACATTGGAAGATTTAAAAAACATTAAACAATATCTTCAAAATAATGAAGTAAAAGTGGTATGTTTAATCGGTGCAGGTTATGTGAATCTAGAGCTAGCTGAAGTTTTCAAAGGATTAGGTATGAAAGTTATAATCCTTGAAAAAATGGATAGAATATTACCTGCTTTTTGTGATGAGGTAAATGAAAAAGTTTATCATAAAATTAAAGAAAAAGATATCGATTTACACCTAAATATAGACATCATCTCAAAATCAAAAGGGCAATTAGAGACAAACAAAGCTATATTTAAAGCCGACATGTTTGTTATATCTGCAGGAATCACACCAAATAGCGAATTATTTGAGGTGGAAAAAGGAATAAAAAACGCTATTAAAGTAAACAGATACCAACAAACAAATATAGAAGATGTATATGCAGTTGGAGATGTAACATTAGCATATAACAGAATCATCGATGATTATGTGTATTATCCACTTGGAACAACAGCTAACAAACAAGGACGAGTTGCAGCACATAATATAGTTTATGGAAATACTTTAGAGTTTTTTGGAATCGTTCAAACTGCAGTTTTCAAATTTTTTGAATATACTGTTGCCACTACAGGACTAAGCGAATTTCAAATGAATCAGTTAGGAATAGATTTTGACAAAACAGTTATCAATTCTCACACAAGAGGATCATACCCTGGTAATGGACGCTTAAAAGTAATCCTTTACCACAACAGAAAATCAAGAAAAATACTAGGTTGTCAAATGATTGGAGAAGATGTCGTAGCTAAGAGAATTGATATAGTAGCTACTGCCATAAGCATGGGAATTACCATAGATGATTTTGCATGGATTGACCTCTCTTATTCACCACCATTTTCCCCAGTATGGGATCCTGTGCTAATTGCCGCACAAAAAGCGATAAAAAAAACTAAATAATTTATATATAGCTTAATCTCATCGAATCTAAATTATTATTTCCTTAATAAAGGATGTCCTCAATTTAATATTATCCAACAGATTGATTCAAACAATATGACACTACATGCTTCGCAAGAGATTCTGTTGCATCAAAAATGTTAATTTTTCTATCTACTTTAACATATTGAAGCAAAATTGGAATTTCTGTACAACCAGCAATTAAACAATCATAATCCTCACTCACAATCTTTACAAAAACATCATTAAAAATATTCACAGCTTTTGTAAGCTCCCCAGCCTTTAATGTATAAATAGAATCCATTATTTTTCGTTGAATATCATTATTAAAGTCTACTATTTTGAGACCTTTCTGTTCAAAAGGTATATGATATACTTTCCCTATAAATGTACCATCGGTTGCCATAAGACCAATTTTTCTATACTCCTTATCAGATTTAATAATATCTTCCAATACAGACTCTACAATACTTATAAAAATTACCTGCGTTTGTTCTCTTAAAGCTTCTAAAAAGTAATGTGCGGTATTGCACGGCATACACAAACAATCAACTCCAGCCCTTTCCAACCGTTTCATAGATTCTAATAGGTAAGGAAAAGGATCTTCACCTCTATTTAATAAAAAAGCTGTTCTGTCTGGTATTTGAGGGTAGTTATCAATTACCAACGGAATATGTTCTTGATCTTTTTTAGCAGGAGTATTCTTTATAATTTTTTTAAAAAGGTCCAGAGTTGCCTCTGGACCCATACCACCAATAATACCAGCTCGTTTCATTATTTTTCCAAGATACTGAAGTCTACTTCTTTTTCAAATTTTGCAACAACAGTCGTACAAGTCAAATCTCCAGCAACATTTAAAGCTGTTCTTCCCATATCAAGTAATGCATCGACACCTAAAATCATTGCATAAGCCAATGATACAGGACTACTAGCTGAAAGGTCCAAACCAACAGAATTTAATACCATAAGCAGCATTATTGCACCAGCACCAGGGACTCCTGCTGTTCCAATAGAAGCTAAAACTGCTGTAACAATTACAGTAAGTTGTTGTGATAAGGTTAAATTCATTCCTGTAGCAAAAGCTACAAACATAACACAAACACCTTGATAGATAGCAGTTCCATCCATGTTAATTGTAGCACCAAGAGGTAATGTAAAAGAATAAACACCTTTCGAAACTCCAAGCTGATTCTTTGCTACATTCATTGTTACAGGCAATGTCCCACTACTACTTCTTGTGACAAAAGCAGTAATAATAGCTTCTTTTGCCTTACTGAAAAACTTTATAGGTGAAATTCCTGTTACTCTTAGCAAGCCTCCATACACCAAAATAAGATGAACAAGCAATGCTAGATAAACTGTCAAAGTCACAGCTCCCAATGGACCAAAAGCTTTCGCCCCTTGCTTTGCAAATACAATTGCAATAAGCGCAAAAACACCAATAGGAGCATACTCCAGAATCCATTTAACTATTCTATAAATTATCTCTGCAGCACCATCAAAAAAGTTAAATACTGTCTCTGCTGAATTTCTAATTCTAGAATCTTCACTACCTCTTAAAAAAGCAAGACCTATACCCATTAGCATGGAAAAAAATATGGTTGGCAAGATTTGTCCTTTAGCTATTGCAGCAAATGGGTTCTTGGGAATAATATTTAAAATTGTATCAACCAAACTTGGAGCACTTGCCTTTTTCACCACTCCTTGCCCAACCGTAGCAAGATCTACACTTGATCCAGGATGTAACAAATTACCGAAAAACAAACCAATAGCCACAGCAAAACCTGATGTTATAAGATATATAATTAACACTTTAACACCAATCTTACCAATTCTCGAAGGATGAATACTAGCCGAACCTACAATTAAAGAAGTTATAACAACAGGCAAAACAATCATTTTTAACAACCTAACAAAAACATCTCCAAAAGGTTTCACCCACATAATTTTCTCACCAAAAATTATTCCACATACAGCTCCCAATACTAATCCAATGAGAATTCTTAATAAAAGATTTGATTTAAAATACAAAGACCACAAAGATTCCTTTTGACTCATTATGCACCTCCGTAAGTTTTGAAATTTAAATGCAATAAAAGTGCCAGTTATTGTTTTGTTATAACTATCTGATAATAAAAAATTTTAAGATGATAATAATAAAAAACAATGTGCGATATCAAACAACTATGTGCTATATCGCACATATAATCCAATATTCATAAAACGTTCTTCATCTTACATTATGAATCAAAACTACACTTAACCCCTACCAACCTATAATAATTTATATTTTTTCATCTTTCTCAACAAAGCATATCTACTAATTCCTAACTTTTCAGCAGCCTTTGTTTTAACAAAACCACTCTCTTCCAATGCTCTCATAATCATTTCTTTTTCAATTTTATTAATCTCTAAAACACCTTTTCTGTCTGAAGAATAATTCCATTGGATATTTTCATCACATTTTACAACAAAATGTTCTGTTGTAATAACCGGTTCATTAGATAAAATTACAGCTCTTTCAATAAGGTTTTTTAGCTCTCTTATATTTCCAGGCCATTGATATTTTTCTAAAATTGAAACTACTTCTTCATCAAAAATCAGTTTTTTATTATATTTCTTTGTATATTGTGCCAAAAAAAAGTTAGCTAGCTCTAAAATATCCTCTTTTCTTTCTCTCAAAGGAGGTATTTTAATGTTTATTACATTTAATCGATAATATAAATCTTCTCGAAAATCCTTATCTCTTACAAGTTGTTCTAAGTCTCTATTTGTTGAAGCTATAACCCTAACATCTATTTTAAATTCTTTCACACCTCCAACTCTTCTAAATGTTTTGTTTTCTAAAAAAGAAAGTAACTTAGCCTGCATATCAATAGGGATTTCAGCCACTTCATCCAACAACAATGTTCCTTTATCAGCCAATTCTACTAACCCTTTTTTATTGCCTTTCGCATCTGTAAAAGCACCCTTCTCAAAACCAAACAACTCACTTTCTATCAAATTATCAGGAATAGATGCACAATTCACCTCTATAAAGGGATTTTCTCTTCTTTTACTCAAGTTATGAATAAGTCTTGCAAATAAGTTTTTTCCAGTACCACTTTCTCCTTGTATCAATACCGTAACATCATCCGCATCCGCCACCATTTTTAAAAGTTTTTTTAAATCATTCATTTTCGCACTTGAACCAATTAAAGAATCTATTTCAACACTCTCATACTCTTTATTTCTCCTAAAACTCAATTCTTCTAAAATTTTCTTTCTTTCTAAACCCCTTTTTATTATCAATATAATTTCATCCAAACCAAACGGTTTATTAACATAATCATAACAACCCATTTTTATTGCTTCCACTGCCGTATCAAGATTTCCATGAGCGGTAATAACAATCACCTGAGTCAGATTGTTCGATTTCAAAATTTTAGGATAAAGGTTCAAACCATGGCAATCAGGCAGACCCAAATCAAGTAAAACAACATCAGGATCATAATTTTCCAGATATCTCAGAAAACTAGAGCCGTCAAAAAATATATCAACAATAAACCCTTCATTTTTTAAGTTCTTTGCCAAGAATTTTACAAAATTAACCTCATCATCAACTATGGCAATCCTATACATCTTCGTCAACCTTTATAAATTTTAATATAACTTCAGTACCAACCCCTTCTTCACTTTTTATATCAAATTCTATGTCATTTTCTCTACAAAGACTATAAACAATAGATAGCCCCAAACCAGTACCAGAATATTTTGTGGTAAAAAAAGGATCAAAAATTTTTGATAAAATTTCTTTTTTAATCCCTTTCCCATTATCAATTATTTTTAAAATATATCCTTCATCACTTCTAAACCCCTTGACACTTATTATACCATCACTATCAATCGCTTGAATTGAATTTAAAAAAACATTCAATAATATCTGTTGAAAATGATTTTTATCAAGGAAATACACATATCTTTCCAAATCTAACTCGACATTTACCCTTTTAATATCTATCTGATGTTTTAACAACCTTAAGCAACTTTTTATCTCATCAGAAAGTTCTACTCTTGACTTCATTGCCGGAGTAGGTTTTGCAAAATTAAGTAAATTTACAATTAACTTACTAACTCTATCTATCTCACTATCCAAAATCTCAATGGTATCTAAATCACATCTACTAGAGTTTCTTTTCAAGGATTCCAACCCCATTTTAATACTAGCAAGTGGGTTTTTTATCTCATGAGCAATACCAGCACTTAAAAGCCCCAAAGAAGAAAGCTTTTCAATCTGTATAATTTTTTCATGAGTTTTCTTCAACTTCTCTAGCATTTGATTAAATTGCTCATAAACAAAGTTAATTTCTTTGCTATGAGTATCAGTAATTTTATAATTTAAATCCCCTTTTGCAACAATATCATAACTTTCCAACAGCGTCTTATACGGCATAGTAATCCAGTTTAAAAAATAAAAACTAAAAATCATAGATAAAAATACAAATGATAAAATCAATGCAACAATAGTAATAATTTTATTCTTATAATTAATAAAAACAGCTTTCCTATCAATATAGTAATTCAATTGTACAGGTGCATTCTTTAATGTTAAAGAAAATATTATAGGGTCTACTAGTTTCTTGTTTTCTTTGTAAAAAATTCTATTATTGAAAATAATTTCTTTACCTGTTTTATAATTTTTATCAATTGTAAAATCGATGAAAGACTTCAACAACTTTTCTAATTTTACATAACTACAAACATAACCCAATAACTTTTTATCAAAACTAATTATTGGTTCTTTAAAACTTATAGAATCATTATCCATACTCTGCTTAGTTCTGATCAGTACTTTTCCATTTTCTCTTACTAAAGAAACAGAATCAAACCCAAAATAATCACCAAACTCTTTTAATCTCTTATTCAAAAAATCCTTCTTCAACGGAGAAAGGTATTCTGTCATGCTTGCTTTAATTATAGATAATTGTGCAATAGCAAAAGTACTCTTTTTATATCCTATAATTTTTTCATCAATAGAAACAGTGATATTTTTAAGGGAAGTTGAAACACTACTTTGTAATTCATTTAAAAAACTGTTAACATATTCCTGGGTATAATAATAGGTCAAAAGGAGTAATGGTAATAAACCTGTAACTATATAAAATAAAAATATATAGGATCTTAATCTTATACCTTTTTTCAGCATAAACTCCCTTTACTTTGCAATACTATTGATTTTAATAAAAGTCTATAATATATTTGCGTATGTTTGTTTATAGATTTTTATTTATTATTATTTTCCTAATCTTTTCAACTCCTAGTTTCTCAGAAAATATTATGAACAAAATAGAAAAAAATGGAACAATCAAAATAGGTTTTAGAGATCATTTATATCCCTTTTCATATATTGATTCCAATAAAAAATTCAAAGGTTTTGCTGTAGACTTTGCCAACCTCCTAGTTGAGAAATTAAGTGATCATTTTGGTAAACCTATTAAATTAATCCCAGTACAAATCACAACTCAAAATAGATTTGAAAAAATTGTCAACAATGATATTGATATAGAAATGGGTTCAACAACATACAGCTTTGATAGAGAAAAAATTGTAGACTTTAGTTTCATTTATTTTTTTTCCGAAACTACAATAATATTCAACAAAAATATCATTAAAAACTCAAATGACCTAAACGATAAAATTGTTGCCGTCACTAAAAATACAACCAATTATCGTTTTTTAGTAAAATTTTTGAAAAATCATAAAATCAAATTAAAAAAGTTAGTACTTTTAAAAGAGCATTTCGATTCTCTACCATTGCTAGAGCAAGAAAAAATTGATGCATTTTGCTCTGATAGAACAATTCTTTTAGGTATTATGAAAAAAATCAAAAATAAAAACAAGTTCACCATTTCAAACACACCCATCGGTTACGAACCATACGCTTTCATGTTACCAGAAAACAACTCTGATTTTAGAGACTTTGTTAATAACTTTTTAATATGGACAATTAAAACTAACCTTTATTTCGATATTTATAAAAAATGGTTTAAAATTAATAATACTACCATCCCTATTTCTCCATATTTGAGAGAATATTTGTCTGTCATTTCTTTTGATTTACCAAGCAATTGGTGGAGAAAAAACAGTATTTCTCCTTGAAAGGGGATCTAGAAGATACTAATCTTTCAAGCAAATTTTATAAACATTGATTTTCTCGATCGATTAATTAATAATACACATCACTCTATTACAGTTATTGCTAATGTATGCAAAACATCTTTCTAACTCATACAAACATTAAATTTTTGTCTATAATATTAATTTCAATCTATTTTATGTTACAAAATAACTTGCCTCTGGATGATAAACAATTATAGCACTTGTTGTGTATTCTGGAACCATTTCATAATCTTCAGTTAGTGAAACACCTATTTCTTTACCTTTAAGTAATTTATGAATTATCAAGTTTCCTTCTAAATCAGGACATGATGGGTACCCAAAGCTATACCTTCTCCCTTGATATTTTATATTTAAAATCTGTTCTACAGAAATCGAATTATCCTCAATACCAAGTTCTTTCCTAATAACATGATGCCAATATTCTGCTAAGGCCTCAGTCAATTCTGTAAAAAAACCATGATATAAAAAATATTCCTTATACTTATTCTCATTAAAAAGTTTTTTTGTATAATTTACAGGTGTTTCTCCAATAGTTACAAGCTGTATTGGCAAAACATCAAACTTATCAGATTCTAAATCATGAAAATAATCAGCAACACATAAATAAGGATTTTTTTTCTGTCTTGGAAATTTCATTGTAGCAATATGTTTTTCATTATTATCATAAATAAGCAAATATCTTCCATTACTTTTTACTTTGTAATATCCATAAGCAACGGAAAGTTCACAAAGATTTTTTTCAATGATTGTATTTTTAATTTTCTCAAATTCAGGATAAGCAACTTTCTTCAATAAGTTATTATATTCTTCATCACTCATTTCTTTCTTTTTATAACTCCATCTAGTATAAAAAAGAGTGTAAAGATTCATAAATTTTACAACATCATCAAAATTAATATTTCTCACAATAGTATTACCCCAAAAAGGGGGTTTAGGTGGATTATCTACAGGTTTTATATTACTTCTCACATCCAGCTCCTCTTCAACAACTTTTTTATTTACTTTATTAAGCTTATTATCTACCAGTTTCTCATTATCATTGACCTTCTTTTCCAAATACTTAATAGCATCAAAAGCATCTCTACAGTAAAAAACCTCTCCTGGTAAAATAGGCTCACATTCATTTTTCACAAACCCTTCAGTTAACGCAGCCCCCCCCAGTAAAATTCTTGTTTTTAACTTATGTTTCTTAATCTGATCAATATTGTCCTTCATTACAGCAGTCGACTTAACAAGCAAACCACTCATCCCTATAGCGTCTGCTTTTACCTCTTTAGCTTTCAATATCATATCTTCCACCGGTACTTTTATACCAAGATTATATACTTTATAACCATTATTTGATAAAATTATATCCACAAGATTTTTTCCAATATCGTGCACATCCCCTTTTACAGTTGCAAGTACAATAACCCCTTTATTTTGAGAATCATCTTTCTCCATAAAATTTTCAAGATAGAGCACAGCTTTTTTCATCACCTCGGCTGATTGTAAAACAAAAGGAAGCAGCATTTTCCCTGCACCAAAAAGATCCCCCACCTCTTTCATAGCCACAATAAGGATATTGTTGATAATATCAATTGGAGAATACTTTTTTAAAAGTTCATCAAGCAATTTTTCTAATCCTGATTTGTCACCTTTTAACACTTTCTTTTTCAATTGTTCTTCTAAAGATATTTTATTAACTAACTTATCATCATTTTCTTCTACTCTTTTACTGAAATAATCCAAAAATCTTTCAAGTGCATTGTTTTTGCCATAAATTAAATCCAGACAAAGCGTAGCCTCATCTTTAGAAATTTCAGAAAGAGGCATAACCTTCGCAGGGTTAACAATTGCCATATCAAGGCCACATTTAACAGCTTCACTCAAAAAAACTGAATTTAAAATATGTCTTGAATGCGGAGCCAAACCAAAAGAAACATTACTTACACCTAAAACAGTCTTAGCACCTTTTAATCTTTGTTTTATCATTTTTATAGCATTAAGAGTTTCAACAGCAGCAAAGATAAGAGTTTCATCCCCACTGCCAATTGAAAAAGTCAACGGATCAAAGATAAGATCTTCTGGATTAAGCTCATAATCTTTAGTCCATATATCGTATATTCGCTTTGCTATCTGAAATTTCTTTTCAGCTGTCATAGCCATACCTTCTTCATCAATTGTTAAAGCTACAACAGCCGCTGGAAATTTTTTTACAATTTTTAGAATTTCATGAAGTTTTTCACCACCATCTTCAAAATTAATAGAATTAATTAAAGGTTTACCAGCATATCTTTTAAGAGCATTTTCTATAACATGTGGCTCTGTAGAATCAATTACTATCGGTATAGTCAAAGCAGTGTTTATCATCGAAACAAATCTACTCATATCATTAATTTCATTACGTTCTGCATATGCTACACACACATCAACAAAATGAGCACCAACATCTTCTTGCTCTTTAGCCACATTTACCATTCCATCAAAATCATCTTTTAACAAAAGTTCTCTAAAAGCCTTACTCCCATTAGCATTTGCTCTTTCTCCAATAAGGGTTGGTGGTGGAGACTGCAACAGCTTAGTGGACGTATATAAACTTGCTGCTTCTCCTTTATATTCGTATTTTTTCTTAATTTTTGGTTCAAAAGAGTTCGCCACCATTCTCAAAGCTGCAATATGTTCATAAGTAGTTCCACAACACCCACCTATAAAATCCAACCCATATTTCTCACATAAATCAGCCATAATCTCAGCCATCTTTTCAGGAGTTAGGTCATACACAAATTCACCATTTATATTTTTAGGTAATCCAGCATTAGGAATACATGAAATCTTTCTATCCCATAATTCATTTAATTGTTTTAATGGCTCATACATCAAATCAGGTCCCACGGCACAATTAATTCCTAAAGAAAAAATCGGGTAATCTCTCAATACAGTTGCTACAGCTGTTAAATCTGATCCTAAAAGCATAGTGCCATTCTGTTCTATTGTTACGGAAACCATAATAGGTATATCTTTATTCTTTTTATTCAACGTATCAAATGCAGCAAGCAACGCTGATTTTACCTGTAACAAATCCTGACATGTTTCAATTATTAGTAAATCAACCCCACCATCTATTAATCCACTAATTTGTTCTTCATACATCTTATACAAATCATCAAAATATATTTGTCCAAGACTTGGCAATTTAGTACCAGGTCCTATTGAGCCAGCTATAAATTTATTTTTAAATTTATTTGCAGCTTTCCTTGCTATCATTGCTGCAGCTAAATTTATATCATAAACTTTATCCTCAAGATTGTATTCTGAAAGAACAAGTCTAGATGCACCAAAAGTATTTGTTTCTACAACATCAGCACCAGCATCAAAAAACTTTTTATGAATATCCTCAATTATTTCTGGATATGTAAGATTCAATATCTCATTACAGCCAACTCTACCTTTCCATTTATCTTTTGGTATTTCTAATTTCTGAATAGAAGTACCCATCCCACCATCAAAAAGAACAACTCTACTTTCAGCAAACTTCTTAAACATCTCCACCTCTAAAAAACTTAGATATAATTTTCCTGCTTGTTTTAACAATGAAATGATAACTTTTCAACAAGTTATTGAGATCTCTAACAATTTAAAAGATCATGTAGGACATGATATAATCACATCCTACAAGTTGTAACCACTATATAGCGTACAATCCTAACCTCATAAACTCTTTAAAAATACATTTATCCATAATAATAGGCACACCAGCTTCTTCAGCAATTTTCTTTGCATCTTCAGAATAAACTTCTTCTTGGAGCCATATTAGTTTTGCACCTTTCTTTATAGACTCTTTTACAATTTCAGGAGCAAATTCACTCCTTCTAAAAACATCCACAATATCTGGTGTAACAGGAACATCTGAAATCGATTTGTATGCTTTAACACCTAAGATTTCTTCCTCTTTAGGATTTACAGGAAAACAATTATACCCTTTTTGCATTAAAAATTTCATAACACCGTTACTTGCCCTCTCAGGGTTATTTGAGGCTCCGACAATAATAATATTCTTTGTTTTTTTCAAAAACTCTCTTAAAAAGTCATCAGTAAGTTGCATTTAATAATCCCCCTATGTAAAATTATCTATAATAGTGCCCAACATCTCATCTACTGTTTTTATATTCTTTATATTTGCCTGAAAATACCTATTATTAGCCATCATATTTACTATTTCTCTTGCCATATCGACATTGGAAGCCTCGAGATAACCAGGTAATATTTCATACCCACCATCAGGAATTTTCTTCCCTGAAGGGGTAAATAACTCAATTTTTCCTAAAGGCTCTTTATCAATATACACAGTGCCGTCAGAAGCAACTCTTACATCACCTGTTCTTCCTATATTCAATAAAACCCGTCCATTATTATCCACTATATTACCATTCTTATCCATTTTAAAGTTCCCGTTTCTTGTAAAAATTTCTCTAGTATTATCTATAAGTTTAAAATAACCATCACCATTAATTGCCAAATCAAGGTTTCTCCCGGTATAAATTAAATAACCAGGAGACTTGGTATCGTAAAGAGAATAAACTTTGACACCACCTTTTGAAAGTTCTTGATTATATGTAACGGTTTTCTTATAACCAGGTGTATTAACATTAGCTAAATTATTAGCTGTATTCTCCTGATATACTGTAGACGCATTTAGCGCACTTAAAGCACTATACAAACCTTTAATCATATATCTAATGTAAATCACTCGAAAACTTTTTTCAACAAATTTGACTATAATCAAAGAAAAATATAAAATTATTCCCATTATTAATCACAGAATAAAAAAAGAGGTGAAAGAAAAATGAAATCAGACTTAAAAATAAAAGATCTTTTAGAAAAAAAACCAAAAGCTGTAAACTTTTTTAAAAGCATAGGTTTTAAAAATATTGAAAATGAAAAAAGTCCTTTGAGACTACTTACGCTAACTTCTTTAGCTAATATGAAAAAAATAAATGTTGATACTCTCATAAACCAGTTAAAAGAATACCTTGAAATTGAAGAAAATAAAACCGATATCACTTTGCTAGAGCAACATAAAGATGGTGATATTACAATCGCCGGTGTGTTACCATGTCCTGTAAGAATACCTTTACTTGAGAAAATTAACGAAAAGATAGAAGAATTTGAACTCTCCAAAAATCATCAGGTAAACATTAACCTTGAGTCCGCATCAAAAGGCCTTGAATGGATGAAAGAAATAATAGACTTTGATAATTATGATACCATCCCAGACATCTCAATATCAGCAGGTTTTGAATTCTTCTTATACGAAAAATCCAAGAAATTAATAAAAAAAGGGTTTTATGAAGATATAGTACCTCTCCCTCTAAATAGTGACTTCAAGAATACAAATATAAAAGATCCTTATAGCGCAATTTCTGTTTTTTCAGTAGTACCTGCAATTTTTATGGTAAACCTTGATGAGTTAAAAGGAAAAGAAATACCAAAATCATGGAAAGATCTTATTTTTGGTAATTATGAAAACCAAGTTTCAATTCCCGTTGGAGATTTTGACTTGTTCAACAGTATATTAATCCATATTTATGCTGACTACGGTGAAGAGGGGATTGAAAGACTTCAGAAAATTATGTTCTCAGGACTACATCCAACAGTTGCTGTAAAGACTCAACAAATGAAAAACTGTCAAAAACCAGCTATAACTGTCATGCCGTACTTTTTTTCCAGAATGGTTGGCAACTTGAAAACAATAAAAATAATATGGCCAGATGATGGTGCAATTATTAGCCCTATTTTTGCCCTTGTTAGAAAAGATAAAAAAGATATAGTAAAGCCTTTAACAGATGCTCTTATATCAAAAGAAGTGGGTGATATATTGTCTCATAGAGGTCTTTTCCCATCAGTAAACTCTAAAGTAAAAAACACACTTATTGAACCAGGAAACTTCAAGTGGGTCGGCTGGAATTATCTATTTGAAAATAATGTAGAAGAACTGATAACTAAACTTAATAAAAAGTTCGAATCATTAGCAGGAGCTATCACATGAAACTTATAACAGTAAGTGGTCCTCCATCATCGGGAAAAACAAGTATTATTATTAAGGCTATTGATGAGCTGCAAAAAAGAAATTTGAAAGTAGGAGTTGTAAAATTTGATTGTCTATCCACTGATGACGATAAAATCTACGCCAATAAAGGTGTCATTGTAAAAAAAGGATTATCAGGAGCTATATGTCCAGATCACTATTTTGTGAGTAACATTGAAGAATGCTTTAACTGGGCAAAAAAACAAAATGTTGACATTCTAATTAGTGAAAGTGCAGGACTATGTAATAGATGCTCACCACATATAAAAGATATTTTAGCTGTTTGTGTTATTGACAATCTATCTGGCATTAATACACCTAAAAAAATTGGTCCCATGCTTAAAGGAGCTGATATTGTTGTAATAACAAAGGGTGACATTGTATCTCAAGCTGAAAGAGAAGTTTTTGCATTAAAAGTCAAACTTGTTAATCCTAAGGCATTCATCATGCATGTAAACGGTATAACAGGTCAGGGAGCAAACGAACTTGTTAATCTCTTGTTAAAAACAAAAGATGCAGACTCAATTACTGAAAATAAATTAAGATTCCCTATGCCAGCAGCTGTCTGCTCCTATTGTCTTGGCGAAACAAGAATTGGCAAACAATACCAGATGGGAAATGTAAGAAAAATGGAAATGGGTGAGTAATATGAAATTGAATGAACTTTTAGAAAAATATCCTTACATAAAAGATATTTTCGACAGTTACAATTTAACACTAAAAAACCTTGACCTTACTCTTGATCAGTTTCTTGATACTATTAACGATGACGATTTGTTAGAACACGGTGTTACAAAAAATGAAATAATCGTAACAATAAACAATCTTATTGAAGAAATTAAAGATATTGAAGAAGAAGAATCCAAGTTTAATGTAGAAACGTTAACAATTCTCGGTGGTTACGATAAATCAGGACAAAAAGAAAATATAGAAATAACTATTAAAAAAGGAGAAATCATATCTGTCGTAGGTCCAACAGGTTCAGGAAAAAGCAGATTGCTTGCTGATATCGAATGGTTGGCACAGGGAGATACAAATACAAAAAGAACCATTTTAATAAACGGTCAAAAACCTTCTCTAGATTTCAGGTATTCCACTGATAAAAAACTTGTAGCCCAACTTTCGCAAAACATGAATTTTGTTGTGGATTTAACAGTCAAAGAGTTTATCACACTTCATGCTGAAAGCCGGATGGTTTTAAATACAGAAAAAATCGTACAGCTTATATACGAAAAATCCAATGAATTAGCTGGAGAAAAATTTGACTTTGACGCTCCTATCACATCTTTAAGTGGTGGTCAATCAAGAGCTTTAATGATAGCAGACACAGCATTTTTAAGTAAATCTCCTATTGTACTTATTGACGAAATTGAAAATGCTGGGATAAACAGAAAAAAAGCATTGGAACTCTTAGTTAGTAATGACAAAATCGTCATTATGGCAACACATGATCCAATACTAGCTCTATTAGCAAATAAAAGACTTGTTATAAATAATGGTAGAATTTCTAAAATTATCGAAACAACAAAAGAAGAAAAAGAGATCTTACCAGCTTTAGAGAAAATAGATCAAAAACTATTAACTATTAGAAATAAACTACGAGATGGGTTTATAATAAATAAAATATAAGGGGGTTTATTATGCACGAAGGATGTAGCGGAAATTTTGAAAATGGAAAACAGGTGGTTAATAAACTAAGAATGATGGGATTTAGCAATCAATATATGCCAATGCCTATGAAAATAAAATGTAAAAATTGTAAAGAAGAGTTTTTGATGGAAACTTTTGAAGCAAAATGCCCTAAGTGTAAGATGACCTACGGAGTAACTCCATGTCACGCTTTCTCTCCAGAAAATGTTAAAGAAGCTGGCATAGATTATTGATAACATGCTTTAAATATTTTTACTACTGGAGGCATAACTTTAAATGTTTAAAAGAGCCCTTAGTAAAGAAAAAAGAATCAAAAAAGACGCAAAAGTCCTAAAGAAGTTTATAAAGGTGTATTGTAAGAAAAATCATCTAAAAAATGGCATAAAAGAACACAAAGAAGGATATTGTAAAGAATGTTATGACCTTCTTCATTATGCTTTAAAAAGGAATGAAAAATGTCCTTTAGATCCAAAACCACAATGTAAACACTGTACGATACACTGTTATAAACCTGAATATAGAGAAAAAATTAAAAAAGTTATGAAGTTTAGTGGCATCTATTTCTTAAAAAGGGGTAGACTTGATTGGGTTCTTCATTATTTCTTTTGACAAAAATAAAAAAAGCCCCTTTTTAGGGGCTTTCCCACTATAACTTCTAAGGTCTTTTATTTTTTTAATGCACTTTTATAAACTATGGAATATCTATCATCAGTAAAAGCATGCATTGTAGGGAATTTACCAAAAACCCAACCATCAAAAACTAGCTGTTTATCCTTATAAATTTTTACTTTAACAGCTGGGTTATTTTCTTCAGCAGTTTTGGATGTCATAACACCATTCTCATCCATGACAAAATCTGGTAAAAATGCTTCCACCTGAATTGATAAAGGTGTTCCTGATACTTCAGAAGTTTGTCCAATAATTATTTCTGTATCAATATCTTTTTTTTCTTGATTATCTTTAACAGCAATTATTACACTTTTATATTTTTTTGCTACCTCATCTGGAACAACTATCCTCTTTTCAACTTTCTGCTCAGCTTCTTTAGGAGTTTGTGTATTTACAACTTTTTCTTGCTGTACCTGTTCTGTGTGTATATCAGTTTTACTCTCTCCTTCGTCTTTCATTGCATTTTGTGAACATGCTATCGTTACCGCTAAAAGAATAAATAAAATTTTTTTCATCCTTGCCTCCTATAATAATCGAACACAAAAAGGGTAATTCATACCCCTCTTTTAATTGTATTCGATATGTATAGTTACAAAAACTATTTAAATCAAGTATTTTTTGAACAGAATACTATATTCTATCTTTTATAAAAATTACAAAGGTAATAGAATATGGAAGATTTTATACTTCAAAAAGATTACAAACTACAAATTTGATCATCGATATTGAAAATGCTATAATTATTTATTGTTTTTATATTTTAAAAAAAATGTAATTTCCTGCAATAAAATTGTTGAAAAATTTTTTATGATGTATTATATAATGGTTCGCTCATTCGGAGGGGTGGCCGAGTCTGGCTTAAGGCGGCGGTCTTGAAAACCGCTGTGGGTTAACGCCCACCGTGGGTTCGAATCCTACCCCCTCCGCCATTTTTTTATGGAGAGGTGGCCGAGTCGGTCGAAGGCGCTCGCCTGCTAAGCGAGTGTACCCCTAAAAAGGGTACCGCGGGTTCGAATCCCGCCCTCTCCGTCTTAAATTGAAAACACAAATATTTCCTATCGATAAAATAAAGTTCATCCAATTACAAAAAATCTAGTTTAATGTAAATTCGTTGTGCATAAATGGAGTGACGCCAGTTAATTTTTTATTGACAAAACTAAAATTATGTTTTAAAATAGTTTTTAGTAAAATATATAACATTATATCTGGAAGTCACATCCAAAACTATACCCAAACAATTTTGATAATAACGGGATCTAAAGGATCATTTTTCGTATCATTAAGTAACCTTTAGATCGATTATATAATATACTGAAGGAGAGGTGCTATGTATTTTGAAAGCA